>NZ_JAMGZK010000055.1 GCF_025564065.1 Silvania hatchlandensis | reverse complement strand
TTACGTAATGACATGGTATCTCTCGCATCCCAGGGCATAAGTGGCTCCATAAACGGGTTCTTATGCCTTAGTTGTAAGTGTCTACCATGTCCCCGAACAAGTGTTCACTATGTCCCCGGACTGTACACCTCAAAGGGGCGAGGGAGAAAAGATCGCACCGGGCAGTCCCCTCTCCCCTTTGGGGAGAGGGTTAGGGTGAGGGGTTTACTTCCCGCCCGCTAACTCAATAAAACTACCCGTCACGTACGACGCTTTCTCACTCAGCAGCCACACAATGGCCTGCGCGACCTCTTCCGGCTGGCCACCACGCTGCATCGGCAGGACGGATTTCAGGCGATCCACGCGCCCGGGCTCACCGCCGGAGGCATGGATTTCAGTATAAATCAGCCCAGGCCGTACGCAGTTGACCCGAATGCCCTGCGCCGCCACCTCCAGTGATAAGCCGGTCGTCAGGGAATCAACCGCCCCTTTCGATGCCGCATAATCCACGTATTCCCCCGGCGCGCCCAGTCGTGATGCTGCTGAAGAGACATTCACAATCGCCCCGCCTTTGCCGCCATGCTTGAACGACATCCGCTTCACCGCTTCGCGGCAGCAGAGGAAATAGCCCGTCACGTTGGTGGCCAACACACGGTTAATCCGCTCGGCGGAGAGGTTTTCGATGCTGCTTTGCTCGAACAGGATCCCCGCGTTATTGACCAGCGCAGTGAGCGGCTCGCCTTCACGGTCGAGGCTGTCAAACATCGCCAGCACCTGCGCTTCATCGCTGATATCCGCGCGGACCGCAAAGGCTTTACCGCCTTCTTCGACGATCTGATGGATTACGTCCGTTGCGGCTTTGATGTTGTGGTGATAGTTCACCGCCACGGTGTAGCCCTCGCGGGCCAGCTCCAGCGCGGTGGCTTTGCCGATCCCCCGGCTGGCCCCGGTTACAAGTGCAATTGCCATTCACGATCTCCCAGAAATAAAAAAGGCCGGGCAGCGCTGATGACGCTCACCCGGCCTACAGTCAGACTTTAAGTATTACTGATATTCGCTCATTGGCACACAAGAACAGAACAGGTTGCGATCGCCGTAGACATCGTCCAGACGTTTCACCGTTGGCCAGTACTTGTTCGCCATGCCTGCCGGGAAGACGGCCTGCTCGCGGGTGTAACCGTGGTTCCACTCCGCCACCAGCTCGTTCTGGGTGTGAGGCGCATTCACCAGCGGGTTATCTTCCAGCGGCCATTCGCCCTGCTTCACGCGGTCGATTTCACTGCGGATAGCCAGCATCGCGTCGATAAAGCGGTCCAGCTCGACTTTGCTTTCCGACTCGGTTGGCTCCACCATCAGCGTGCCTGCAACCGGGAACGACATGGTCGGCGCGTGGAAGCCGTAGTCGATCAGGCGCTTGGCGATATCCAGCTCGCTGATGCCGGTTTCGTCTTTCAGGGGACGAATATCAAGGATGCATTCGTGCGCCACCCGGCCATCGCGACCGGTATAGAGCACCGGATACGCCTCTTTCAGGCGCGTTGCGATGTAGTTCGCATTCAGGATAGCGACCTGGCTGGCCTGCTTCAGCCCTTCCGCGCCCATCATGCGGATGTACATCCAGCTGATTGGCAGAATGGAGGCGCTGCCAAACGGGGCAGCCGAAACGGCACCCTGACGGGTGAGCATCCCTTCGATTTGCACGACGCTGTGACCCGGAACAAACGGTGCCAGATGCGCTTTCACGCCGATTGGCCCCATACCTGGACCGCCACCGCCGTGCGGGATGCAGAAGGTTTTGTGCAGGTTGAGGTGCGACACGTCTGCGCCAATATAGCCCGGCGTGGTGATCCCTACCTGAGCATTCATGTTGGCGCCATCGAGGTATACCTGACCGCCATGCTGGTGCACGATTTCGCACACTTCACGGATGGTCTCTTCGTACACGCCGTGGGTGGACGGATAGGTCACCATGATGCAGGAGAGTTTGTCCCCGGTCTGCTCGGCTTTCGCGCGCAGATCCGCAAGGTCGATGTTGCCGTTTTTATCGCAGGCCACCACCACCACGTCCATGCCTGCCATCTGGGCAGAGGCCGGGTTGGTGCCGTGGGCGGAGCTTGGGATCAGGCAGATATCGCGATGGCCTTCGTTGCGGCTCTCGTGATAATGGCGGATCGCCAGCAGGCCCGCGTATTCACCCTGCGCGCCTGAGTTTGGCTGCATGCAGAGCGCGTCATAACCGGTCAGCTTCACCAGCCAGTCGGAGAGCTGGTTGATCATTTGATGATACCCTTCCGCCTGATCGGCCGGGCAGAACGGGTGCAGCTCGGCGAATTCCGGCCAGGTGATCGGGATCATCTCGGCGGCAGCGTTCAGCTTCATGGTGCAGGAACCCAGCGGGATCATCGCCTGATTCAGGGCCAGATCTTTGCGCTCCAGCGAGTGCATGTAACGCATCATCTCGGTTTCGCTGTGGTAACGATTGAATACCGGATGGGCCAGGATCGCGTCATCACGCAGCATGTTTTGCTGAACAGAGCGGCTGTCGTGCGCCACGTCTTTATCAAGAACATCCACATTCAGGCCGTGGCCTTCACCCAGCAGCACGCTGAACAGCACCTGCACATCCTCACGGGTGGTGGTTTCGTCCAGGGTGATGCTTACCGCATTCAGGATGTCACTACGCAGGTTGATTTCTGCCGCTTCGGCACGCGCCAGTACCGTCGCTTTGTCGGCCACTTCGACACACAGGGTATCGAAGAAGTGCGCGTGGCGCAGTTTCTGGCCTTTTTGCTGCAGACCACAGGCCAGAATGTCGGCCAGACGGTGAATGCGGCTGGCGATACGCTTCAGGCCAACCGGGCCGTGGTAGACGGCGTACAGGCTGGCGATGTTAGCCAGCAGAACCTGAGAGGTACAGATGTTGGAGTTCGCTTTCTCGCGTCGAATGTGCTGCTCGCGAGTCTGCATCGCCATGCGCAGGGCAGTGTTACCGGCAGCATCTTTCGATACGCCGATAATGCGGCCTGGCATGGAGCGTTTGAATTCATCTTTGCCGGCGAAGAAGGCCGCGTGCGGGCCGCCGTAGCCCATCGGCACGCCGAAGCGTTGTGCAGAGCCGAACACGATGTCCGCGCCCTGTTTGCCCGGGGAGGTTAACAGCACCAGCGCCATAAAATCGGCGGCCACGCTGACCACAATTTTGCGTGCTTTCAGCTCGGCAATCAGTGTGCTGTAGTCGTGGACTTCACCGGTGGTGCCTACCTGCTGCAGCAGCACGCCGAACACATCCTGGTGATCCAGCACTTTCTCAGCATCATCAACAATCACTTCAAAGCCAAAGGTTTCGGCGCGGGTACGCACCACGTCCAGCGTTTGCGGGTGAATGTCCGCAGCAACAAAGAAGCGGTTCGCCCCTTTCAGCTTGCTGACGCGTTTTGCCATCGCCATCGCTTCGGCACCCGCCGTTGCTTCGTCCAGCAGAGACGCGGAGGCGATATCAAGGCCGGTCAGATCCAGCGTCACCTGCTGGAAGTTCAGCAGCGCTTCCAGACGACCCTGCGACACTTCTGGCTGATACGGGGTGTACGCGGTGTACCAGCCCGGGTTTTCCAGCATGTTGCGCAGGATAACCGGGGGTAACTGCACGTTGGTGTAGCCCATGCCAATGTAAGACTTAAAGCGCTTATTCAGGCTGGCGATGCCTTTCAGTTCTGCCAGCGCAGCGTATTCGGTTGTCGCATCACCCACCTGCGGCGGGGTAGCGAGCTGAATGTCTTTCGGCACGATCTGCGAAATCAGTGCGTTTAACGATTCCGCGCCAACCGTGTTCAGCATCTCCTGCTGTTGCTGAGCATCCGGCCCAATGTGACGTTCAATAAAAGCGCCACGGTTTTCAAGCTGGCTTAAAGTCTGTGTCATGAGCGATGGTTCCTGAAACGTGCAGTGAATGTGTTTTCTCCCTCTCCCTCAGGGAGAGGGCTGGGGTGAGGGTGTCGTCTGTTCCCCTCACCCTACCCTCTCCCCAAAGGGGAGAGGGATAATGGCTTACTCGTCTTCTAACAGTGCTTCATAGGCGGTTGCGTCCAGCAGCGCGGCAACTTCCGCTTCATCGCTGGCTTTGATTTTGAAGATCCAACCTTCGCCATACGGCTCGCTGTTGACCAGCTCCGGGGAGTCGCTCAGGGCGTCGTTCACCGCCACGATTTCACCGCCAACTGGCGCGTAAATATCGGAAGCTGCTTTTACGGATTCGGCCACGGCACAGTCGTCGCCCGCGGTTACGGTGGCGCCCACTTCTGGCAGATCCACGAAGACCATGTCACCCAACAGCTCTTGCGCATGTTCGGTGATCCCAACGGTATAAGTGCCGTCGGCTTCTTTGCGCAGCCACTCGTGTTCTTTGCTGTATTTCAGTTCTGCTGGCACATTGCTCATTGAATTTCTCCTGATAAAAAGGGATTAAGCGACCGGTTTACCGGCGCGAACAAAAATCGGTTTGGTTACGCGGACCGGCATTTCGCGGTTGCGGATCTGCACGACGGCAGTCTCGCCGATGCCCGCCGGAACGCGCGCCAGCGCAACGCTGTAGCCCAGCGTCGGAGAGAACGTACCGCTGGTGATCACGCCTTCACGGTGATTGCCATTGGCATCGGTGAAACGTACCGGCAACTCGCTGCGCAGCACGCCTTTCTCGGTCATCACCAGGCCGACCAGTTGATCGGTGCCCCGCTCACGCTGCAGTTCCAGTGCTTCACGGCCAATAAAATCACGATCGGTTGGTTCCCATGCGATGGTCCAGCCCATGTTGGCTGCCAGCGGGGAAACACCTTCGTCCATTTCCTGGCCGTATAAATTCATCCCGGCTTCAAGACGCAACGTATCGCGCGCGCCCAGACCCGCCGGTTTAACCCCTGCTTCCACTAGCGCACGCCAGAAATCGGCCGCTTTTTCATTCGGCATCGCAATCTCAAAGCCCGCTTCACCGGTATAGCCGGTGGTCGCTACAAACAGGTCGCCCGCCTGCACGCCGAAGAAGGGCTTCATGCCTTCGGTGGCCTGGCGCTGCTCATCGCTGAACAGCGAGGCCGCTTTCGCCTGCGCGTTCGGCCCCTGCACCGCAATCAGCGACAGGTCATCACGCACGGTGATGTCGATGGCGAAGGGTTCTGCGTGTTGGGTGATCCAGGAGAGGTCTTTTTCACGGGTGGCGGAGTTAACAACGAGGCGGAAGAAATCATCAGTCAGGTAATAAACGATCAGGTCGTCGATCACCCCGCCGGAGGCATTAAGCATCCCGCTGTACAGCGCTTTGCCGGGCTGGGTCAGCTTCGCCACGTCGTTCGCCAGCAGATAGCGTAAAAAATCCCGGGTGCGACTGCCGTGTAAGTCGACAATGGTCATGTGGGAGACGTCGAACATACCGGCATCGGTGCGCACCGCATGGTGCTCATCAATCTGCGAGCCATAGTGCAGCGGCATCATCCAACCGTGGAAGTCGACCATGCGTGCGCCGCATAAGGTGTGTTGTTCGTATAAAGGCGTCTGTTGAGCCATCTTGTCCTCGTTGAATAAGCAGGGCTGTCTTGTGTTTCATGCCGAAAACTCACCACGAAACCCGGCATCGGCCTCACTCCAGGACGCCGACGCAAACGTTCTCTTTTCTCTGAACTTACCACTGAAAACGGAGGTTAACCATAAGGCAAAATGGGCCATCACATTAGCTTATGACTAAAGTTGCCACAAAAGAGCACAGAGTTATTCACTATAAAAATGCGAAAGATTCCGCACAAAAGCAAAGTATAAAGAGGCTAAGTACGTCATGAATGATATTTCATGCGGAAAAACGGGCGGAATTTCCGTAACATAAAAATAGTGAGATTAGATAATCTAATGCGAAAAAGTCAGTGAAATTAGAATATTTCAAACGAGGGAATTTTCCCGGCCCACAGGCCGGGAGAAGAAAGTGTGACGGGGTTCTAAATTAGCGCAGCCAGTCCGGAAGATCGTTCAGACCCATCGCCTGACGCAGAAGCTGAGGCTTAACGCCGGGAAGGGTATCCGCCAGCTTCAGCCCGAGATCGCGCAGCAGTTTTTTCGCCGGATTGGCACCGGCAAACAGCTCGCGGAAACCCTGCATCCCCGCCAGCATCAGCGCCGCGCTGTGCTTGCGGCTGCGCTCATAACGTCGCAGATAAAGATGCTGACCAATATCTTTGCCTTCACGCTGCAGACGGCGCAGTTCGCTTACCAGTTCCGCTGCGTCCATAAAGCCCAGGTTAACGCCCTGCCCGGCCAGCGGATGGATGGTGTGTGCCGCATCGCCGACCAGCGCCAGACGATGCGCAGCGAACTGCCGGGCATAGCGGCCGGTAAGCGGGAAGACCTGACGCTCGCTCTCAACGGCACAGAGCCCCAGCCGGTTATCAAACGCCATGCACAGCGCCTGGTTGAACGCCTCAGCGCTGGCTTCCTGCATCTGCTGGGCTTTTTCCGGCGACAGCGACCAGACGATCGAGCAGAGATGTGGATCGCTAAGCGGTAAGAAGGCCAGGATCCCGTCATTATGGAAAATCTGCCGCGCCACGGCCTGATGCGGCTCCGTCGTGCGGATGGTGGCAACCAGCGCATGGTGTCGGTAGTCCCAGTACGTCAGGGGAATATCGGCTTTATTGCGCAGCCACGAGTTGGCGCCATCGGCCCCCACTACCAGCCGGGCCGTCAACATGTCTCCGTTTTGCAACGTAATAAAGGCGTCGTTTTCGCCCCACGCCACCTGCTGCAGCTGCGCGGGGGCAATCAGCGTGACGTCGCTGCACTGCTGTGCTTTTTGCCACAGGGCATGGTGAATGACCGCGTTTTCGATGATATGCCCAAGATGGCTGTAACCCACGCTTTCATCATCAAAGGCAATATGGCCGAAGCTGTCTTTGTCCCACACTTCCATGCCGTGATAGCAGCTGGCGCGCTGGGCAATAATATCGGACCAGACGCCAACGCGCGTTAGCAGCTTTTCGCTGGCGGCGTTGATCGCCGAGACCCTGAGCTCAGGCGGCGCATCGGGAGCGACAGGCTGCGGCTGCTTTTGTTCCAGCACCGCCACGCGCAGACCGCTGCCCTGCAGACCACAGGCCAGCGCCAGTCCAACCATTCCGCCGCCGACAATGGCGACATCAACATTCTGCACTATGTTAACTCCTTAGCGAGCGACCCAACCGAGAGTCCTCTGCGCCAGCACATCGCGTGCCGGAATGAATAATTCCATCGCCATCAACCCCGCGTTACGCCCGGCCACCAGCGGCGCCCAACGATTCGCAAACAGATGTACCAGCCCGTCGGTTACGCCGATGGTCGCCTCTTTATCGGCCTGGCGACGTTTTTGATAATGGCATAACAGCGGATACGCCCCGCAATCCTGCTGCTGCGCAAAAGCCTGCGCCAGCGTTTCGGCCAGCGTCATCACATCGCGCAGGCCGAGATTAAAGCCCTGACCGGCAATCGGATGCAGCGTCTGCGCGGCATTACCGACCAACGCCACGCGATGGGAGACAGACTGTGAGGCGGTGGTTAACGCCAGCGGATAAACGGTACGCTTGCCCGCATGGGTAATGCGCCCGAGCCGCCAGCCAAAGGCTTTTTGCAATTCGGTACAGAAGCGTTCATCAGACCAGCTCTGCACCTCATCAGCTTTTTCCAGCGGATGGCACCAGACCAGCGAGCTGCGCCCCTGCGACATCGGCAGCATCGCCAGCGGGCCATACTGGGTAAAACGTTCAAAGGCGCGCCCACGGTGTGCCTCGGCGGTCGCAACGTTGGCGATGACCGCCGCCTGATGATAAGGCTGCTGCTGCCACTGGATCCCACACTGCTGACCGAGCGCCGAGCGGGAACCGTCGGCGGCCACCAGCAGCTGTCCGTCAAGCGTGCTGCCGTTATCCAGCGTGACGCTGACCGCTGTTTCGCTGCGGGTAAAGTGCTCGACGCGCGCCGGACAATGCAAGGTCACGCCGGAGGCATCCTGCAGCAGGCGGAACAGACGCAGGCCGACGTCATGCAGCTCCACTACCTGCCCCAGCGCATCAATACGATAATCCTGCGCTTCGAGGGTGACAAACCCGGCGTGGCCGCGGTCGCTAACGTGAACGGTTTCAATCGGGGTGGCGCAATCGGCAATCGCCTGCCAGATCCCGCTGCGCGCCAGGTGCTGGCAGGTACCCTGCGCCAGGGCAATAGCGCGGGCGTCGAATCCCGGATGGCTGTTGGCCTGCGGCGCGACGGCTTCAATCAGATGAACCGGAAGCTGGCCGTTGGTCAGCGTAGAGATCGCCAGCGCCAGCGTCGCGCCCGTCATCCCCCCGCCCACGATGATGATACTCATGCGCGGGCCGCCGCCATCAGCGCTTCGATAGCGTCAGCGCTTTTCACTACTGAGGCGGTCAGGTTTTCATTGCCGGTTTCGGTGATCACAATGTCATCTTCGATACGAATGCCAATCCCGCGATACTGGGCAGGAACATCGGCATCCGGCGCGATATATAAACCCGGCTCAACGGTCAGCACCATTCCCGGTTCCAGCACGCGCGAACGCTCTGGACCGTACGCGCCCACGTCATGCACATCCAGCCCCAGCCAGTGGCTCAGGCCATGCATAAAGAAGGGACGATGGGCGTTATCGGCTACCAGCTGATCCACGTCGCCGTTGAGAATACCCAGCTCCACCAGGCCGCTGACCATAATACGCACCACCTCGCCGGTCACCGCCTGAATGGAGGTGCCGGGGCGGTACAGGGCCAGCGCCGTGTCCAGCGAACGCAAAACGATGTCGTAAACGGCGCGCTGGGCCGGGGTAAATTTGCCGTTAACCGGGAAGGTACGGGTGATATCGCCCGCGTAGCCCTGGTATTCGCAACCGGCGTCAATCAGCACCAGATCGCCATCTTGCAAGAGGCTTTCGTTCTCGGTGTAATGCAGGATGCAGCCATTTTCGCCGCCACCCACAATGGTGTTGTAAGCCGGATAGCGTGCGCCGTGGCGGGTAAACTCATGGTGAATTTCGCCTTCCAGTTGATACTCGAACATCCCCGGACGGCATTTTTCCATCGCCCGGGTATGCGCCAGCGCGCTGATCTCGCCTGCGCGGCGCATCACGTCCAGCTCTTCTGCGGACTTGAACAAGCGCTGCTCATGCACCGCGGGACGCCAGTCGATGAGCGCGGCGGGCGCTTTCAGATTCTGACGTGAGCCTTTGCGAAGCTTATCCAGCGCGGCAAAGACAATCTCGTCGGCCCAGGCATATTCGCCCTGGGCGTGGTATATCGCATCCAGACCGTTGAGCAGTTGATAGAGCTGGTCGTTGATCTCGCTAAATGCCAGCGCACGATCGACGCTCAGCTTTTCCGGCGCGGCCTGCTGGCCTAAACGGCGGCCAAACCAGATCTCGGCGGTGAGATCGCGCACGCGGTTAAACAGCACGCTGTGGTTGTGGGTGTCGTGACTTTTAATCAGCACCAGTACCGACTCAGGCTCGTTAAAGCCGGTGAAATAGCCGAAATCACTGCTCTGGCGGTACGGATATTCACTGTCGGCGCTGCGCGTCGCTTCCGGTGCGGAAAAAATTAGCGCGGCGCTGCCCGGCTGCATGGTCGCCAGCAGCGCCTGACGGCGGCGAAGATACTCTTGCTGAGTCATGACACCCTCCTGTCGTTGTTATTAATGTAAGGTTGGTTTGCGCACTTCCGGCGCAGTAGGCTGTACGCGCGTAAAGGTGTCGTGGCACAGCAGCGACGCGACGCGCACATACTCAATAATCTCTTCGACAGACATCTCCAGCTCTTCCTGGTCTTCGTCCTCGTCATAGCCCAGCTGAGCGATGTTACGCAGATCGTCGATCGCTTCCCCGGTTTCACCGGTTACCTTCTCAAGCTTGGGCTGTGTAACGCCAAGCCCCAGCAGGTAGTGGTTGACCCAACCGGCCAGCGCATCGGCGCGATCGAACACGCTGACGTCGTCGCCTTCAGGCAGATAAAGCTGAAAAAGGAAGCCGTCGTCTTCCAGCGCATCGCTGGTGGCGCCGTGCATTTTACGCAGCGCCTGAGCCAGGTCGTGACCAAACGCCAGACCTTCGTTCGTCAGGTCGTGAATCAGCGGCAGCCATGAGCTGTCGTTGTTTCCACCACACAACATTCCGCTAATCAGACCGTGCATTTCAGCAGGGGTTAAACCCACGCCCTGCTGGTTCAGTAACTGGCTTACTTCGGTGTAACCCGGCATTTCGTTCTGTATAGACATGCGCATTCGTCATCGTTGGGAAGAATATTCATGATATGCTACCACTTTGGACCCTGGTGAACCAGAATAGGGCTTGTATCTCCGCACCAGGGTAGCTATAGTGTCGCCCCTTCGCAGACCCTTGAGTCGGATGTGAAGGCAGCGCAGTCAAACAGCAGGAAGGTGGCATGTCTGCACAACCCGTCGATATCCAAATTTTTGGCCGTTCACTGCGAGTGAATTGCCCGCCTGAACAAAGGGATGCCTTAAATCAGGCTGCGGACGACCTTAATCAGCGGTTGCAAGATTTAAAAGAACGCACTAGAGTCACAAATACTGAGCAGCTGGTCTTCATCGCCGCGTTGAACATCAGTTACGAACTGGCTCAGGAAAAAGCGAAGACCCGCGATTACGCGGCGAGCATGGAACAACGTATTAAAATGCTCCAGCAGACCATTGAACAGGCGTTGCTTGATCAAGGTCGCATAACAGACAGACCGGGGCAAAACTTTGAATAACACTTCGTGGTCTACTATGGTAGAGTGACCCTGAAGGAAAAATTTCTCTGAGATGTTCGCATGCGGGCCAGTCCCCTGAGCCGATATTTCATACCACAAGAATGTGGCGCTCCATGGTCGGTGAGCACGCTCGGTTCGTCCGAGAAGCCTTAAGACTATGACGACACATTCACCTTGAACCAAGGGTTCAAGGGTTACAGCCTGCGGCGGCATCTCGGAGATTCCCTCACCTTTCTACCTACCCTGTTATGACCATGACCCAACTTCCTGAAGTACCCCCCTCTCGTCAGCATATTCGCCAGTTAATTCGTCAGCATCGTCGCGCCTTAACCGCTGACCAGCAAGCCCATTTTGCCCAGCAGGCCGCCGCCCGCATGATGGCGTATTCGCCCGTGGTGATGGCGCACACTGTTGCTCTGTTTCTCTCTTTCGATGGTGAACTCGATACCCAACCGCTGATTGACCAGCTGTGGCGCGCCGGGAAAAAGGTCTATCTGCCGGTGCTGCACCCGTTCAGCCCCGGCAACCTGCTGTTCCTGAACTACCATCCGCAGAGCGAACTGGTGGTGAATCGTCTGAGAATTACAGAACCTAAACTGGACGTGCGCGACGTGTTGCCGCTGGCAAAGCTGGATGTGCTGGTGACGCCGCTGGTGGCTTTTGATGACAACGGCCAGCGTCTGGGAATGGGCGGGGGGTTCTACGATCGTACCCTGCAAAACTGGCAGCAGTATGGCCTGCGGCCGGTGGGCTACGCGCACGACTGTCAGCGCGTGGAGGCATTGCCGGTCGAGAAATGGGATATTCCTCTGCCGGCAGTGGTCACGCCGTCAAAGATATGGCAGTGGTGACATCGTTTTACCCGGCGGCAATACGCGCGCCGGGCTAAAAGCAGTAAATCAGTACAACAGGCGAGCGCGAATAGTGCCTGGAATCGCCTTCATCCCCTGCAATGCTTTCTCAGCCACATCTTCATCCGCTTCGATATCGATAACGACATAACCCATCTGCGCGTTGGTTTGCAGATACTGCGCAGCAATGTTCACACCCTGATCGGCGAAAATCTGGTTAAGGGCTGTCAGCACGCCAGGACGGTTTTCATGGATATGAAGCAAACGGCGACCGCCGTGCAGCGGGAGCGAAACTTCCGGGAAGTTCACCGCAGAAAGGGTTGAACCGTTATCGGAATATTTGCTCAGCTTACCGGCCACTTCAAGGCCAATATTTTCCTGCGCTTCCTGCGTTGAACCACCGATGTGTGGCGTCAGGATCACGTTATCAAACTCGCACAGCGGCGAGGTGAACGGATCGGTGTTGGTGGCAGGCTCGGTTGGGAAGACGTCGATTGCCGCCCCCGCCAGATGCTTACGCTTCAGCGCTTCGCACAGGGCCGGGATGTCCACGACCGTACCACGTGCGGCGTTGATCAGCAGCGAGCCCGGCTTCATCAGCGCCAGCTCTTCTGCACCCATCATGTTTTTGGTGGAGGCGTTTTCCGGCACGTGCAAACTCACCACATCGCTCATATTAAGCAAGTCGGAAAGATGCTGAACCTGAGTGGCGTTACCCAGCGGCAGTTTGTTTTCGATGTCGTAGAAGAAGACATGCATCCCCAGCGACTCTGCGAGAATACCCAGTTGCGTGCCGATGTGGCCGTAACCAATAATACCCAGTTTTTTACCACGCGCTTCGAAAGAACCGGATGCCAGCTTATTCCAGATCCCACGGTGTGCTTTGGCGTTGGCTTCAGGAATACCGCGCAGCAGCAGCAGCAGCTCGCCAATCACTAACTCCGCCACGGAACGGGTGTTGGAGAACGGGGCGTTGAACACCGGGATCCCACGCTTTGCCGCCGCGCTAAGATCAACCTGGTTGGTGCCGATGCAGAAGCAGCCGATCGCCACCAGTTTTTCCGCCGCCGCAATCACGTCTTCTGTCAGATGGGTACGGGATCGCAGACCAATGAAGTGGGCATCACGGATCGACTCTTTCAGCTGTTCGGTGTCCAGCGCACCTTTGTGAAATTCGATGTTGGTGTAACCTGCCGCACGAAGGTTATCCAGTGCTTTCTGATGCACCCCTTCGACCAGCAGAAATTTAATCTTGTCTTTCTCCAGTGATACCTTTGCCATTTACCCGACCCTGTCTGATTGTCTGAACTATGTTGTGCTGGATTTGAATCCGCTCCAGCCAACATATCAAAAAAAACTATTGCAGCAATATGAACGTTTGCGTCGGGACTCTGAAGAAAAGTCATCCAGCGTGAAATGGCAGTCAAAAATGCTAAGGAAAAATACGAATGCGGCAGGATCGTCAGAAGACCATCAGAAATGTGATACAAGTCACCGAATATGGCCTTTGCAAAAAAAGTTAGCGGGGGGAGGCCCCCCCCGTCAGATCATTTCACGATGGTTTTGACGCCATCGGCAGTGCCAATCAGTGCGACATCGGCACCACGATTGGCAAATAACCCTACTGTTACCACGCCTGGCAGGCCATTAATGGCATTTTCCATCGCGATAGCGTCCACAATTTCCAGACCGTAAACATCGAGGATCACGTTGCCGTTATCCGTTACCACACCCTGGCGGTATTCCGGACGGCCGCCCAGTTTGACCAGCTCGCGCGCAACTGCGCTGCGTGCCATCGGGATCACTTCAACCGGCAGTGGGAAGGTACCCAGAATATCGACCTGCTTGGAGGCATCGGCGATGCAGATAAACTTGTCGGCCACGGAGGCAATAATTTTCTCGCGCGTCAATGCCGCACCGCCGCCTTTTATCATCTGCATATGGCCGTTAATCTCATCCGCGCCGTCGACGTAAATCCCCAGACGATCCACTTCGTTCAGATCAAAAACAGTGATACCGAGGCTTTTTAGCTTTTCCGTGGAGGCATCTGAGCTGGATACTGCGCCCTCGATCTGGCCCTTCATCGTACCCAGCGCATCAATAAAGTGTGCTGCCGTAGATCCAGTGCCCACGCCGACAATGGTGCCCGGCTGTACATACTGGAGAGCGGCCCATCCTACTGCTTTTTTCAGTTCATCCTGCGTCATGATCTCTTGCCTGTGGTGTTTTTTGCGTGACGCGCATTATAGAACATTCACCTGTGCCATGTGATCTGCGAGGTCACCAATTTCGTCTGTATCAAACATAAATTTATGTCATAGTGCGACGTAATGAACTATTTGGGAGTCAGCCAGAGCAATGAAACGTCCGGACTACAGAACACTACAGGCGCTTGATGCCGTTATTCGTGAACGCGGATTTGAACGCGCAGCGCAAAAGCTGTGTATTACGCAATCCGCCGTCTCACAGCGAATCAAACAGCTTGAAAATATGTTCGGGCAGCCGCTGCTGGTTCGTACCGTACCGCCGCGTCCCACCGAACAGGGGCAAAAACTGCTGGCCCTGCTGCGTCAGGTTGAACTGCTGGAAGATGAGTGGCTGGGCGATGAACAGACCGGCTCGACCCCCCTGCTGCTGTCGCTGGCGGTTAACGCCGACAGTCTGGCCACCTGGCTGCTGCCTGCGCTTGCGCCGGTCCTGGCCGACTCCCCGATCCGTCTGAATCTGCAGGTAGAAGACGAAACCCGCACCCAGGAACGTCTGCGTCGCGGCGAGGTGGTTGGCGCAGTCAGTATCCAGCCGCAGGCGCTGCCAAGCTGCCTGGTGGATCAGTTGGGAGCGCTGGACTACCTGTTTGTCGGTTCCAAAGCCTTTGCCGATCGCTACTTCCCCAACGGCGTGACCCGCGCCGCACTGCTGAAAGCCCCGGCCGTGGCCTTTGACCATCTTGATGATATGCATCAGGCATTTCTACAGCAGAACTTCGACCTGCCGCCGGGCAGCGTGCCGTGCCATATCGTTAACTCATCAGAAGCTTTCGTCCAGCTGGCACGTCAGGGCACCACCTGCTGCATGATCCCGCATTTGCAGATTGAGAGAGAAATTCAGAACGGCGAACTTATCGATCTGACGCCAGGCTTACATCAGCGCCGCATGCTTTACTGGCACCGTTTTGCGCCGGAAAGCCGCATGATGCGCAACGTGACTGACGCGCTGCTGGCGCACGGGCATAAGGTGTTGCGACAGGACTAACGAAAAACCCTCTCCTTTATGGGAGAGGGAACGTGAAGGGCTATTACTGAGCTTTTGGTGCGCTTTCAGGCTGCTGCTGAGCCTGCGCAGGTTCAATCTGGAACACCACGTCAACCTGATCGTCGAACTGAATCGTCGGCTGCTCGTAAGTTTCCTGGGCAGATACCGGCGCGGCATCCGCCTTCATCATGCGTACCACCGGGCTCGGCTGATAGTTAGAGACATGGTAGCGTACGCTGTACACCGGTCCCAGCTTAGTGTTAAAGCCAGAAGCCAGCTGCTGTGCCTGACGCAGCGCATCATCAATGGCAGCTTTACGCGCTTCATCTTTGTATTTTTCTGGTTGCGCAACGCCCAGTGAGACAGAACGGATCTCGTTCAGGCCCGCCTTCAGTGCACCATCCAGCAGCGCATTCAGCTTGTCGAGCTGACGCACCGTGACTTCGACAGTCCGCACCGCACGATAGCCTTTCAGAATGCTTTTGCCATTCTGGTAATCATAATCTGGCTGGGTGCGCAGGTTCGCGGCGTTAATGTCTTTCTTGGCGACCTGGTTCTGTTCCAGGAACGAGAGATATTGCGCAACACGGTCATCTGCCTGTTTCTTGGCGGATGCTGCATCCTTTGCAGAAGCATTCACCTCAATGGCTAACGTGGCGATGTCCGGTACGGCATCCACGCTTGCGGTTCCTGTGGTGACGATATGTGGGCTGTTAGGCAATTCGTTTGCCTGTGCCGACACTGCGCCAAAACTGACTAATGCCGCGAGGGCGAGTACGTTAAACTTCACTGTTATTCCTCCATGTTGCGAAGAGTGCCCATTTTACAGGGCGCATGCCAGCAAGCTTAGCGTTTCATACTCAGATGTCCATAAGAGAACGCTTAGTTAAGCAGGCTCTGGATATGACCTATCCCATCTTTCGCCAGCTGGATCGCGATCACCCACATCACCAGTCCCACCAGAATATTGATGATGCGTTGGGCTTTCGCCGTGCGCAGGCGCGGGGCCAGCCAGGCCGCAAGCAGCGCCAGACCGAAGAACCACAGGAAAGAGGCGCTGACGGTGCCCAACGCGAACCAGCGTCTGGGCTCCACATCCAGCTGTCCACCCAGACTACCCAGCACCACAAAAGTATCCAGATAGACGTGCGGATTGAGCCAGGTTACCGCCAGCATGGTAACGATGATTTTCCAGCGCCCCTGCTTCATCACCTCGGCGCTGGCCAGCTCCAGATTACTGCTCATCGCTGTTTTTAGCGCGCCAAAGCCATACCACAGTAAAAATGCGACGCCACCCCAGGTGACCAGCGCCAGCAGCCACGGCGACTGCATCAGCAGCGCGCTGCCGCCAAAAATTCCCGCGCAGATCAGCAGCAGATCGCTGACCGCGCATAGGAAGGCGATCATCAGATGATACTGACGGCGAATCCCCTGATTCATCACAAACGCATTTTGTGGGCCGAGGGGCAGGATCATCGCCGCACCCAAAATAAGCCCTTGAAAATAATAAGTTAACATAACAAGAATTCCGGTAAATCGTCTTAAGCGCAGACTATACCGCGAGGGAATCATTAGAGGAAATTGAAAATATTAATCATAAATAAGTAATGTTAATAATGCGTGCATTTGCGATCCGACAGAATCAGATTTCAACAAGAGTGTTACTGCTTCGCCCCGAGTATGCTGCCAGTATCTCCCTCTCTTTGCCTGAGGATCTGTATGAAACGTACCGGATGGGTTTTCTGTCTCTTTGCCGCGTTGGTGTTGCCTGGGGTCGTCAAAGCACAAACCACGCTGCGCTACACCGACCACGAACCTTACGGGAATATGCGCACTCACATTATTAAGAACACCTTTTTCAACGCGATTGAGCATGAGTCTCAGGGGCGGATCAAAATTGATGCCCACTGGAACGGCGAAATTAGCAGCAGTTATAACGCGCTCGAAACCCTGTCGCAGGGAGAACGCGCAGATATCGGCATTGTGGTTCCCGAATATAACCCTGAACAGCTCCCGCGCCATCAGCTGTTTAAAAGCTTTCCGCTGGGTCCGGATAGCGGCAATGCCCAGGTGCAATTCTTTCACCGCGTATTTAGCGAGTATCCGCAATTCGCCGCTGAGCTGGATAACAATAATCTTGTGATGCTGCAATTTTTCCTCGGTTATCCGGCGGCATTTTTTACCACCAGGTCTGGTGTGGGGCCTGCGCAGCTGACAGGCACGCGGTGGCGCACCGCCAGCTTCTGGCATCAGTCTTTTTTGCGTAATGCCGGCGCCACGCCGGTTACTCTGCCGTGGAACAGCAAGATTGTCGACGCGCTACAAAAGGGGCAACTTGATGGGCTGCTGGTGAATGTGGATAGCGGTGACGATATTGGTGCGCCGCGATCCGCGCCCTATATTCAGCTTTCCCCTGCTCTCTGGCTGGGTCATGTCTATCTGCTGGTGGTCAATAAACAGACCTGGAATGCGCTTTCACCCCAGGACCGAGCTGCGATCCAACGGGCTGCGGCATCGACGGAACACGCCCTCGGCTCCTGGCTTGATACCAGCCTGAATCGCATGGCGAAGCAGCTGGAACAGCAAGGCGCGCACGTTCACTTTCTTTCACGCAAAGAGTGTAATCAATGGCGGGATGCAACACGATATCAGCAGGTACAGGCCAGGTGGATTGAACAGCAGGAGAGTAAAGGCGTAACGGATGCAGGTAGGTTATTACAGTCAGTCAGCATGCTGCTCTCTGATTCGATAGAGGAAAATCAATAACAGAGCCCGCGTACTGGCGCGGGCTTTGTTGATAACCGGGGGCGTTATTCCGCCCCTTCCTTCACACGCTTAAAGTTCACGTCCATCTGCGGATACGGGAAGCTAATGCCGTTGGCATCAAAATCACGCTTCACGCGTTCCAGCACATCCCAGTACACGTTCTGCAGGTCGCTGCTGTTGCTCCAGACGCGCACCACAAAGTTGATCTGGGAAGCACCCAGCTCATTCAGGCGTACCGTCATTTCGCGATCTTTAAGAATGCGTTCGTCAGACTCGATGATGTCAGTGAGCAGTTGCTTCACCTTATCGATATCGGAATCATACGCCACGCCAATAATGAACTCATTACGACGCACCGGCTCGCGGGAGAAGTTGATAATGTTGTTGGCGATGATTTTACCGTTCGGGATCACAACGATTCGGCCATCGACGGTGCGCATGGTGGTAGAGAAGATCTGCACCTGCAGCACAGTCCCTGCCACGCCGCCCAAATCAACATATTCACCAGAGCGGAAAGGACGGAAAGTCACCAGCAGCACACCGGCCGCCAGGTTGGAGAGGGAGCCCTGCAGAGCCAGACCGATAGCCAGACCGGCGGCACCGAGAACCGCAATCACCGAGGCCGTCTGCACCCCGACACGTCCCAGCGCGGCGATCAGCGTAAAGGCAATAATTCCGTAACGCACCAGCGCGGAGAGAAAGTCCGCCACTGTGGCATCAATATGACGCGCGCGCATCAGGCGATTGACCGTATTCGACACGATACGCGCCACGATCATCCCCACGATGATAATCGCAATGGCCGCGACGATATTGACGGCGTAACTCAGCAGCAACGCCTGATTGCGCACCAGCCAGGAGCCCGCGTTATTGATGCTATCTACAACACCGAGATCTTCCATTCAATTTTCCTTATCTAAGCCAGACCATAAAAAAACACTCCCTCATCAAGGCAGGAAGATGAGTAAAGGGTAAACAAAAAGCGAAGATTTTGCCAAACAGATCACAAAAAGAGCCGTTGCAGCTCGTTGAAAAGGCGAAAAAAAAGCCCGCACTCAGTGCGGGCTTTTGACGCTTTCAGCAGCTCAAATTACAGAACGTCAACCGCGTTCAGCTCTTTGAATGCCTGCTCCAGACGGGTAATCATAGAGGTCTGAGCAGCACGCAGCCATACGCGCGGATCGTAGTATTTCTTGTTCGGCTGGTCTTCGCCTTTCGGGTTGCCCAGCTGGCCCTGCAGGTAAGCTTCGTTGGCTTTGTAGTAGCCCAGAATACCGTCCCATGTTGCCCACTGGGTATCGGTATCGATGTTCATTTTGATAACACCGTAGCTTACAGAGTCTTTGATTTCCTGAGCAGAAGAACCGGAACCGCCGTGGAAGACGAAGTTCAGGCTGTTGTGCGGCAGGTTATGTTTCTTGGAAACATAGTCCTGAGAGTCGCGCAGGATAGTTGGGGTCAGTACCACGTTGCCTGGCTTGTACACACCGTGTACGTTACCGAAGGAAGCTGCGATAGTGAAACGTGGGCTGATTTTGCTCAGCTCGGTGTAAGCGTAATCAACGTCTTCTGGCTGAGTGTACAGGGCAGAAGCGTCCATGTGGCTGTTGTCCACGCCGTCTTCTTCACCACCGGTGCAACCCAGTTCGATTTCCAGAGTCATGTCCATTTTGGACATGCGCGCCAGATATTTAGAGCAGATCTCGATGTTCTCTTCCAGAGACTCTTCAGACAGGTCGATCATGTGAGAAGAGAACAGTGGCTTACCGGTAGCCGCGAAGTGTTTTTCACCCGCGTCCAGCAGACCGTCGATCCACGGCAGCAGTTTCTTCGCGCAGTGGTCAGTGTGCAGGATAACCGGAACACCGTAGTGCTCAGCCATCTGGTGAACGTGATGTGCGCCAGAGATTGCGCCCAGGATTGCTGCACCCTGAGGAACGTCAGTTTTCACGCCTTTACCCGCGATGAACGCCGCGCCGCCGTTAGAGAACTGTACGATAACGGGTGCTTTAACTTTGGCTGCGGTTTCCAGAACGGCGTTGATGGAGTCGGTACCCACGCAGTTAACGGCTGGCAGAGCAAAGTTGTTTTCTTTAGCTACCTGGAACACTTTCTGAACGTCATCACCGGTGATCACGCCAGGTTTTACGAAATCAAAAATTTTAGACATGTTACGAGTCCTGTATCTTCGGCCTTGGAAAGGGGCGTGCTCTTAAAAGCGCGCTGAAAATTGGGCAGGTCTCCCTGCCCTGAAATGGCTTACTTCTTAGCGCGCTCTTCGAGCATCGCTACTGCCGGCAGAACTTTGCCTTCCACGAATTCGAGGAATGCGCCGCCGCCAGTGGAGATGTAGGAGATCTTGTCGGAAATACCGAACAGATCGATAGCTGCCAGGGTGTCACCGCCGCCAGCGATAGAGAAGGCTTCGCTGTCTGCAATCGCGTTAGCTACGATTTCAGTACCTTTGCGGAAGTTAGGGAATTCGAACACGCCAACCGGACCGTTCCACAGAATGGTTTTTGCGTCTTTCAGGATGGCAGCCAGTTTCTCTGCAGAAACGTCGCCCAGGTCAAGAATCTGCTCTTCATCTTTGATGTCAGCAACAGATTTCAGCTCTGCGGTTGCGGTTTCAGAAAACTCGGTTGCCACGCGAACGTCAGTCGGAACCGGGATATCGCAAGTGGTCAGCAGGCGTTTTGCTTCGTCAACCAGGTCAGCTTCGTACAGGGATTTGCCCACGTTGTGGCCCTGAGCGGCAACGAAGGTGTTGGCGATACCACCACCGACGATCAGCTGGTCAGCAATTTTAGACAGGGAATCCAGAACGGTCAGTTTGGTAGAAACTTTAGAACCACCAACGATAGCCACCATTGGACGAGCAGGCTCTTTCAGCGCTTTACCCAGTGCTTCCAGTTCGTCAGCCAGCAGTGGACCTGCGCAAGCAACGTCTGCGAATTTACCGATACCGTGAGTAGAAGCCTGTGCACGGTGAGCCGTACCGAAGGCGTCCATGACAAACACGTCGCACAGTGCAGCGTATTTTTTGGACAGGGCTTCGTCGTCTTTCTTCTCGCCTTTGTTAAAGCGAACGTTTTCCAGAACAACCAGTTCACCCGCAGAGACTTCAACGCCGTCCAGGTAGTCTTTAACCAGACGTACCGGGCTGGACAGTTTGTCTTTCAGGTAATTAACAACCGGCAGCAGAGAGAATTCTTCGTTGTACTCGCCTTCGGTCGGACGACCCAGGTGGGAGGTGACCATCACTTTTGCACCCTGCTTGAGCGCCAGTTCGATGGTTGGCAGAGAGGCACGAATACGCGCATCGCTGGTGACTTTCCCATCTTTAACCGGCACGTTCAGATCTGCACGGATGAAAACGCGTTTACCTGCCAGATCCAGATCGGTCATCTTAATTACAGACATGGTGAATCCTCTCATTGATTCTAAAGTTTTGCAGACGCACGACGCGTCTTACCTGAAACCTTGTGCAGCCATTGCTAACGTGGTGTCGAGCATCCGGTTAGCAAAGCCCCATTCGTTGTCGCACCAGACCAGCGTTTTGATCAGGTGCGCCCCACTCACGCGCGTTTGCGTGCCATCAACAATGGCGCTGTGCGGATCGTGGTTAAAATCTATTGAGACCAACGGTAATTCCGTATAGTCAACTATACCATGAAATGCTTGCTGCGCCGCTTTTTGCAGCAACAGGTTGACCTCGCAGGCTTTTACCGGTTTCTTCACGGTAACGCTGAGGTCGATTGCCGTGACGTTGATGGTCGGGACACGCACGGCAATGGCTTCAAAACGGTCATGAAACTGGGGGAAAATTCGGGTAATGCCGGCCGCCAGTTTGGTATCCACCGGGATGATCGACTGACTCGCCGCACGCGTGCGTCGCAGGTCCGGATGGTATGCGTCAATGACCTGCTGATCGTGCATCGCGGAATGGATCGTAGTAACCGTACCCGACTCAATGCCATAGGCATCGTCCAGCAGTTTGATGACCGGAATAATACAGTTGGTCGTGCAAGAGGCGTTGGAGACAATGCGGTGTTCCGCGTGCAGCTCATGATGATTGACGCCGTAAACCACAGTGGCGTCGAGATCGTGGCTGCCAGGATGTGAAAAGAGCACTTTCCTCGCGCCAGCCGCCAGATGGGCCTCGCCGTGTTCGCGATTGCCGTAGACACCGGTGCAGTCGAGAACCACATCCACACCCAGTTCACGCCAGGGTAGTGCCTCGATCGTCGGTTCATGCAGGATGCGAATCACGTCGTCGCCAACGAGCAGTTGCTCTCTTTCCTGACGAACATCCCAGGCAAAGCGTCCATGGCTGGTGTCATATTTCAATAAATGCGCCATGCCCGTAGCATCCGCCAGTTCATTGATTGCCACCACGGTGATTTCCGCACGACGCCCGGATTCATACAAAGCACGAACCACATTGCGTCCGATGCGACCGAAGCCATTAATCGCTACGCGTACGGTCATAAGTCTCCTGCAAGGCTTTCCCTGATTTTAGGTGGCTGACAGAGTAATCCAGCAGCGCGCCGAGGGGAATCCTCGCCTGTCACAAACTCCAACTGATTGGTCAATTGTCGAACATTTAATCGACTGAAACGCTTCAGCTAGAATAGGCGAAACCAGGAATAAAGGGAATGACTGTCCAGACCAATAAGCCAGCTATATGACGCACGTCACATTTCACAGCTGATTATCACGGATTTTATTCCATATTCCAGAATCGTGCATAAGCGTAGCAATATCTTTTCGTTGCCGCGGCGTAAATCCTGATTTATATCAGAAAGCCGATCAGCCCGCGTCGATATCATCTGCGCCACGTCCGAGTCTCGGAGTCCTGCAACGTATGACTATGCTTCATTTTTCTTCCTCCGCAGCGCGGTTTTATGCGCTTCGTCTGCTTCCCGGCCAGGAAGTCTTTACCGGGTTACGCACCTTTGTGCAGCAGCACCAGCTCCGCGCCGCCTGGATTGCCGGATGTACCGGGAGCCTGACAGACGTTGCCCTTCGCTACGCCGGACAGGACGCCACCACGCAGTTGACGGGCACGTTCGAGGTGATCTCGCTCAATGGCACACTTGAGCTGACCGGCGAACATCTGCACCTCAGCGTCTCTGACCCGCAAGGGGCAATGCTGGGTGGGCACATGATGCCAGGCTGCACCGTGCGCACCACCCTTGAGCTGGTGATTGGCGAGCTGGATGCGCTGGCGTTTAGTCGCCAGCCCTGCGCCCTTTCCGGCTATGACGAACTGCATATCTCATCCCGTTAATCGACAACACAATAAGAGGTGCTCTAATGGCGCGTCGCCCGTTTTCCAGTCAGTCTTTAGTTCTGATCGTGATCGCTATTGCCATCAATATGGTGGGGGGACAGCTGATCAGCATGCTCAAACTCCCTATTTTTCTCGACTCCATCGGCACCTTAATCAGCGCGGTGCTGCTCGGCCCGGTGATTGGCATGCTAACCGGGCTGCTGACCAATTTGCTCTGGGGGCTGTTAACCGATCCGATTGCCGCCGCCTTTGCGCCAGTGGCGATGGTGATCGGCCTGGTTGCCGGTTGGCTGGCGCGCGCGGGCTGGTTCCGTACCCTGCCAAAAGTGGTCGTCAGCGGGGTCATTATTACTCTGGCGGTCACGGTGGTTGCGGTGCCGTTACGCACCGCGCTCTTTGGTGGCGTAACCGGCAGCGGTGCCGATCTGTTTGTCGCCTGGATGCATTCCGTCGGCCTGGGTCTGGTGGAGTCTGTCGCCATTACCGTGCTGGGCGCCAATCTGGTCGATAAGATCCTGACGGCGGTAGTGGTCTGGATGTTGCTGCGCCAGCTGCCATTGCGCACTACTCGCCAGTTCCCGACGATGTCAGCAGTGCGCTAAATGCACCCGTTTACGTCGTTAACGCTATGGGCGCTGGCCGCAAGCAGCACATTATTGCTGCCTGCCCAGACCCTGTTGCCGGTTTACAGTGCGGCCACTTTCCTTTGCCTGCTGGCACAGAAACCGACGCGTCAACGGGCAAAATACGTTGCCTGGCTGATGCTCTCTCTGGGCACGGGGCTGTGGCTGGTGCATGGCGGCTGGCTGACGGAGTGGATCAGCGGCCAGCCTCGCGATCCGCAGCGTTGGGCGCATGCCATCACCCTGTGGCTACGCATTCTGGCGATTGTGTCGACGTCGCAGCTGTGGATGGCGTATGTGCCGGTGCAGCGATTTATCCGGGCGCTCTTCGCCTCGCGCCTGCCGCCGGGGATGGCTTACCTGTTTGCCGGCCCGCTGCTGGTGGTCGAACAGCTTAAGCGCCAGCTGGCCATTATTTATGAAGCCCAACGCGCCCGCGGCGTGCCGCTGGATGAAGCCTGGCATCAGCGCCTGCGCGCAATGCCTGCGCTGATTGTGCCGCTCACCCATAATGCACTGAACGATTTAGCCGTTCGCGGCGCGGCGCTGGATATGCGCGGCTTTCGCCTGCATCGCAGACGCACCACGCTGTGGGCACCACAGGACAGCGGCTTACAGCGTATGGCGCGCTACGGCATGCTCCTGCTGATAGTCGCGGAGACAGGGGTCTGGATATGGTTACGCTAGAACAGTTTCGCTATCTTCCTACTCACGCCACGCGCACGCCTTCCTGCTTTGATTTCAACTATTCCGAACCGGGGATGGTGGCGATTTTTGGCGATAACGGCAGCGGGAAAAGTACCCTCGCCCAACTGATGGCCGGCTGGTATCCGGATTTTCTTCCCGGTGATATTGAGGGCAAAGGCATCCTGCTGGGTAACCCTGTCGGCCAGTTGACGCTGGTGGAGCAATCCCCCGCCATCCAGCTGGTGCAGCAATCGCACTATCTGCAGCTTTCCGGCTGTACGTTCAGCGTGGAGGAGGAAGTGGCTTTTGGCCCGGAAAACCTGTGCCTGGACGAGGCAGAGATCCTGCGCCGTATTGATGCCGTGCTCACGCTGACAGACTGTCTGCCGCTGCGCCATCGCCATCCCGGCACGCTGTCCGGCGGCGAAACCCAGCGCGTGGTGATCGCCAGCGCGCTCGCCATGATACCTGAGCTGTTAATCCTCGATGAAGCGTTCAGTCGACTGACGGCGCAGGCCACCGACCAGCTGCTGGAACGGCTGGCACACTGGGCGCAAGAGCACCGTTCGCTGATTGTGCTTTTCGAGCGCAATCCCTCTCCCTTTATCAACCACTGCCAGCAGGCGTGGCAGCTGCGCGACGGAGCGCTATTTCCCTTATGTTAACTCTGGACCAGGTCACCTATCGCTGGCCGAACGCGGCTGATGACTGCCTGCGCGAGATCTCGCTTGAACTGAGAGCGGGCGAATGGCTGGCGTTAACGGGCGATAACGGCGCGGGGAAATCCACGCTGCTGCGCATTATGGCGGGACTGCTCTCCCCTTCTTCCGGCGCGGTGGCCTTCAAAGGTGAACCGATCGCACAGCTTAAAAACCGTCAGCGCGCTCGTCACCTTGGTGTGCTGTTTCAGGAGGCGGAAAACCAGATCTTCCACAGCAACGTCACCGAAGAAATAGCATTCGGTTTGAAGCTGCAAAAGTTACCTGCAGAAGACATTGCACGCCGTACCCAGGCCGCACTGCAGCTCTGCCAGTTAGAGGACGTTGCCGACGCGCATCCGCTGGATCTGCACACCGCGCAGCGGCGGATGGTGGCGGTCGCCAGTCTGGAAGCGATGGCGCCGGAGGTTATGCTGCTGGACGAACCCAGCCGGGATTTTGATACGCACTGGCTGGGGGTATTTGAACACTGGCTGGCGGTCTGTCGTGGGCGAGGAACCAGCGTCATCGCCATCAGTCACGATCCGGCTTTTACGCAGCGTCATTTTTCGCGCGTCGTTCGCCTGGAGGCAGGTCGGTTATAGCGGAGCCAAAAAAAACGGGCCGCCGAAGCGACCCGTCTTATGCCGTAAACCGGATTACAGCAGTTCTTTCGCTTTCGCGACCACGTTCTCAACGGTGAAGCCGAACTCTTCGAACAGCTGCTCAGCCGGAGCAGACTCACCGAAGGTGGTCATGCCGACGATAGCGCCGTTCAGGCCCACGTATTTGAACCAGTAGTCAGCGATACCCGCTTCCACTGCCACACGAGCGGAAACCGCTTTCGGCAGTACGGATTCACGGTAAGCCGCGTCCTGCTTGTCGAATGCGTCGGTAGACGGCATGGAGACCACGCGCGCTTTCACGCCTTCGCCTGCCAGCTGATCCCAGGCAGCAACCGCCAGTTCAACTTCAGAACCGGTGGCGATGAAGATCACCTGCGGCTGACCGTCGCAATCTTTCAGCACGTAACCCCCGCGCGCGATGTTCGCCAGCTGCGCGTCGGTACGATCCTGCTGCGCCAGGTTCTGACGAGAGAGGATCAGAGCGGTTGGGCCGTCCTTACGCTCCACACCGTATTTCCACGCGACGGCGGATTCAACCTGGTCACATGGACGCCATGTGGACATGTTCGGAGTCACACGCAGAGAAGCCACCTGCTCAACCGGCTGGTGAGTTGGACCATCTTCACCCAGACCGATGGAGTCGTGGGTATAGACCATCACCTGACGCTGTTTCATCAGCGCAGCCATACGCACCGCGTTACGGGCATATTCCACGAACATCAGGAAGGTAGAGGTGTACGGCAGGAAACCACCGTGCAGGGTGATACCGTTCGCAATCGCGGTCATACCGAATTCACGCACACCGTAATGGATGTAGTTACCGGCAGCATCTTCGTTGATCGCTTTAGAGCCAGACCAGATCGTCAGGTTAGACGGGGCCAGGTCAGCGGAACCGCCCAGGAATTCTGGCAGCCAGGGACCGAAGGCTTCGATCGCATTCTGAGACGCTTTACGGCTGGCAATCTTAGACGGATTAGCCTGCAGCTTAGCAATGAACTCGTTCGCTTTTGCGTCGAAGTCTGATGGCATATCGCCTTTCATACGACGGGTGTATTCAGCCGCTTCCTGTGGGAAGGCTTTCGCGTAGGCGGCGAATTTCTCGTTCCAGGCAGACTCTTTCGCCTGACCGGCTTCTTTCGCATCCCACTGGGCGTAAATCTCAGACGGGATTTCGAATGCAGGGTGTTTCCAGCCCAGAGCTTCGCGGGTCAGTGCGATCTCTGCGTCGCCCAGCGGTGCACCGTGGGAGTCGTGGGTACCGGCTTTGTTCGGGGAACCGAAACCGATGATGGTTTTGCACATCAGCAGGGACGGTTTGTCCGTCACAGCGCGCGCTTCATCTACTGCACGTTTGATGGAGTCCGCGTCGTGACCATCAACGCCACGCACTACGTGCCAGCCGTAGGCTTCGAAACGTGCTGCGGTATCGTCAGTGAACCAGCCTTCAACGTGACCGTCGATGGAGATGCCGTTGTCGTCATAGAACGCAACCAGTTTGCCCAGCTTCAGGGTACCTGCCAGGGAGCACACTTCGTGAGAAATGCCTTCCATCATGCAGCCATCGCCCATGAACGCATAGGTGAAGTGGTCAACAATGTCGTGGCCCGGACGGTTGAACTGCGCCGCCAGCGTCTTCTCAGCAATCGCCATACCCACTGCGTTGGCAATACCCTGACCCAGCGGGCCGGTGGTGGTTTCAACGCCTGCGGTGTAACCCACTTCCGGGTGACCTGGGGTTTTGGAGTGCAGCTGACGGAAGTTTTTCAGCTCTTCAATTGGCAGGGCATAACCTGTGAGGTGCAGCAGGCTGTAAATCAGCATTGAGCCGTGGCCGTTAGACAGCACGAAGCGGTCACGGTCTGCCCAGGCTGGGTTTTGCGGGTTGTGATTCAGGAATTCACGCCACAGGACTTCGGCGATGTCAGCCATGCCCATCGGGGCGCCCGGGTGACCGGATTTGGCTTTTTGTACAGCATCCATGCTCAGCGCACGAATAGCATTGGCAAGCTCTTTACGTGAGGACATTTTGACTCCAGATCGGATGTTGATGGCCATACCCGTTTCGGCTTGACGACAGCGCGTTTTGGGCTACGCCGGAAAAAAGTGCCAACAATGTAACCCAAGCGACAAAGCATGTACATGGACCATTCTTTTGCCGGTTAAGAAATCTCTGGAACAGCCTCGCACGTTGCGCAATCTTCTCGCTCGCGGTGGATTATATTCTTTATACTGAGTGAAACTCCGGCCTGACGGCAGGGAGAACGTTCGCAATTTATCGAGTTTAACGGGTACGGAAGCAACATAATGAAAATGCGTGCAATTGTGCTGGCTCTGGGAACGACACTCCTGCTTAGCGGGTGTCAGAATATGGACTCTGGCGGGCTGATGAGCTCCGGTGCTGAGGCCTTTCAGGCTTACACCCTGAGCGATGCTCAGGTCAAAGCGTTAAGTGATGAAGCCTGTAAGGAGATGGACGGGAAAGCCACTATCGCCCCGGCAAGCAGCACTTACGCTCAACGTCTGAACAAGATTTCATCTGCTTTGGGCGACAACATCAACGGCCAGCCGGTGAACTACAAGGTTTACATGGCGAAAGACGTTAACGCCTTTGCAATGGCGAACGGCTGTATCCGCGTCTACAGCGGGCTGATGGATATGATGACCGACAACGAAGTCGAAGCGGTGATTGGCCATGAAATGGGGCACGTCGCGCTGGGCCACGTGAAGAAAGGCATGCAGGTTGCGCTCGGCACCAACGCCGTTCGCGTCGCGGCCGCTTCTGCCGGGGGGATTGTCGGAAGCCTGTCTCAGTCGCAGCTTGGCGATCTGGGCGAAAAACTGGTCAACTCTCAGTTCTCCCAGCGTCAGGAGGCTGAGGCCGATGACTACTCTTACGATTTGTTGCGCAAACGCGGCATTAACCCGTCGGGCTTAGCCACCAGCTTCGAAAAGCTGGCACAGCAGGAAGCGGGCCGTCAAAGCTCAATGTTTGACGACCACCCTGCCTCTGCAGAGCGTGCGCAGCATATTCGCGATCGCATGACCGCAGACGGCATCAAGTAACGTCAAAACAGGCCGGGCAACGCTAACTGCTACCCGGCCTGCCTCATCACTTACTCGCCTTTTTTCGCTGCCTGGATGTACAGCATTTCCAGTGCCAGCGTCGCTGCAGCCAGCGCAGTGATCTCAGACTGATCGTAAGCCGGCGCCACTTCCACCACATCCATACCGACGATGTTCAGATCTTTCAGACCGCGTACCAGCTTAATGGCGCGATCGGAAGTCAGGCCACCGATCACCGGCGTGCCGGTACCCGGAGCAAACGCCGGATCCAGACAGTCGATGTCGAAGGTCAGATAAACCGGCATGTCGCCGACAATCTGCTTCACCTGAGCGATGATGTCGTCCACGCCGCGATCGTTCACCTGGCAGGCGTCCAGCACCGTAAAGCCGTTGTCTTTATCAAACTCGGTACGAATGCCGATCTGCACGGAGTGGTTCGGATCGATCAGGCCTTCGTTCGGTGCGGTGAAGAACATGGTGCCGTGGTCGAATTCGCAGCCGTTCGCGTAAGTGTCGGTATGGGCATCGAAGTGCACCAGCGCCATTTTACCGAAGTGCTTCGCATGGGCGCGCAGCAGTGGCAGCGTAACAAAATGGTCACCGCCGAAAGAGAGCATGCGCTTACCGGCAGCCAGCAGTTTCTCTGCGTGAGCCTGCAGCTTTTCACTCATTTCACGCGCATCGCCAAAGGCATACACCAGGTCACCGCAGTCAACCACGTTCAGGCGCTCGCGCATGTCGAAGTTCCACGGGAAGCGGTTATGCTCCCAGGCCAGGTTAGTGGAAACCTGGCGGATAGCTGCCGGGCCGTGGCGGCCACCGGCGCGACCGGAGGTCGCCATATCAAACGGCACGCCGGTGATCACCCAGTCCGCATCGCTGTCGTACGGCTGGAAGTTCATTGGAAGGCGTAAAAATCCAAAAGCGTTAGATACCAGAGAGTTATCGTACTGATGACCTAAAGTGCTCATGTCCTGACCTCTTTATAACGTCGGTGCATTAAAAATAGATGAAAAAAAATCCCCTCCGCGTCGTTAAGCCCGACGAGGAAGGGATTGATTCGAATAGTGCTGTTGCGGCGAATTATCGCCGCTAATTCATACGGGTTCAAGTGAGTATAACTCGCAGGCCCGGCCAGCGCAGCGCCACCGGGCATCAAGGCTTACTCGTCTTCCAGATACGTGTATCCGTACAGCCCGGCTTCGAACTCTTCCAGGAACTGCTGCTGCAACGCGGCGTCCAGATCGGTCTTTTTCACCTGATCGCGGAACTGGGTCAGCAGTTTTTTCGGATCGAGCTGAACGTACTGCAGCATATCCGCCACGGTGTCACCCTCGTCAGAGAGTTCCACTTCCACGTTGCCGTCAGGGAAGACAAACACGTCAACCGCCTCGGTATCACCGAACAGGTTGTGCATATTGCCCAGAATTTCCTGATACGCACCAACCATAAAGAAGCCCAGCATTGGCGGGTTCTCCGGGTCGTACTCCGGCATTGGCATGGTGGTCGCGATACCGTCCCCATCAATGTAGTGATCGATAGCCCCGTCGGAATCGCAGGTGATATCCAGCAGCACCGCACGGCGCTCAGGGATCTGATTCAGCCCTTCCAGCGGCATCACCGGGAACAGCTGATCGATACCCCAGGCATCCGGCATCGACTGGAACAGCGAGAAGTTGACGTACATTTTGTCCGCCATACGTTCCTGCAGCTCGTCGATAATCGGACGGTGCGCACGGTTGCTCGGGTCGAGCTGCTTCTGCACTTCATGGCACATGTTCAGGTACAGCTGCTCTGCCCACGCGCGTTCCTGCAGACTGAACGTACCGGAAGAGTAGCCGATGTGAATATCGTGCAGATCCATCTGGCTGTCGTGCAGCCATTCGCGCAGCGAACGACGGGTGCCCGGCTCATGCATCTCCTGCCAGGTTTCCCACATGCTTTGCAGCGCACGCGGCGCATCGTCAGCAGGCGGTGTCGCTTCGGTATATTCGTTGCGCTCAACGCCGATGATGTTCGACACCAGCACGGTATGGTGTGCGGTAACGGCGCGACCGGACTCGGTGATCACCGTGGGGTGCGGCAGACCATTCTCTTCACAGGCATCGCCAATCGCCCAGATGATGTTGTTGGCGTATTCGTTCAGGCCATAGTTCACCGAGCAGTCAGACTGCGAGCGGGTCCCTTCATAGTCCACGCCCAGACCGCCGCCGACGTCGAAGCACTGAATGTTGACGCCGAGCTTGTGCAACTCAACGTAAAAGCGTGCTGATTCGCGCACGCCGGTGGCGATGTCGCGGATGTTAGCCATCTGTGAGCCGAGGTGGAAGTGCAGCAGCTGAATACTGTCCAGACGCCCCTTCTCGCGCATGATTTCGACCAGCTGCAGAACCTGATTCGCCGCAAGGCCGAATTTGGATTTTTCACCGCCGGAGGACTGCCATTTACCGGAGCCCTGGGAGGCCAGACGCGCACGCACGCCAAGGCGCGGCACCACGTTCAGGCGCTCGGCCTCGTCCAGTACGATAGCGATTTCAGACATCTTCTCGATGACCAGATAGACCTTGTGGCCCATCTTCTCGCCAATCAGTGCCAGACGAATGTATTCACGGTCTTTATAGCCGTTACAGACGATCACCGACCGGGTCATGCCCGCGTGGGCCAGAACCGCCATCAGTTCCGCTTTGGAACCGGCTTCCAGTCCCAGCGGTTCACCGGAGTGAATCAGGGATTCAATGACGCGACGGTGCTGATTAACCTTGATCGGATAGACCAGGAAATAGTCGCCGTTATAGCCGTAGGATTCACGCGCGCGCTTGAAGGCAGCGTTAATCGAACGCAGGCGATGTTGCAGGATCTGCGGGAAGCAGAACAGTGCAGGCAAACGCTGGCCCTGCGCTTCACGGGCTTTCACCAGTTTGGCGAGATCGACGCGCGCTTCCGGTACGTCAGGATCAGGGCAAACGCTGATGTGGCCCAGCTCGTTGACGTCGTAATAATTATTGCCCCACCAGGCAATATTGTAAGTGCGCAGCATCTTGCTGGCTTCCTGGGAGCTCATCGCAACCTCCTGCATAGAACGTAGTACACCCTGTTCGCCTGCTGACGAAGGCGAAACCGAAGACATGTCGTCAGACATAGCGAACCTCAAAACTGACTATTCAGTGTAAAACAGTTGACTACTATCGCAGCGTTAATCTGCGATAACAACCCATTAACCGACCACTTATCCAGCACAGAATGCTGAAAGTCGGGTCGTGCGACCGGTTTCTTATTCATATCATTGTAAAACACGTATCCGAACTCTGTATGACAAGGTCCGGCGAAACCACGAGAAAACTCTTGTATTAACAAGAGCGCCCTTGTTCATTCTTCACAAGGCGTAATACCGGCCCTGGAATCCTGAGAAGCGCCGAGATGGGTATAACATCGGCAGGTTTGCAGATTAGACATGCGAATGGCGGGGAACAGGTTCCGACCTGAAGGGCAGAACGAATTAAGCAGAAAACGACGGTTCATTATCTCGACTCACCTCCACGCAAGCTTACGTAAACTCGCGACAAGTTAAAGCTAAAAATTCACTGCTTTACCCGGCTGGAAGTGGCGACACGCAGTAACGTCGTGTGCTTTTTGTATGAGCCGCGCGCCGCGTTTTATACCGACATGACCGGGAAAATGCAAAATATAAATGTGAGCATTGCCAGCACCGTCAGGAAAAATTTCCAGCCGGGTTTTCAATGCCGTGAGAGCGGATTCAAAAAAAGCTGGAAATCGGGCGAAGAAGTGACCTAAAATAGCCGTCCAGATGTTAATCCATCTATACTGATTAACACTCAGACTGCCAGTGTCATCGTCTGTAAGTCCTGGTAGAAAACGCTGCTATGGCTATCCCACACAACAGTTTGAGCTAACCAAATTCTCCTTAGGTAAATTAAAACATGGCAAAACACCTGTTTACGTCCGAGTCCGTATCAGAAGGACATCCTGATAAAATTGCTGACCAAATCTCCGATGCGGTGCTGGATGCGATCCTCGAGCAGGATCCGAAAGCGCGCGTAGCCTGTGAAACCTATGTCAAAACCGGCATGGTAATGGTTGGCGGTGAAATCACCACCAGTGCCTGGGTTGATATCGAAGAGATCACCCGTAACACCGTGCGTGAAATCGGCTATGTGCATTCTGATATGGGCTTTGATGCCAACTCGTGCGCCGTACTGAGCGCCATTGGCAAACAGTCCCCGGACATCAACCAGGGCGTTGACCGTGCCGATCCGCTGGAACAGGGTGCGGGCGACCAGGGCCTGATGTTTGGCTATGCAACCAACGAAACTGACGTGCTGATGCCAGCGCCAATCACCTATGCTCACCGTCTGGTGCAGCGTCAGGCTGAAGTGCGTAAAAACGGCTCTCTGCCGTGGCTGCGCCCGGATGCAAAAAGCCAGGTCACCTTCCAGTACGATGACGGCAAAATTGTCGGTATCGATGCGGTCGTTCTGTCGACTCAGCATTCTGAAGACATCGATCAGAAATCCCTGCAGGAAGCAGTGATGGAAGAGATCATCAAGCCGGTTCTGCCGACCGAGTGGCTGAATACGTCGACTAAATTCTTCATCAACCCAACCGGCCGCTTTGTTATCGGTGGACCAATGGGCGACTGCGGCCTGACCGGTCGTAAAATCATTGTTGATACCTACGGCGGCATGGCGCGTCACGGTGGCGGCGCATTCTCTGGTAAGGATCCGTCTAAAGTTGACCGTTCTGCAGCCTACGCAGCACGCTATGTGGCGAAAAACATCGTTGCTGCAGGCCTGGCTGACCGCTGTGAAATCCAGGTGTCCTACGCCATCGGCGTGGCAGAGCCAACCTCCATCATGGTTGAAACCTTCGGTACTGAAAAAGTGCCTACGGAGCAACTGACCCTGCTGGTGCGCGAGTTCTTCGACCTGCGTCCATACGGTCTGATCCAGATGCTTGACCTGCTGCACCCAATCTACAAAGAAACCGCTGCCTACGGTCACTTTGGTCGTGAACATTTCCCATGGGAAAAAACCGACAAAGCGGCTCAGCTGCGTGAAGCCGCCGGTCTGAAGTAATCGACTGACCGCTTGTGTGAAAAAGCCAGCCTCGTGCTGGCTTTTTGCTTTTCTGCCGCTCGTACCCCCGCCTGAAATCGCTTACATCAAGACAAACTCCGCGCCCTTTCGGATTACTCTCTTTGTCACCCCCGCCTCTCTGACATATTTTTACTGTTTCCTAATCAAATCTTTACAATGACAAAACAACTAACCCACAGGGAGGGCTGAATGCCTGACAATAATAAACACGGGCGGACGTCCAACAGGACAATGACGTTTTTTGTCTGCTTCCTCGCCGCACTGGCAGGATTACTTTTCGGTCTGGATATTGGCGTTATTGCCGGTGCGCTGCCCTTTATTACCGATGAATTCCAGATAACCGCCCATACCCAGGAGTGGGTGGTCAGCTCGATGATGTTCGGTGCCGCGGTCGGCGCGGTCGGCAGCGGCTGGCTCTCCTTCAAACTCGGGCGTAAGAAAAGCCTGATGATTGGTGCGATCCTGTTCGTGGCGGGCTCGCTCTTTTCCGCCGCTGCCCCTAACGTTGAAGTGCTGATTGCCTCCCGCGTATTGCTGGGTCTGGCGGTCGGGGTCGCCTCTTACACTGCCCCGCTGTACTTGTCCGAGATCGCGCCGGAGAAAATTCGCGGCAGCATGATCTCCATGTACCAGCTGATGATCACCATCGGTATTCTCGGGGCCTATCTTTCCGATACCGCGTTCAGCTACAGCGGAGCATGGCGCTGGATGCTGGGGGTGATCATAATCCCGGCGATCCTGCTGCTGATTGGCGTCTTCTTCCTGCCGGACAGCCCCCGCTGGTTCGCCGCCAAACGGCGCTTTAACGATGCAGAACGTGTGTTACTGCGCCTGCGCGACACCCGTGCCGAAGCGAAAAACGAGCTGGATGAGATTCGCGAAAGCCTGAAGGTTAAGCAGAGCGGCTGGGCACTGTTTAAAGAGAACAGCAACTTCCGTCGGGCGGTATTCCTCGGTGTGCTGCTGCAGGTGATGCAGCAGTTCACCGGGATGAACGTCATCATGTATTACGCGCCCAAAATCTTTGAGCTGGCGGGATACACCAACACCACCGAGCAGATGTGGGGCACGGTGATCGTCGGCCTGACCAACGTGCTGGCGACCTTCATCGCCATCGGCCTGGTGGATCGCTGGGGCCGTAAACCAACCCTGACGCTGGGCTTCCTGGTGATGGCGGTAGGAATGGGGGTGCTGGGAACGATGATGCATATGGGCATCCACTCAACCACCGCTCAGTACTTTGCGGTAGGCATGCTGCTGATGTTTATCACCGGCTTTGCGATGAGCGCAGGTCCGCTGATTTGGGTGCTGTGTTCTGAGATCCAGCCTCTGAAAGGCCGCGACTTTGGCATCACCTGCTCCACCGCCACCAACTGGATAGCCAACATGATCGTCGGCGCCACCTTCCTGACCATGCTCGACACGCTGGGCAATGCCAACACCTTCTGGGTGTATGGGGGTCTGAACCTGCTGTTTATCGTCCTGACTCTGTGGCTGGTTCCTGAAACCAAACATGTGTCGCTGGAACATATCGAACGCAACCTGATGAAAGGCCGTCCGCTGCGCGAAATCGGCGCCCACGACTGATGGACCAGGCTTCCTCCCGCCCGGGAGGAAGCCCCTTGCACCGCCCCGCCGCACGCTCTATGCTCTGCCCCTATGAAAACACCCCGTCTTCCCATTGCGCTCCAGCACGCTCTCAAGCGCTGCCTGCGCGACAAACTGGCGCAGGCTAACCTGAAGCTCGCCCGGAACTACCCGGAACCGAAACTGGTCTGGCAGCAGCGCGGCACCGCAGCGGGAACCGCCTGGCTGGAAGCGTACGAGATCCGCCTGAACCCCGTACTGCTGCTGGAAAACCAGCAGGCCTTTATCGACGAAGTGGTCCCACACGAGCTGGCGCATCTGCTGGTGTGGAAGCACTTTGGCCGCGTCGCCCCCCACGGCAAAGAGTGGAAGTGGATGATGGAAGCGGTGCTCGGCGTCCCGGCGCGCCGCACGCATCAGTTCGAGCTGGATTCCGTTCAACGCAATACCTTCCCCTACCGCTGCGGGTGTCAGCAGCACCAGCTTACCGTGCGCCGTCATAACCGGGTGGTGCGCAAAGAAGCCACCTACCGCTGCGTAAAGTGCGGTGAACCGCTTATTGCCGAGTAACCGACGGAATCATCAGGAACTTTCATGATCTGACTGATTGCATACCAGAACAACATTCGCTACGTTGCGGGCTCGTTTTGACACGGAGTTCACGATGTCCCGTAATTTCTCTCTCGCGGTCGCCTTTCTGGCGACGGCATTTTCAGGCCATGCGCTGGCCGACGGTATCAACAGTTTCTCTCAAGCCAAAGCTGCTGGCGTTAAGGTCAACGCCGACGTTGCGGGCGATTTTTACTGCGGCTGCAAAATTAACTGGCAGGGTAAAAAAGGGGTCGTGGATCTTGCGTCCTGCGGCTACAAAGTGCGTAAAAATGAGAACCGCGCCAGCCGAATTGAATGGGAACATGTGGTTCCGGCATGGCAGTTCGGCCACCAGCGTCAGTGCTGGCAGGACGGCGGGCGTAAAAACTGCAACAACGATCCTGGCTACCGCAAGATGGAGATCGACATGCATAACCTGCAGCCTGCGGTGGGCGAGGTGAATGGCGATCGCGGCAACTTTATGTACAGCCAGTGGAATGGCGGCGAAGGCCAGTATGGCCAGTGCGCCATGAAGGTAGATTTTAAAGAGAAGCTCGCCGAGCCGCCGGTCCGCGCGCGCGGCAGCATCGCCCGGACCTACTTCTATATGCGCGATCGCTATGAACTCACCCTCTCGCGCCAGCAAACCCAGCTGTTTAACGCCTGGGACAAACTGTATCCGGTGACGGACTGGGAGTGTCAGCGCGATGAGCGTATCGCCAAAGTACAGGGGAATCATAACCCATACGTGCAGCGCGCTTGCCAGGCGCAAAAGAGCTAACCTACACTAGCGGGAATTGTTTATTCGCCCCTCGCCCTCACCTTCTCCCCACAGGGCTGAGGGGGCAGATCGATGGAATTCTTTGACTATGCGCATTCCCCGTATTTATCACCCGGAACTGATTACCGCAGGCAGTGAAATTGCCCTGTCCGAAGAGGCCGCCAACCACGTTGGCCGCGTGCTGCGGATGGGCGCAGGCCAGGCGATTCAGCTGTTTGATGGTTCAAACCAGGTCTTTGACGCCGAAATTACCCGCGCCGATAAAAAAAGCGTGCAGGTCAGCATCCTGCGTGGCGAAATCGACGATCGTGAATCGCCGCTGCATATTCACCTGGGTCAGGTGATGTCCCGTGGCGAAAAAATGGAATTCACTATCCAGAAATCGATCGAACTGGGTGTAAGCCTCATTACGCCACTTTTTTCTGAGCGCTGTGGCGTTAAACTGGATGCCGAACGTCTGAACAAGAAGCTCCAGCAGTGGCAAAAAATCGCCGTTGCCGCCTGCGAACAGTCCGGCCGCAACCGCGTTCCGGAGATCCGCCCGGCGATGGATCTCGAAGCCTGGTGTGCCGAAGAGGAGCAGGGCCTGAAGCTCAACCTGCATCCCCGCGCCAGCGCCAGCATCAATACGCTGCCGCTGCCGGTTGAGCGCGTGCGGCTGCTGATTGGCCCGGAAGGCGGTCTGTCGGCGGATGAAATCGCCATGACCGCACGCTACCAGTTTACTGATATTCTGTTGGGACCCCGCGTTCTGCGTACTGAAACCACCGCGCTGACCGCCATTACTGCCCTGCAGGTGCGTTTTGGCGATTTAGGTTGAAGCATTAACGGAGAAGACAATGATTAAGCTCGGCATCGTGATGGACCCCATCGCAAGCATCAATATCAAGAAAGATTCCAGCTTCGCTATGCTGCTGGAAGCGCAACGTCGCGGCTATCAGCTCCACTATATGGAGATGAGCGACCTTTACCTGATTAACGGCGAAGCCCGGGCGCGCACCCGCATCGTCAACGTCGAGCAGAATTACGATAAATGGTATGAATTTGGCTCCGAGCAGGATCTGCCCCTTGCTGAACTCGATGTCATCCTGATGCGTAAAGATCCGCCGTTTGACACCGAATTTATCTACTGCACCTATATTCTCGAGCGTGCAGAAGAGAAAGGCACCCTGATCGTTAACAAACCGCAGAGCCTGCGTGACTGCAACGAGAAGCTCTACACCGCCTGGTTCTCTGATCTGACGCCTGACACGCTGGTCACGCGCAACAAGGCCCAGCTGAAAGCCTTCTGGCAGAAGCACGGCGATATCATCCTGAAACCGCTGGATGGAATGGGCGGCGCGTCCATTTTCCGCGTCAAAGAGGGTGACCCAAACCTGGGCGTAATCGCCGAAACCCTGACCGAGCATGGCTCACGCTACTGTATGGCGCAGAACTATATTCCAGCCATTGTTGATGGCGACAAGCGCGTGCTGGTGGTGGACGGCGAGCCGGTGCCCTACTGCCTGGCGCGTATTCCGCAGGGTGGCGAAACCCGTGGGAACCTGGCTGCCGGTGGCCGCGGTGAGCCGCGTCCATTGACCGAAAGCGACTGGGAAATTGCCCGCCGCGTCGGCCCAATGCTGAAGGCCAAAGGGCTTATCTTTGTCGGCCTCGACATCATTGGCGATCGCCTGACGGAAGTGAATGTCACCAGCCCAACCTGTATTCGCGAGATCGAAGCGGAATTCCCGGTCTCTATTACCGGCATGCTGATGGACGCGATTGAAAAACGTCTGAAGCAATAACACAGCCAATACTGTTAGTGACAGTATCCGGGTTTCTACGCATACTGGGTGCTGTCGCTTTTTAAACCAGGAAACAGATCTCTGACAATGAATTTACAGCATCACTTTCTTATTGCCATGCCTGCTCTCCAGGATCCGATTTTCCGTCGTTCAGTCGTTTATATCTGCGAATACAGCGATGATGGCGCGATGGGTATCATCATCAATAAACCGCTGGAAAATCTTACCGTTGAAGGCATTCTGGAAAAGTTAAAAATTTCCCAGGACGCGCGCGTGCCTGAAATTCGCCTCGACAAACCGGTTATGCTGGGTGGCCCGCTGGCCGAAGAACGTGGCTTTATTTTGCATACGCCGCCGGGCTTCGCTTCCAGCATCCGTATTTCGGACAACACCGTTATCACCACCTCCCGCGACGTGCTGGAGACGCTGGGTACGGAAAACCACCCTACCGACGTGCTGGTGGCGCTTGGCTATGCCTCATGGGAAAAAGGCCAGCTTGAGCAGGAGATCCTCGACAACGCGTGGCTGACGGCACCTGCGGACTTAAACATTCTGTTTAAAACCCCGATCGCCGATCGCTGGCGTGATGCAGCAAAACTGATTGGCATCGATATCCAGACCATGCCTGGCGTAGCGGGGCATGCCTGATGAGCGGTACTCTCCTCGCATTTGATTTCGGCACCAAAAGTATCGGTGTGGCGATTGGTCAGCGTATTACCGGCACCGCCCGCCCGCTGACGGCCATCAAGGCGCAAAACGGCACCCCGGACTGGAATCTGATTGAGCGTCTGTTAAAAGAGTGGCAGCCAGAGGCCGTGATCGTTGGTCTGCCCTTAAACATGGATGGCACCGAACAGCCGCTGACCGCCAGGGCGCGTAATTTTGCCAATAAGATCCACGGTCGTTTTGGCGTGGCGATCAAGCTGCACGATGAACGCCTGAGCACGGTCGAAGCCCGCGCAGGCCTGTTTGAGCATGGTGGTTTTCGCGCCCTCAACAAAGGCAGCGTTGACTCCGCCTCCGCAGTGATCATCCTCGAAAGCTTCTTCGAACAGGGTTACTGAACCCTGCCCGAAGGAGTGCCCGCACTCACGACATGTCCAGCAGTTTGCCGTTGAGCGCCGTCAGCGCAGCAAGACGGCTCTGGATGCTCTGCTCGTCAATATTCCACATGCCAGCAAACGCCAGCGCGGCATGATGGGCACCCACCGGCTGCGCCATTGAGACCTCGCCGTCGTCATGATGCCAGATAACTCGCCCCTGCTGGCGCTGCTGCGCAACGTGTGGGGCAAGCTGTTGCCACTGTTCCGGGCTAAAGCGCGGTATTAATGCTGCGTCCGTTTCGGCGGCCAGCAGTGACATCCCAATAACCGATTGCCACGCAGGCAACATATGGTAACCGGCCAACGCCTGGCTAGTCTGGCTCCCGGGCACCGAGTGCCAGATATAAATCACCTGATCCTCCCACAGCACGCCCAACGCCACCACGATATCGCGCGGTGCCAGACGTTCCAGCTGCGGCAGCGCGCGGGAAAACAGCTCCGAACCCCGGATCGCCTGCGCCGCCAGGGCATGAATGCCGGGGCCGGGCAGATAGCGCCGCTGTTCATCCTGCATGGTCAGGCCAATGGAGGCCATCGACATCAGCAGGCGGTTCACCCTTGTGGTGTTGATCCCCATCAGCCGCGCAAGTTCACGACAACCGATGGCGCGGCCGCTGGAGACCAGATATTGCAGACAGCGAATGCCGTCAATCAGACTTTGATTCGGTTGGGATGACATAGCCGTTTTCTGTGAGTGCAGGTCAGAGTCTGATTCTACCGCCAGCGCCGCAGGATACAAGGTATGGCGCGGTTTACCCCAGCCGCCCCTGCGCCCTTCTCTCGGCGAGGCTCTGCTCAAAATTTTGCATCCCTGCCTGCAGCCCGGTCTGAATCACCCCGGGCAGCTGATAGCTTTTGCCTTCGCGGATCAAATTTGCCGCCGCAGGGGTATTGATCAGCAGTTCAAACAGGGCGACACGCCCCTGCTGGTTATCCCGCTCCAGCTTTTGCGCCAGCACCGCACACAGGCTTCCCGCCAGCTGTTTACGCACAGGATCTTTTTCCTGAGCGGGAAAGGCATCCACCAGCCGTTCGATGGCCTGTGCCGCGCCACGGGTATGTAGCGTCGCCAGCACCAGATGACCCGTCTCCGCTGCCGTCAGCGCAAGACGGATAGTTTCGCTGTCGCGCAGTTCACCCAGCAGAATGACGTCGGGATCTTCACGCAGTGCGGCGCGAAGTGCCTCGGCAAACGTCGGGCAGTGCAGGCCAATCTCCCGCTGCTGGACCAGGCTGCGCTTGCTCTGATGGATAAACTCCACCGGATCTTCCAGGGTCAGGATATGCCCGTCGCTGGAGCAGTTAAGAAAATCGACCATCGCCGCAAGGGTGGTCGATTTACCGCTGCCTGTGGCGCCCGTCACCAGAATCAGGCCGTTATCGCTGGCCAGCAGCTCGGGTAACGCCCGCGGCGTACCCAACGACCGCAGCTGCGGACAGTGTTCCGGTAGCAGCCGGAGCGCCAGCGAGCAGCCCTGCGTATGAGCAAAAGCGCTGCCGCGCAGGCGCTGTTGATTCTGCAGCGTCACGGCAAAATCCACCTGCCCGCAGGTGCACCATGCCCCCTGCTGTTTATCGCTGAGCCAGCTTTTTATCAGCGCGACGACGTCCGGCCCCGGAAAAGGCGCCAACTCCATTTTGCCCCGCCGTCGCCAGCGAGGCGGCGCATTACTGCACAGGTGTAGATCCGACACGTTATGCTTTACACTAAGGGCCACAATTTCTTCCATATCCATATAACGATCCTCGGAAAATGAACGACATTGCGCACAACCTGGCACAGATCCGGGACAAAATCTCAGCCGCAGCAATGCGTTGCGGCCGTGCTTCAGAAGAAGTGGCACTGCTTGCAGTCAGCAAAACCAAGCCTGCGAGCGCCATCGCAGAAGCAATCGCGGCAGGCCAGCGCGCATTCGGCGAAAACTACGTGCAGGAAGGGGTAGAGAAAATTCGCCTCTTTCGCGAAAACGGCCATACGGACCTTACATGGCACTTTATCGGGCCGCTGCAGTCGAACAAAAGCCGTCTGGTCGCCGAGCATTTTGACTGGTGCCACACCGTCGATCGCCTGCGCATTGCCACACGCCTGAGCGAGCAACGCCCTGGTGATATGACACCGCTTAACGTGCTGATTCAAATCAATATCAGTGACGAAAACAGCAAGTCAGGCATTACGCTGGACGAACTGGATGCGCTGGCGGATCAGGTTGCGGCGCTTCCTGGCCTTCAGCTTCGCGGGTTAATGGCGATCCCGGCCCCGGAACCCGATTACGACAGGCAATTTGCCGTCGCCCAGCAAATGGCTGTAGCATTTGGGGCGCTTAAAGCGCGCTACCCGACGGTCGACACGCTTTCGCTGGGCATGACGGACGATATGGACGCCGCTATCGCGGCTGGCAGCACCATGGTGCGCATCGGAACGGCTATTTTCGGTGCGCGCGATTACACCCAATAATCCCCATACTAAGGAAACCTGAGGAACGCCATGAAGACGTTGACCTTCTTGCTCTCAACGGTCATTGAACTGTATACGATGGTGCTTTTGTTGCGCGTCTGGATGCAGTGGGCCCGTTGTGATTTTTACAATCCCTTCTCGCAGTTTGTCGTCAAAGTGACCCAGCCAATCATCGGGCCACTGCGCCGGGTGATCCCACCGATGGGGCCGATCGACAGCGCATCCATGCTTGTGGCGCTGATTTTGTGCGTGATCAAAGCGATCGTGCTGTTTATGGTGGTCACCTTCCAGCCGATCATCTGGATCGCCGCCGTGCTGATCCTGGTAAAAACAATCGGTCTGCTGGTGTTCTGGGTGCTGATGGTAATGGCGATCATGAGCTGGGTCAGCCGGGGTCGTAGCCCGGTGGAATATTCGTTAATTCAGCTGACCGAGCCGCTGCTGCGCCCGATCCGTAACCTGCTGCCAGCGATGGGCGGAATCGACTTCTCGCCGATGATCCTCGTGCTGCTGCTGTATGTGATCAACATGGGTATCGCGGAACTGCTGCAGTCCACGGGCAACATCCTGCTGCCGGGGCTGTGGATGGCGCTATGAGTGCTGTCAGCACCTGCGCCGACGGGCTGGTTTTACGGCTGTACATTCAGCCGAAAGCCAGCCGTGACGCGATTGTTGGGCTGCATGGCGACGAGTTAAAAGTCGCCATCACCGCCCCACCGGTGGACGGCCAGGCGAATGCACATCTGGTGAAGTATCTGGCGAAACAGTTTCGCGTCGCCAAAGGCCAGGTGATCCTCGAGAAGGGTGAACTGGGTCGCCACAAGCAGGTCAAAATTGTTAATCCGCATTACATCCCGACGGACGTCGCGGCACTGATACCACAGGATTAAACCATGCAAAAAGTTGTTCTCGCTACCGGTAACGCCGGTAAAGTGCGCGAGCTGGCCTCGCTGTTAAATGATTTCGGTCTGGATGTGGTCGCGCAGACCGAGCTGGGCGTGGACTCTGCTGAAGAGACCGGCCTGACGTTTATTGAAAACGCCATTCTGAAAGCGCGTCACGCCGCGCAGATTACGGGTCTGCCTGCCATCGCTGATGATTCTGGTCTGGCGGTTGATGCGCTGGGCGGCGCGCCGGGGATTTACTCCGCCCGCTATTCCGGCGTTGATGCCAGCGACCAGCAAAATCTGGAAAAGCTGCTGGCAACCTTGAAAGATGTCCCGGATGCACAGCGCCAGGCACAGTTCCACTGCGTGCTGGTGTATCTGCGTCATGCCGAGGATCCGACTCCTCTGGTCTGTCACGGCAGCTGGCCTGGCGTCATCGCTCACGAAGCGGCAGGCAGTGGCGGCTTTGGCTACGATCCGATTTTCTTTGTCCCTTCTGAGGGCAAGACCGCGGCCGAACTGAGTCGTGAAGAAAAAAGCGCGATTTCCCATCGTGGGCGCGCACTAAAACTGTTACTGGAAGCGTTACGTAATGGCTAATTTGCCACCTCTGAGTCTTTATATTCACATCCCGTGGTGCGTGCAGAAATGCCCGTACTGCGATTTCAATTCGCATGCGCTGAAGGGTGAAGTGCCGCATGACGACTACGTTCAGCACCTGTTGCAGGATCTGGATGCCGACGTTGCTTACGCGCAGGGACGTGAAGTTAAGACCATTTTTATCGGTGGCGGTACGCCGAGCCTGCTCTCGGGCCCGGCGATGCAGACGCTGCTCGACGGCGTGCGCGCACGTCTGAATCTGGCAGCGGATGCAGAAATTACCATGGAGGCCAATCCGGGCACCGTTGAGGCCGATCGTTTTGTCGACTATCAGCGCGCCGGGGTGAACCGCATCTCGATCGGGGTGCAGAGTTTTAGTGCGCCAAAACTGCAGCGTCTGGGGCGTATTCATGGCCCGGATGAGGCAAAGCGCGCCGCACACCTGGCGACCGGACTGGGGTTGCGCAGCTTTAACCTCGACCTGATGCACGGCCTGCCGGATCAATCGCTGGACGAAGCGCTGGACGATTTGCGCCAGGCCATCGATCTGAATCCGCCGCATCTCTCGTGGTATCAGCTGACGATTGAGCCCAACACGCTGTTTGGCTCGCGCCCGCCGGTGCTACCCGACGATGACGCGCTGTGGGATATCTTCGAGCAGGGCCACCAGCTGCTGACTGCCGCCGGGTATCAGCAGTACGAAACCTCGGCCTATGCAAAGCCGGGCTACCAGTGTCAGCACAATCTGAACTACTGGCGGTTTGGCGATTACTTAGGGATTGGCTGCGGCGCCCACGGCAAAGTGAGCTTCCCGAACGGGCGCATCCTGCGTACCACCAAAACGCGCCATCCGCGTGGCTATATGGAAGGGCGCTATCTGGAGCGTCAACATGACGTTGAAGCGCACGACAAGCCATTCGAGTTCTTTATGAACCGCTTCCGTCTGCTGGAACCCGCGCCGCGCGCGGAGTTTGCCCGCTATACCGGTCTTTCCGAAGCGGTCATCCGCCCACAGATTGACGCCGCGCTGGCGCAGGGCTATCTGACCGAGTGCGACGATTTCTGGCAGATAACCGAGCACGGCAAACTGTTCTTAAACTCCCTTCTTGAGCTGTTCCTCGCCGAAGATTCCTGAAGACAGATTCAGGATTTTGCATCCCGCTCTGCTGGCTGAGGAATTAGCTGGCAGAGTGTGGGGATGGATAACGCAAAATACTTACGCACGAATATGACGCCTGAAGAAGGACGCCTCTGGTATTTGTTAAGGGGGCGTCGTTTTTATGGTTTTAAGTTTCGCCGACAAATGCCGATTGGCCCCTGGATCGTGGATTTCGCCTGCTTCAAGGCGAGACTGATCGTTGAGCTGGACGGTGGACAGCATCAGGATAATGAGGGGTACGATTTACGCAGAACGGCTTATCTAAATGCGCATGGCTGGCGTGTGATTAGGTTCTGGAATAACGAATTCAGAGTGAATGAAGAAAGTGTGCTGATGACGATCCTTACCCATCTGAATCGACAGTTGCCCTCACCCCAGCCCTCTCCCACAGGGAGAGGGTGCTAAACATCCCCTCTCCCTGTGGGAGAGGGTAGGGTGAGGGGCCCAGACCGCACTTAAGCAAAACCTACTTCAGCGTCCCCACCAGCCCCTTGCGGCTCTCTTCCAGTGATACAACGCGTTTACACACGTCTTTGCCGAATGCCTGGAAGTCCGCTTCCTGATTTTTCCACTCGTTTTGAATCGAGGTTTGCAGGCCGCCCAGACTACCCAGTACGCCCTGCAGCGGGTTACCGCCGCCTTTCAGCACCGCTTTAGCGCCCATCTCGTTAATACTGTCCTGCAAAATGCCGCCCATCGCCTGGTTCACCAGCTGCTGTCCGTCGGCACGCACCTGATCAATCGCCTGATAGTGGAACGTCAGGCCGTCGGTGCGACGTTCGATAATACGGTTCATCTGCTCTTTGAGCTGCGCGTCCAGTTTGGTCAGGCGCGAGCGCATATTGCTGCTCTCCCCCACCTCTTTGGCGATGATTTTATCCAGCGCGACGCGGCCTTTTTCAACCCGGGTCAGAGCGCCTTCGTTGATCCACGGCAGCGCGCTGCGCAGATCGGCCTGATAATCCTTTGCCTGCTCGCGCTGGGCAGCGCTCAGGGTGGGCTGCTTGCCGTTAAACATAACGTTGCCATCCGGGGTGATCACCAGATTGCCGTTCTCGCCTTTCACCTGCACGGTTTGCGGGCTCAGGATCACATCGTCGCGCGGCGTGACTTCACATTTGTACTCTGCGTGAGCAGTCAGTGCGGTGGTCATTAAAGTCGCCGCAAGCAGCGTTTTGCGCATCATAAATACTCCCTCATACAAAACGGGCCAGCAATTGCTGGCCCCTGATGCTTTATTAGTCCCACCAAATGTCGAAAAGTTCGCTCACGCGCACCTCTTCTAATTTGTGGTCTTCCAGCCACTTACGCACGATAGCCTGCTGCTCTTCGGTACATTGACCGATTTCCTGCTTGCAGATCAAACCTTCCCACGACAGGTAGCCGCTGCCGTCAAAGGCCAGCTTGTTCGGCTCAATGACTTCATCAATGAAGGCATCAACGTCCTTATCGATCTGTTCTACACTGGTGCCTTCCGGGAAACGCCATGCGACGGAAAATCCAATTTCCTGGAATTCCTCGATATGCATTTTCTTACGCAGACGACGGCTACGATTCTTTGCCATTATTTCACCCTCTCGAACATTAAGTCCCATACACCGTGACCAAGACGATGGCCACGCTGTTCAAATTTCGTCACCGGACGTGAGTCAGGACGCGGTACATAGTCATTGCTTGCCGACTGGTTTTTATACCCGTCGAGCGTCGACATCACTTCCAGCATATGCTCCGCATACTGTTCCCAGTCGGTCGCCATGTGGAAAACGCCACCCAGCTTCAGCTTGCTCTTTACCAGCTCGGCAAAGGGTGCCTGAACGATACGGCGTTTATTATGACGTGCTTTGTGCCATGGGTCAGGGAAAAAGAGCTGAACCATGTTCAGAGAATTGTCAGGAATCATCTTGTGCAGCACTTCTACCGCATCGTGACACATGACGCGCAGGTTCTCTACGCCCTCTTCATGCGCCGTCGCCAGGCAGGCACCCACTCCCGGGGAGTGAACTTCGATACCGATAAAGTTCTGCTCAGGACGTACTTTCGCCATCGCAACCAGCGACGTACCCATGCCAAAACCGATCTCCAGGGTGACAGGTGCATCGCGGCCAAACAGCTCAGCAAAGTCGAGCGGCTGTTCGTTGAACTCAACGCCCATCACCGGCCAGTAGTTATCCAGCGCGTGTTGCTGCCCTTTGGTCAGGCGGCCCTGACGGCGGACAAAGCTGCGAATACGGCGCAGCGGGCGACCGTTTTCATCAAATTCCGGTGATATGACGTCGTTTTTCATAAAAGAGTTGTCTGCTTGTGAGAATGTTCGGGAAACGCGCATTATCCAAAGTTAAAGGTCGGATGCAAGCATGGGAAAGATCCGGTTTACAGCCGAATGCCTCTGTGCTGCAATCTGCGTCCCTGATATCGCGAAGCGAAGACCATGCAAGCCTCTCAATTTTCAGCCCAGGTGCTGGACTGGTACGACAAATACGGGCGTAAAACCCTGCCCTGGCAAATTGAAAAAACGCCGTACAAAGTATGGCTCTCTGAGGTGATGTTGCAACAAACGCAGGTCGCTACCGTTATTCCTTACTTTGAGCGCTTTATGGCGCGTTTCCCAACGGTAATCGATTTAGCTCACGCCCCGCTCGATGAAGTATTGCACCTGTGGACCGGGCTCGGCTATTACGCCCGCGCGCGCAATCTGCATAAAGCCGCGCAGCAGGTGGTCACCCGGCATAACGGCAAATTCCCGGAAACCTTCGAAGAGGTGGCCGATCTGCCGGGTGTCGGGCGCTCTACCGCCGGGGCGATTCTCTCCCTTTCGCTGGGCAAACACTTTCCCATTCTCGACGGCAACGTAAAACGCGTGCTGGCGCGCTGTTCCGCCGTGAGCGGCTGGCCGGGCAAGAAGGATGTTGAAAAACGTTTATGGGACATCAGCGAAGCGGTCACCCCGGCCAAAGGCGTGGAACGCTTTAACCAAGCGATGATGGATTTAGGGGCGATGGTCTGCACCCGATCCAAACCCAAATGCGAGCTGTGCCCGCTGAATAACCTCTGCATGGCCTACGCCAACCACAGCTGGGCGCAGTATCCCGGTAAAAAGCCAAAGCAGACGCTACCGGAACGTACCGGCTATTTCCTGCTGATGCAGCACGACGAGACGGTGTTTCTTGCCCAGCGTCCGCCGAGTGGGCTGTGGGGAGGCTTGTTCTGTTTTCCGCAGTTTGAGGATGAAGCCAGCCTGCGCGACTGGCTGGCGCAGCGCGGCATCAGCGGCGATACTCTCAGGCAGTTAACCGCGTTTCGCCACACCTTTAGCCACTTCCACCTGGATATCGTGCCAATGTGGCTTCCCGTGTCCTCATTCACCGCGTGCATGGATGAAGGCAACGCTCTCTGGTATAACTTAGCGCAACCGCCGTCAGTTGGGCTGGCGGCCCCTGTAGAGCGCCTGTTACAGCAATTACGTGTCGGAGCAATGGTTTAGCTCCGGGGCGACAAAGAGGAATGAGTATGGCCAGAACAATTTTTTGTACCTACCTGCAACGCGACGCGGATGGTCAGGATTTCCAGCTTTATCCGGGCGAACTGGGTAAGCGCATCTATAACGAGATCTCTAAAGAGGCGTGGGCGCAGTGGCAGAAGAAGCAGACCATGCTGATTAACGAGCAGAAGCTCAATATGATGAACGTTGAACACCGCAAGCTGCTCGAACAGCAGATGGTCGATTTCCTGTTTGAAGGGAAAGACGTACACATCGAAGGCTACACGCCACCAGAAAAATAATACCGTGCACGCTTGCCGGGTCTGCAACGTCAGGCCGGGTAAGCGTAGCGCCACCCGGCGAAAGCAGCGCCAGAACCAACACAACACGCACTTTCGGAATGATGAAAAAATTTTTAGCGCTGGCTCTTGTTGCACCGTTACTTGTTTCGTGTTCTTCCAGTAAAAAAGGCGATAGCTATAACGAAGCCTGGGTGAAGGACACTAACGGTTTTGACATTCTGATGGGGCAGTTTGCCCACAACATCGAAAACATCTGGGGATTTAACGAAGTCCTGATCGCAGGTCCGAAGGACTACGTTAAGTATACCGACGCTTATCAGACCCGCAGCCACATCAACTTTGATGATGGTACCATCACGGTCGAAACGATCGCCGGCACCGATCCCGCAGCGCGTTTACGCCAGGCGATCGTCAAAACTCTGCTGATGGGCGACGATCCGGGCTCTATCGACCTCTATTCCGACGTCGACGACATTACCATCTCCAAAGAGCCGTACCTGTACGGTCAGGTGGTGGATCAAACCGGACAGCCCATTCGCTGGGAAGGTCGTGCCACCAACTTTGCCAACTACCTGCTGCAGACGCGCCTGAAAAGCCGCAGCAACGGCCTGCGCATTATCTACAGCGTAACCATCAATCTGGTGCCAAACCACCTCGATAAACGTGCGCATAAATACGTGGGGATGGTCCGTCAGGCGTCGCGTAAATACGGCGTTGATGAGTCACTGATTCTGGCGATTATGCAGACCGAGTCGTCGTTTAACCCGTACGCCGTAAGCCGCTCTGATGCGCTGGGTCTGATGCAGGTTGTCCAGCACAGTGCCGGAAAAGACGTGTTCCGCTCGCAAGGTCGTTCCGGCACGCCGAGCCGTAACTATCTGTTCGATCCCGCCAGCAATATCGATACCGGCACCGCCTATCTCGCGATGCTGAACAACGTTTACCTGAGCGGCATTGATAACCCCACCTCGCGCCGGTATGCGGTGATCACCGCCTATAACGGTGGTGCAGGCAGCGTGCTGCGGGTCTTCTCCAGCGACAAAATTAAAGCGGCCAGCATCATCAACAGCATGACGCCAGGGGATGTTTACCAGACCCTGACCACCCGTCACCCCGCCGCGGAGTCACGTCGCTACCTGTATAAGGTCAACACGGCTCAAAAGAACTATCGTCGTAAGTAATCCTCCACGTTTCACCCTCTCCTGCGGGAGAGGGTTCTTGCCCCCGCGCGCCATCCATACGAAATTGTTATTTGCATCACAATCCAGACTGCAAATTAATAAGGATTGCATTTTTTTGCGGGAGGTAACAAAACATCACGTCACTCGCTGATAGAATTGCATCAAATACCGTACACAAATGTTTTTAATTCAACACACAGCCCGCTCTCTTGTGAGGAAAGTTACATGAACCTTAAGCTGCAGCTTAAAATCTTATCGTTTCTGCAGTTCTGCCTGTGGGGGAGCTGGCTTACCACGCTTGGCTCCTACATGTTTGTCACGCTCAAATTCGATGGTGCATCGATTGGCGCGGTCTATAGCTCTTTGGGTATCGCCGCCGTCCTTATGCCGACGTTACTCGGGATTGTGGCGGACAAATGGATAAGTGCGAAGTGGGTGTACGCCCTTTGTCACCTGGTCGGAGCCGGAACGCTGTTTATGGCGGCCGAAGTTACGACGCCAGGTGCGATGTTTATGGTTATCCTGCTCAACTCGCTGGCATATATGCCAACGCTGGGCCTGATTAACACCATCTCCTACTATCGCCTGAAAGAAGCCGGTATGGATATCGTCACCGATTTCCCACCGATTCGTATCTGGGGCACCATCGGCTTTATCATGGCGATGTGGGCAGTGAGCTTCTCCGGCTTTGAACTGAGCCATATGCAGCTGTACATCGGTGCGGTGCTGTCCGTGGTGCTGGCTCTGTTCACCCTGACGCTGCCGCACATTCCGGTCTCTAATCAGCAGAAAGACCAGAGCTGGAGCAGCATGCTCGGTCTGGATGCCTTCGCGCTGTTTAAAAACAAACGCATGGCGATCTTCTTTATCTTCTCCATGCTGCTGGGTGCAGAACTGCAGATCACTAACATGTTCGGCAACACCTTCCTGCACAGCTTCGATAACGACCCGCTGTTCTCCGGCAGCTTTATCGTTGAACACGCCTCAGTGATGATGTCGATTTCGCAGATCTCCGAAACCCTGTTTATCCTGACCATCCCGTTCTTCCTGAGCCGCTACGGCATCAAGAACGTTATGATGATCAGTATCTTCGCGTGGATGCTGCGTTTCGGTCTGTTCGCCTACGGTGACCCATCTGCGTTCGGTACCGTGCTGCTGGTTCTGTCGATGATCGTCTACGGCTGTGCCTTCGACTTCTTCAACATCTCAGGTTCGGTGTTTGTGGAAAAAGAAGTGCGTCCGGAAATCCGCGCCAGTGCTCAGGGTATGTTCCTGATGATGACCAACGGTTTCGGCTGTATTCTTGGCGGGATCGTGAGCGGTAAAGTGGTTGAGATGTATACCACTAACGGGATTACTGACTGGCAGCCGGTGTGGTTGATCTTCGCAGGCTACTCGCTGGTTCTGGCCTTCGCGTTCATGGTGCTGTTCAAGTACAAACATGTTCGTACGCCAACAGGTACGCAGTCCATCGCACATTAATCGCCTTAACTTCCCCCTCCTGTCGGAGGGGGAAATCTTTTACTTCAGCACATAGCCGTACAAGCGCTTAATCCCGTCCGCATCCTTCTCGCTGTAAACGCCCTGCAACTCCGGTGAAAATCCGGGCAGCAGATTGACGCCCTCTTCCAGCGCCAGGAAATAACGTTGCACTGCCCCGCCCCATAGCTCACCCGGCACCACGCACAGCACGCCCGGTGGATATGGCAGCGCGCCCTCGGCGGCAATGCGCCCTTCGGCTTCGCTGATGCGCACCAGCTCGACGTTACCGCGAATAAAGGCCTGGTTGGCATCCTGCGGGTTCATCGCCACAGCGGGCAGGCTCTCCTGGCGAAACATCGCCTTCTGCAGATCTTTAACGTCAAAACTCACGTACAGATCGTGCATCTCCTGGCAGAGCTGACGAAGGGTGTAGTCCCGGTAGCGCACCGGGTATTTCTTCCAGATCGTCGGCAGAACGTCCGCAAGCGGGGTGTCGTCTTCGATATGCTGTTCAAACTGACCAAGCATCGCCACCAGCTGAGCCATTTTCTCTGCGCTCTCGGCCGGGGTCAGCAGGAAGAGAATGGAGTTGAGATCGCACTTCTCCGGCACGATGCCTTTCTCACGCAGGTAGTGCGCCAGAATGGTCGCCGGAATACCAAACTCGGTGTATTTCCCGCTCTCCACATCAATCCCCGGCGTGGTCAGCAGCAGCTTGCACGGGTCGACAAAATATTGCTCCCGGGCATAGCCTTCAAACCCGTGCCATTTCGCCCCAGGCTCAAAGCTAAAGAAACGCAGCTCGCGGGCAATCGTCTCGGTAGGATGATCCTGCCACGGACGCCCGGCCACCACCGGCGGAATAAACGGCTGGATCATCTTGCAGTTGGCGATTATCGCCTTGCGCGCCTCAATGCCGAGCGCGACGCACTCTGCCCAGAGCCGACGCCCGCTCTCCCCTTCGTGGATCTTGGCGTTCACGTCCAGCGCAGCAAACAGCGGGTAAAACGGACTGGTTGAGGCGTGCAGCATAAACGCGTTGTTGAGACGCTTATGCGGGCAGAAACGCGCCTGGCCGCGAAGATGGTTATCCTTTTTATGGATCTGCGAGGTCTGGGAGAATCCGGCCTGCTGCTTATGCACCGACTGGGTGACAAAGATCCCCGGATCGTTTTCATTAAGTTCCAGCAGCAGCGGCGAGCTGTCTGCCATCATTGGGATAAACTGCTCGTAACCCACCCATGCGGAGTCAAACAGGATGTAGTCGCACAGCTGGCCAATCTTGTCGATCACCTGGCGGGCGTTGTAAATCGTCCCGTCATAAGTGCCAAGCTGGATCACCGCCAGGCGGAACGGACGCGCTTCATCAGCCTTTTCCGGTGCCACGGTACGGATCTGCTGGCGCAGGTAAGCTTCGTCAAAGCAGCGGTCATCGATGCCGCCAATAAAGCCAAACGGGTTACGCGCCGCTTCAAGATACACCGGCGTGGCCCCGGCCTGGATCAGCGCCCCGTGATGGTTAGATTTGTGGTTATTGCGGTCGAACAACACCAGATCGCCGCGGGTTAGCAGCGCGTTGGTCACCACCTTATTGGCCGCTGAGGTGCCGTTCAGCACAAAATAGGTTTTGTCGGCGTTGAATACCTTCGCCGCAAATTTTTGTGCGTGTTTGGCAGACCCTTCGTGGATCAGCAAATCGCCGAGCTTGACGTCGGCGTTGCACATATCGGCCCGGAAAAGGTTCTCCCCGAAGAAGTCGAAGAACTGGCGGCCTGCGGGGTGCTTCTTGAAGAAAGCGCCGTGCTGATGCCCCGGACAGGCAAAGGTGCTGTTGTCCATCGCCACGTACTGGCTCAGGGTGTCGAAAAACGGCGGCAGCAGGTTCTCTTCATAGCGACAGGCGGCCGTTTCCAGCTCCAGCCACTCCTGTGCCTTGCCGTTGATCACCGCGTCGACGCCAGCAGGCGCGTCTACAGACTCTTCTGAGAACATAAAAACAGGGAGCTGAAAGCCCGTACGTTTCAGTAACGCGAGGATGCCGCTGTGACTATCAGCGACGGTAATGACGACTGCCGCCACGTCCGTAAAATCTGTGTTATCCAGCGTCACCACTTCCCGGTGCGTAGACAAGGCGGACGCCAGCTCACGGCTGACGGCAATTTTCATTGTTTTCATAAGCGCAAATACCCGTGCAAGGCGAGAAAAGCCCCGGACAGGGAATCTTCCCTGCCCAACGAATGTGTCTGACCGGAGTTCAGCTCCGACCGCCAGACATCAGTAAAAGCAGAACGCGTCTGGTTTTACTGTTGTCCTGCAGTGAGCCTGCGTTACCCTCACCGCACGGTGAGCGTAGAATACGAAGCGTAGATACGGCGAGGTCTGTACGCAGCAATTAATAATATATTCATTGGCGGCCCCGTATCTGAGAGGAGAAAATTCGCGCAATAATGTCACCTTTCACCAGGCCGTGCAAGACGCAATCATTATGCAAAAACAGTATTAAAACAGCGTTATTACCCGCTGAAAACAGCAATAATAATGCAATATCAATGAGTAAATAACGGGAGTTTACTTTGGTTATTGGACCCTTTATCAACGCCAGTGCCGTGTTGCTGGGCGGCATACTTGGCGCCGTACTGAGCCAGCGATTACCGGAGCGTATTCGCTCTTCCATGCCCTCGATTTTTGGCCTGGCTTCGCTGGGGATCGGTATTCTGCTGGTGATCAAATGCGCCAACCTGCCGGTGATGGTACTGGCTACGCTTGTCGGGGCGCTGATTGGCGAATTCTGTTTTCTGGAAAAAGGCATCAACAGTGCCGTCGGCAAAGCCAAAAACCTGCTCTCGCGGGGTCAGTCGAAAGGTGGCTCGCACGAGACATTTATCCAGAGCTATGTGGCGATCATTATTCTGTTCTGCGCCAGCGGCACCGGGATTTTTGGATCGATGCAGGAAGGGATGACCGGCGACTCCAGCATCCTGATCGCCAAATCATTTCTCGATTTCTTTACCGCCACTATCTTCGCCACCACGTTAGGGATCGCGGTGGCGGCGATCTGCGTGCCGATGCTGGTTATCCAGCTGGCGCTTGCCACCTGCGCCACGCTGATCTTACCGCTTACGACCCCGGCGATGATGGCAGATTTCACCGCCGTTGGTGGCCTGCTGCTGCTGGCAACCGGGCTTAGGATCTGCGGTATTAAGATGTTTGCGGTGGTCAATATGCTGCCCGCGCTGGTTATCGCGATGCCGCTCTCGGCCCTGTGGACCGCCTTTTTTGCCTGAGAAAGCAGCAAGCTGGTGACAGAGTGTGCGGTCAGTAGCGAATTCAGCAATTTTCGTTGACGACACGGAGCGAATCGGTTTTAATGCGCCCCGTTGCCCGGATAGCTCAGTCGGTAGAGCAGGGGATTGAAAATCCCCGTGTCCTTGGTTCGATTCCGAGTCCGGGCACCACTATTTAGAAAAACCAGCCTTAGGGCTGGTTTTTTGCTTTCTGGCATTTATGAATTCAATGATTAGCCGATCCCTGCCTCATCTCCGCCCAGATAACGCGCATGCAAAAATGCGGAACTGACCGCATCAATATCGTACCCAGCCACACCATATTCCTCAAAATGATTACGCCATTCCCTCACTACCCGCCAGATACGGTCAATTTCCGCAATGGCATCAACCCGGTTCAAACCAAACCGCTCACACCACGAAAGTGCATTAACCAGCGTGGCTTCTTTGCCGAACGCGCCCACACCAAGATGCAGGCGACGGTGGTGAGAATGAACGGGGCGAGGCACGACGTCGTATAAGGGGCTAATACGCCATGCGAGATTGACGGCACGTTGAGCCTCTTGCGCCCCTCGGACTGGCATTTGCTCTGGTGATTCCATCAGGATAAAGCCATGGTTGCGTAAATGGTCATCGTCATTGTTGACCAAAATATTGAAGACCATCCGGCGGTACAGTTCTTTCAAATCATCAGTAAGGCTGGCCGCATCAAGATGACGGCGCATAGTATCTGCCAGCTCAGCATAACTGCTTTCTATCGATGCCATCTCATGGATATTCATCAGCGTCAGAGCAGACACAAAATGACGTCGTCCGGTGCTATCTCCTGCCCCCACACGGTCAAAACGCTTAATCAACATCGCAAATCGTTCAGAACCAATCTCTTCGAGACGAGTCTCAGGAACATGGAGCCCTGCCGCCTGTGCAAGTCTTAAGGTTGCATGTTCGATTGCAGGATAGCAAAAACCACGGTCGGTACGGGAAGAGAACTTCGCCAGCCAGTGACTGCCATCTTCCACCACTACAGTTGCTTTGGGACGCATTCCGCCCATGCTGGACCCGGCATCAAATATCCCGTGAAGATTTGCTGGCAACGGCAAGCCATTCTCAATCCTCTCGGCTGCATCTAAGAGATAACCCAGTGATTTGATATCCGTTGACGCACCTAACGCTCTCGCCGGTTCACCATCAGGTGTGATATCTAACGCCCCGGTTCGGTTTGGCCCTGCCTCAAGAAGATACACCGACTCCGGCAATGCATTCGCCGGAACCCGCTTTTTAGCTTCAATGACGCGACGGCCCCATGCATCAGGTGCGGCGTCGCGAATTCCGCCAAAAAGCGCAGACTCTTGTGCAAACAATACCTGCCCCGCCACGTGCTGTCCTTGCAACATACCCAACCCGACAGGATCGATTTCAATTGCGCCATTTCGTTTTAGGTACTTAAGACCATAAACAAAACGCGATGCGCGGAGATCAATGCCTTCCTCCTGCAAATGTAACTTACCAGCAGGAACTGACAGGGGTGATCCCGGCAAAAACGCATGCACCATTAACGTCTTATCAGAAGTCATATTCTTCCAGTTCCGTATCGCTTAGCGGCCTTGCACGGCGGGGACGGTTCGCGAATTCCTGAGCAGCAACCACGTTATCTTTCTTAGTCAATACATCCGCCAGCGTTGCGCCAGGGCGAACTACGCTGAGGTAACGTAGGATCTGGCCTATGGCAACGCCTGCATCACCGTTTTCAATCCGGCTTACTGTATTACGACTGAGATTTGCGCGTACGGCGACTTCTGCCTGCAGCATTTTGCGGGCAATTCGACTGTGCGCCAGAGTTCTCCCCAACGTAACGAGTTGGAGAAGTTGTTCTGAAGAGAGGAGTTCCTGCTGTGATCGCTTCACCATGCACCTTAAAACACGCAATAAAATCTTTAAGCTATATTTTAGGTGCAATTGAACAAATTTCAACCTGTTCATGATGACTGTCAGAATGTCATATGATTACGATCAGAAAACCAGCCTTAGGGCTGGTTTTTTGCTTTCTGCGAACCGAAAACCGTCAAGCGCTCGGGATTTCCCCCTGGCAAAAACGGCGCATCGCACGACAAGTACTCCTGATATTCAGCGCCGTGCTGCAGAAGCTGCTCTGTGCAAAACTCCCGTTCACCGTAGTCGACCTTCGTTGAAAACTGCGTAAAGAAATTCATCATAAGGCGTTCCCACCGTCTGAACAGGCTCCCCCATTGAAGGATAAGGGAACCCTGGGTTTAGGCTTTTTTCGCGCTGTACACTTCATCGCCGGAGAACGCCGGTTCGGCCCAGAAATTGATATTAAACTGTGCGTCGTCGGTCATTTCGATACGGTGCCAGTACTGCGGCGGACTGGTGGCGAAATGACCCGCATTAATCACCACTTTCACTTCAGGTTCGACTGCGTCTTCATTGGCGAAACCGTAGTAGGTCACGGTCCCTTCCATCACACACAGCTGACCAAAAATACCGGCGGCGGTGTTGTGATGGCTCAGCAGCGCAGCAGGTACGCTGTCTTTAGTGAAAAAAGGGGTTGAACGTTTGATGGTCCAGTTTTTAGGGATTCTGTGATGGCTCATAATTGACTCCGACTCTAAAGATGCATTTAAAATACATCTTTAGTTTTAGCCCGTAAAGTAATTTTGATAATAAATCTCATTATCAATTTTAGGCTCTCTTTTTCTCAGCAGTCAGGCAACCCCTTCGCCAGCAATTGCGGCCACACTGCCGCCCAGTCCGCGCCGTGCGTCATGCCGTCTATCGTCTCTACCTGAACGCATCGCCCGCCAACGGCCTGCTGAAAACGCCGGGCAACCGCGGGAGGCACAGTGTCATCCGCCCCACCGCTGTAATGAACCTGCGGCAATCTGCGAAATGCCGAAGCACTGTTAATAGCGCTAAGCGCCGTGGGCATGGGGGTAACACGATGGATCTCATTCACATACGCAACGTCAAGATTGCCCGCCACGGTACGCAGCGAGCGCACATCGTCGCGGGTAGCCGCCAGCAGCGCGGCAATATTTCCCCCGCCCGAATAGCCTACCAGATCGAGTTTCACCCCCGGATAACGCTGTACAACGTGATTGAGCGCCTCGTTCATCGCCTCAACGACCGCTGGCGAGAAACGGTCACTCGTCCACAGATTAACGCTGCACGTAGCCGGTAACGGTGGTCCGATAAACTGGCAGGGCCGGGCGAGATACAGCACATTTTCGCGATTATCCGCAGCGGCCAGCAACAGGCCGACAGGATTATGCGGTGTGGGGTTATCGGAAGGCTGGGTGCGGCTTTTCCAGGCAAAACCATCGCCCTCAATATAGATGCGCAGTGAATGCACCGGAGGGGTGATTCGCTGCCAGGCGGCGATCGGGAACGACGGCGTGTTAATTTTTTCACTGATCAGACCAGCCCGTGCAGCGATCTCCTCTCCCTCGCGATAAGGGTCGTGCGAAACACAGCCGGTGAATAATAAAGATAAACTAATCAATAGCGTTCCCTGCAAAATATGAGGATATATCTTCATAACCGCTACCGCCTTAAATCAAATTATAAATACTACAAAAATTAAGGGTTTATTTCGGCAAGAAATAATTAAGCAAGGCTTATTGTTTTTGACAACCAGTTGTATATTCTGCGCCCGAAGATATCGGATTAATCCGAAGAAAAACGCACCTGCTATTGCACAACTCTCGCAACGTTATGACGGAACACCATGGAAAAGAAACGACTTAGCCAGCTTATTTCCCTGCTGCTGGCCTCAACGGCAGCGCAGTCTTACGCCACCTCAGACATCATCATCGACTCCCCGGTCAGCAATGTTCAGATTGCCAACTCAACGGACCTGGTACATATCACCGGGCAGGGCACGATTACCGGCAGACCTGCACCGGCGTTATCGGTCAATCAAAGCGTCACCGTTAACACCCTGACCAACGAGGGTGTCATCAGTAATACTGATTCATTCCTGCTGTTTACCAGTAACAATACGGTGCAGATTGATGGCACGGTCGGCACCTTTAATAACAACGGAACCATTACCAATAATAATCAATATCGATCTGGCAATGTCGTGGCGGTGAGCGCCTCAGGCATGGTGAATAATTTGACCAACAGCGGTACCATCCAGGCGGGTTTAACCAATTTATACGGTGCCTCGGGGATCTATAATCAGGGCACCATAAATACCCTCCTCAATGAGGGTGAGATTAATGGCAGCTCGTACGGTGTGTATAACGCGGGTGCCATCGACAGCCTTAAAAATAATGGCCAGATCACTGCTAATAACACCGCCATCTACAGTAACAATACCGTTGGAACCATCGTTAATAATGGGCTGATTACCGGTAAGAACTTCGCCCTGCTTGTTGACAGCGGTACCCGCAATGCGGTGACGCTGACCAATACCGGCACGATCAGCGGTGATATTTATTCCGTCAGCGATATTCCGCTGGTCATTAACGGCGGTACGACCACCCAGGGCACGCTGAACGGGCTCGAGGGGGCAACGGGTAACATTACCAGCTCCAACGTGGTATTCGGCACCGGCTCGCTGCTGTTAAACGATAATGTGAATACCGCCACCGCGATAATCATGAATATGACTTCGCTGGACAGGAATGAGCCAGTGAATGTACCAAACGGCACGGTGGTGAACGAAGCGGCGTCGCTGCAGGTCAACAACAGCATCACCATTACCGGTGATTACCATCAGAAAGCGGCCGCCACGCTGATTTCCGGTGTATCCGATCTGACCACCGCCAACGGCGATCTGCTGGCCGATACGGGCTATGGCCGCCTGAACGTCAGCGGCAATGCCACGGTCGACGCGGGATCCAGCATCAACCTGCTGCGCACCGGCAGCACCTACAAGTTTGCCGAAGGCCAGCGCTATGTGGTGATCGCTGCCGCAGGCAGCGACACGCACTACAATGCCGGGAGCCTGAATTACAAAGCCATGGGATATAGCGGTGAAGTGAAAGGTTCCGTCTACGAAGAAGCAGAGAGCAAGGCGCTGGTGTTAACCCTGACCACCGCGCCGGTTATCCCGGAACCTCAGCCAGAACCACAACCTGAGCCACAGCCCGAAGTGACCCCGCCGGTAGTGACACCACCCGATGTCACCACACCCGTGGTGACGGAGCCAAACCAGCCTGCGCCTGCGAATCCAACGCCTGCACAGCCTGGCAAACGTGACTGGGCAACCATCCCGAGCGCCACTGCGGCACTGGGTGGCCTCGCGAGCTATACCGGTATTTCTTCTCCACAGCTGCTGGATCTGTACAACGCCTCCCTGGCCGTTGAAGGCAAATCCGAAGCGAACCGCGCAGGCGAACAGCTGTCCACCAGCCAGAACCTCAACGCCAGCTCGGCGGCAACCGTTGCCACCTCTACCGCGCAGGCCGTCGTGGGTGCACACATTGATGCCGTGCGTAATCCGCAAGCTTCAGGCACCAGCGGTGTGGCAACCGGCGACGACTACGCCAGCAACTGGATCGTCTGGGGCCAGCCGTTTGGCGGTTATGCCCGTCAGGACAGCAGCGATCAAGTCAGTGGCTACACCGCTAAGTTTGGCGGCCTGATCATCGGGGCCGACCGTGCGCTGGGCGACGACTGGCGTCTGGGCGCTGCGGTGAACTACAGCAATACCTCGGTTCACGGCAAAGACAACCTGAGCGGCAACACCTCCACCGCCGATAACTACGGCGTGATTGGTTACGCAGGCTACACCGGCGATCCGTGGTACCTGAACCTCTCTGCAGGCCTCAACCGTCAGAACTACAGCTCCGTGCGTCGCGCTGATTTCACCGGCTTCTCCGGGGCAGCACACGGCAAGTTCAACGGTCAGTCGGTCACCCTGCAAACCGAGTTCGGCTATCCGTTCACGCTGCCAGCCGACGTGGTTCTGACGCCGCTGGCCGCGTTGACTTACGGTTATCAGCATGTTGATGGCTACAACGAAACCGGCGGCAACGGTATGGCGCTGGATGTTGGCAGCACGTACGCCCAGTCGGTGGTCAGCGATATCGGTGCCCGCATCGAGAAAACCTTCGCCACCGACCTGGGTAACCTGACGCCGTTCGCACAGGTGTCCTGGATCCACCAGAACGACAACCGTCAGGTCAGCAGCCATGCGACCTACGCCGCTGACGCCATCGGCGAAACCCGCTTTATCACCAAAGGCGCCTCACCGGTAGAAGATATGGCTGGCCTGGCCATTGGCAGCACGCTGTACGATGCGAATGAACTCAGCTTCGATGCGCGCTACGATCTGCAGGCAGGCGACCGCTATCAGGCGCACACCTTCAGCCTGCGCTTACGCAAGTCTTTCTGATCGTTAATGAAGCTAAACGGGGCCGCACAGGGCCCCGTTTTTTTATCCTGCGGCATCAATCATTGTGTTTTTCTTCGGCCGAGGAGATAGTGAGTCTTTTCCGGCTACGTAAAATAACATGACTCACTCTCTGGCATTAAAAGGCGGCGCGCTGCTCCTGCTGCTGGTTCTGATGTATACCGGTATCTACACCGGTGACCACATCACCTGGCTGATGGAAGTCACGCCGGTGGTGATTATCGTGCCGCTGCTGCTCGCCACCCAACAGCGCTACCCGCTGACCCCCCTGCTCTACACCCTGATTTTCTGGCATGCGATCGTCCTGATGGTCGGCGGCATGTACACCTACGCGAAAGTGCCGATTGGTTTTGAGGTGCAGGAGATGTTTAATCTGAGCCGCAACCCGTACGACAAGCTGGGTCACTTCTTCCAGGGGCTGGTGCCTGCCCTGGCGGCCCGGGAGATCCTGGTGCGCGGCGGCTACGTTAACGGCCGCAAGATGACCGCTTTTCTGGTGTGCTGTATTGCGCTGGCGATCAGCGCCACCTATGAGCTTATTGAGTGGTGGGCTGCACTGGCGATGGGGCAAGGTGCGGACGATTTTCTCGGCACCCAGGGCGATCCGTGGGATACCCAGTCCGACATGTTCTGCGCCCTGCTCGGCGCGCTCACCACGGTGCTGATCCTCGGGCCATGGCATCAGCGCCAGCTTGCGCGCCTCAGTCATAGGTAATATTAAAAACCTTGCCCCTTAGGTAGATAGTGACACCTGAGGTTGATAACAGGTCAAAACACAGTCCGGCACAAGCCCTAAACCTGTTCGCGGGAAAAGGGCTTTTTGTCATCTGGAAAAATATGCAACCTTTATAGAGGTTAAAAAAACCCGCCTTTTTCTCATTTTTTTGCGCTACTTCGGCTTAACATCCGATCCCCTGCACCTTTAAACGGGTATTTTTTTACTTTAAAACTGGCTAGTGATGTCTTCCAACGAAATGAAAACCCCTCAATTTGATCACCCATCTTCTTATCCGCTTGTGGCACCACACCAGGAAGAAATCGATTTACTGCACCTGTTATCTACACTTTATGCGGCCAAAAAACAGATAATCACGATTACGCTGCTGTTTGCGCTCTGTGGGCTGGCGGCCAGTTTTCTGCTACCAAAAAAATGGACCAGCCAGGCCATTATTACCCCGCCCGAAACCGCAGATGTGATGGAGTTAAGTCACGCCCTGGTTAACCTGACGATACTGAAAGTGGATACCCCTTTCGATGCGGATACGCTCTATAAGTTATTTTTGAAGAAATTCGAATCACAGGAGCTTCACGAAAAATTCCTGGCACAGCCCCCGTATGTCCAGACATTACTGAAAATAGGGGATGGTGATAAGAACGATCTCTATCGCGCCATTGTTAACGTCTCGCAAAAATTCACTGCGCTAGATAACAGCGATCCTAAAAAGAACAACGATGCCCCTTTCACGACCTGGACGCTGAACTTTACCGCACCTGCTCCAGAAGAGGCCCAACAGGTGCTGCACGAGTACGTTGAATTTATTACCGCTGAAGTTAAAAAAGAGATTATCGCCAGTATGAAAAATGCCGTCGAATTAAAGATAGACTCTGAAAAAGAGCGCCTGATACTCGATCGCTTTAATCTTGAAAGCCAACACAAAGTGAAGCTGGAGCGTCTGGGCTATGCTTTGCAGGTCGCCAATGCCGCAGGCCTGAAAGCGCCGGTGTACAGCAACGGCCAGGCGGTTAAAGACGATCCTGATTATTCCATTTCACTCGGTGCCAATGGTCTGACTGAAAAGTTAAAAATTGAGCAATCACTGAAAGACGTTGCTCAGATGGATGTCTCGGTACAGAACCGCGAACATGCTGTCCACGCGTTGCAGGCCCTTAATTTCGGCCATATCGACTTCACGCCGTATCACTTCCAGATGCAGCCTTCGCTGCCACTGAAAAAAGAGGGGCCAGGCACAGCCCTGATGGTTATCCTGGCGACCTTGATAGGGTTGATCGTGGCGGCAGGTGCGGTGCTGGCACGCGAGATGATGGCATCCCGTATGCGCAGCCTCCACGATGAGAACACTCGCCTTACGCCTGCAAACTGATCCCGCTTTCTGCCAGCAGGCCCATCTCGCAGTACATGGCGCAGGCCGCGCTGATAATCGACATCGCCAGCGCCGCGCCGCTCCCCTCACCAAGACGCAAATCGAGATCCAGATACGGGGTTAGGTTGAGATGTTCCAGCGCCCGGCGGGAGCCTTTTTCAGCCGATATGTGCGAGGGAATGCAGTACGGCTTCACCTCGGGCGCTATCTGACAGGCGGCGATCGCTGCGGCGTAGGAGAGAAACCCGTCCAGCACCACCGGCAGTCCACACGCGCCTGCGCCGAGGATCACCCCGGTCATCCCCACCAGATCGTAACCGCCCACTTTCGCCAGCACGTCGATGGCATCCGTAGGATCGGGTTGGTTAACGGCAATCGCCTGACGGACCACCGCCTCTTTATGCTGCAGGCGTTCCGCAGGCAGGTTCGCGCCGATCCCCACCACCTCATGCGGATCGCAGCCGGTCAGCACGCTAATGATCGCCGAGGCGGGGGTAGTATTCGCGATCCCCAGCTCGCCGGTGCCAAACACCGCAATGCCCTGTGCCGCCCGCTGCTGCACCAGCCGGGCGCTGCGCAGCAGCAACAGCTCGGCATCAGCGCGCGACATCGCCGGGCCCTGGGCGATATTACCGCTTCCGCGCCCTACCTTCAGGGTCAGCATTGCCTCAATCGGTTCGCAGTCGATGCCAATATCCACCGGCAGCACCGAGGTGTGGTTACTCTTCGCCAGCACGCATACCCCGGTAGTGCCTTTCAGCATATTCAGCGCCTGCAGATGCGTCACCTGCTGCGGGCTGTAGGCCACGCCCTCCTGGTACACGCCGTGATCGGCGCACATCACGATAATCTCTTTTTGCAAATCGTCGAGCGTTGTCAGCCCCGGCATCCCCGCCAGCTGCACGGCCAGCGCCTCCAGCCGTCCCAGGCTGTTAAGCGGTTTCACTAAGCCATCAATGTGTCGGGCGGCCTGATTTTTTTTAGTCTCATCCAGTGGTCGGATAGCCGCCACCAGTTCCTGTATTGTTTGCATGCTTGCTCGTCTCACTCATCTGACCGAAAAGGGCTGCGGTCGTTAAATACGCGTAACACCATAAATCCGCCACGATTTTCGACCATCGTGTACGCATCCTGTCTAAACGGGAAATGCCACAGCGACTCCGTCGGCATCTGCAGCCAGTGGGCCAGCAGCAGGCTTAACACCCCCTGATGCGCCACAATCAACATGTCGCCCGGCTCCTGTCGCAGGGTCAGTTCATCAGCCACCGCTTTCACCCGTCCGGCAAACTGCGGGAACGGCTCGCCACCGCCCGGGGTGGCGTTTTGCCAGTCGTCCAGCCAGCACTGCCAGGCATCTGGCTCCTCTTCAGCGATACTGCTGAAGTGGCGCATCTCCCAGCGGCCAAAATGCATCTCGTTCAGACGCGGGTCGGTCTCTGAGGCGGTGATAATCAGCTGCGCAGTCTGCTGCGCGCGCTGAAGCTGGCTGCAAAGCGCCTGGCTAAATGAAACGTCTGCCAGCAAACCCGCCACACGCGTGCTTTGCTCGACCCCGTGCGGAGTCAGGGGGAGATCGGTACTGCCGTAGAACAGACCGCTTTCGTTAGCGGCGGTCTGCCCGTGACGAACCAGAAAAAATCGCATATATCAGACCCACAATAATGCCAGCAGAAACACCATCTCCGCGCTCTCTGCCAGCGCCCCCAGCGTGTCGCCGGTTTGTCCACCGAGGCGGCGGCGAAGATAGCGCACCAGACCCGCAATCGCCAGGTAGCTGACCAGCAGCGCCGCCAGGGCGTGCAGACCGCCGATCAGTCCGACGGCGATGGCTCCGCCCAGCAGGGTGATCGCCGTTTCGCGCACGCTGACCTGGCCAATATACAGACTGCCCATCCCTTCGCCCTCGCGGGCGTAGCGTTGGCCGTACATCCCCAGCACCAGCGCCGCGCGCCCGGCAACCGGGGCGCAGATCAGCAGCGTAAACCACTGGCTCGCCGGAAGGTGCGCGAGGCCAATCACGGCGGAAACCTTGATCAGGATAGAGAACACCAGCGCCAGGCCGCCAAAGGTGCCCAACCGGCTGTCCTTCATGATCTCCAGCATCCGCTCCCGACTGCGGGCGGAGAAAATCCCGTCGCAGGTGTCGGCCAGCCCATCGAGGTGGAACCCGCCGGTGAGCAGCACCAGCGCCAGTACGTAAGCCACTGCGCCGACGTACATTCCGCCGCCGGTCTGGCTGACCACCAGCGCCACCAGGGCGGCAAGCCCACCGATAAGGGCTCCGATCGGCACAAACCAGGGTACGCCCCGCGCCAGCTGGCGAAACTCCACGCCGTCGGCCCATTTTTCCGGCACCGGAATGCGGCTCATCAGGCGCAGCGTTGCCCACAACATGCTTAATCTCATTTAATTTTGACTCCAATCCCTGATACCACCAGCCAGACCTCCTCTGCCGCCTGAGCCAGACGCTGATTCACCCGGCCCGCAATATCAACAAAATGGCGCGCCAGCCGGTTTTCCGGGGTGATGCTCATCCCCAGCTCGTTAGTGACGATGTACACCAGCATCCCGCTCTGCTGGCAGGCGTCGATCAGCCCGTCGATCTGCTGATGCAAAAACGCCTCCAGCGGCGCAAAATCCAGCGTTTCCGGGTCACCCCCGCCCGATTCGTCGTACAGCAGATTTGCCAGCAAAGTGGTAATGCACTCGACGATCACCGCCTCCCCCGGCTGCGCCTGCTCGCGGATAAGCGCCCCGAGATCGCGATAGCCCTCCAGCGTGCGCCAGTGCGCAGGCCGCTGGGCGCGATGGCGGGCAATACGCGCCGCCATCTCATCGTCGGTAAGGGTCGAGGTGGCAATGTACAACACCTGCGAATACTGCCTGGCGACCAACCCCTCGACGTGGGCGCTTTTACCGCTGCGCGCCCCACCGGTCACTAAAATCATTCCGTTAACTCCTGATGCTCACGCATTACCTGATAAATTTTTTGTATATCGATGTGCTGGCGCATCGCCTGCGCCAGGGTATCAAACTGCTGCGCTTTGTAAGCGGCGTAATCGGATGTCGTCTCCAGCGCAGCAAGCCCTTTACGCGCCCGCAGGCCATCCACCAGCGCGCGGGTAAAGGCGTCGCTGTCAAACAGCCCGTGTAGATAGGTTCCCCACACCTGCCCGTCGTCGCTCACCGCCCCGTCGGCAATTTGTACATGCTCTTTATGCAGCCACAGGGCCGGTTGCGCCCCCTCACCCAGCACGGTTTGTCCCATGTGGATTTCGTAACCGCAGACAGGGATCCCGGCGAGCGCCCCCAGCCAGCCGGGCAACGACGCGGCCATGCGAGCCTTCACTTGAGTGGTGGTTTTGTGGGGGGCAAAGCGGGTGGAGGTGTTCAGCAGCCCGAGGCCCGGCATGCGCCCGAGGCCGGATTCGACCTCATCAATCAGGGTCTCACCCAGCATCTGATACCCGCCGCAGATCCCGAGCAGCGGCACGCCGTCACGCTCACGGGTCAGCACCGCGTGCGCCATCGCGCTCTCGCGCAGCCAGTTCAGATCGCTGAGGGTATTTTTACTCCCGGGCAGGATCACCAGGTCAGCGCCGTCCAGCTCCTGCGGCTGGCTGACGTAGCGCACCCGGACATCCGGCTGCGCCGACAGGGCGTTAAAATCGGTGAAGTTGGCAATGTGTGGCAGATGGACCACTGCGATGTCGATATCCCGCGCAGGCTGACGCAGGTTGTTCCCGCGCTGCAAGGCAACGCCGTCCTCTTCGTCCAGATCGAGTTCCAGCCACGGCATGACGCCGAGCACCGGTACGCCGGTTAGCGCCTCAATCTGTTCCAGACCGGAGGCGAGCAGCGCCACGTCGCCGCGAAATTTATTGATGATCACCCCTTTGACCCGCCAGCGCTCGTGCGCCTGCAGCAGGGCCAGGGTGCCGTAGATTGCCGCAAATACCCCGCCGCGATCGATATCCGCTACCAGAATAACCGGGCATTCGGCGAGTTCCGCCATCCCCATGTTGGCGATATCCCGATCGCGCAGGTTGATCTCGGCCGGGCTACCGGCACCTTCCAGCACCAGGATCTCATATTCCTGCGCCAGGCTGCGGTAGACTCCGGCGATCTGCTCGCGCAGGCGCGGTTTGAAGTCGTGGTAGCGGGCCGCATCCATCGAGCTTACGACCTCGCCCATCAGCACCACCTGCGCCTGACTAACGTTGGTGGGCTTGAGTAACACCGGGTTCATCCGCACGTCCGGGGCGATCCCGGCGGCTTCGGCCTGCATGATCTGCGCCCGTCCCATCTCCTTGCCGTCCGGGGTGATCCCAGAGTTGAGGGCCATGTTTTGCGCCTTAAACGGGGCGGTACGCCAGCCATCCTGATAAAAAATGCGGCACAAGCCCGCCACCAGCACGCTTTTGCCCACATCGGAGGCGGTGCCCTGCAGCATAATTGCCTGCGTCATGGCTACTCCTTTAATCATTCACTGTACGAATTGAATGTTAAGGCTTTCTCGCCGTCAGGAACATCCTCACACCTTAAATAACCAGCACGCCGCGAAATGACCGGGAGCAATCTCCTGCATCGCCGGCTCTTCACGCCGACACACCGGCATCACGTGCGGACAGCGGCTGCAAAACTTACAGCCCGGCAGCACGGAGGTGGGGCCGGGGATCTCCCCGCGCAGCGTCGCCTGCTCCAGATTGCGGATCCGCGGGTCCGGCTGCGGCACCGCGGCCAGCAAGGCGCGCGTGTAGGGGTGCGCCGGGTGCTGATACAGCGCATTCGCCGGGGCCACCTCCACCAGCTTGCCAAGGTACATCACCCCGATCCGCGTCGAAATGTGGCGCACCATCGACAGATCGTGGGCGATAAACAGATAGGTCAGCCCCAGCTCCTGCTGGAGATCCTGAAGAATGTTCACCACCTGCGCCTGCACCGACACGTCCAGCGCCGACAGCGGCTCATCGCACAGCACAAACTCCGGGCGCACCGACAGGGCCCGGGCAATGCTGATCCGCTGACGCTGGCCGCCGCTGAACTCGTGAGGATAACGCTGCAAATGTTCCTGTCTGAGCCCGACTTTATAGAGCAGGGTTTCAGTACGCTCCCGCTGCTCTTCCCGGCTGTAGCCGTGGACCTGCATCGGCTCCGCCACCAGCTGCTGGACGGTCATGCCGGGATTGAGCGACGACCAGGGATCCTGGAAAATCGCCTGCATCCGCTTGCGCAGCGGCTTGAGCTGTTTTTCACGGGCCTTGGCGATCTCCTGCCCGGCGAAATGGATCTCGCCCGAGGTGATATCAAACAGGCGCAGAATGGCGCGCCCGAGGGTCGATTTCCCGCAGCCGGATTCGCCCACCAGGCCAAAGGTCTCCCCCGGCTGGATATCAAAGCTGACGCCGTCAACGGCCTTCACCGCCACGCCTTTGCGCAGCAGCCCGCCGTTTAAGCTGTAGTGTTTTCGCAGATCCCGCACGCTCACCAGCGGGGCGTTGTGCTCGCTCATACCTGAACTCCCTTATCCTCTAACAGCCAGCACGCGGCGCGATGCCCGGCCCCCTGGCTGTAAAACGCCGGCTGGCGTTCGCACTGCGGCATCCGCTGCAGACAGCGTTCAGCAAACGGGCAGCCCGGGGGCGGATTCAGCAGCCCCGGCGGCGAGCCTTCGATCGGCGACAGGCGATGGCTGGTCTGCTCAGGGTGCGGCAGCGACGCCAGCAGCCCCTGGGTATACGGATGCTGCGGACGGTAAAAAATATCCTCCACGCTGCCCTCTTCCATCACCAGCCCGCCGTACATCACCACCACCCGGCTGCACACCTGCGCGACGACGCCCAGATCGTGGGTGATCAGCAGGATTGCGGTGTGCGTTTTCTGCTGCAGGCTTTTGAGCAGGCGCAGGATCTGCGCCTGAATGGTGACGTCCAGCGCAGTGGTCGGCTCATCGGCAATCAGCAGTTTAGGGTCGCAGGAGAGCGCAATGGCGATCATCACCCGCTGGCGCATCCCGCCGCTGAACTCGTGCGGATACTGGTCGTAGCGCCGCACCGCCTCGGCGATCCCCACCTGCTCCAGCATCGCGATGCTCGCCGCTTTCGCCGCTTTTTTGCTTAAGCCTTTGTTGCGGACCAGGATCTCCGTCATCTGTTTGCCGATGGTCAGCACCGGGTTGAGCGCGGTCATCGGATCCTGAAAAATCATCGCGATCTGGTTCCCGCGAATGGCCCGCATCTGCTGCGGCGTTTTTTGCGCCAGGTCGTCCTGGTTAAAGCGGATCTGGCCCCCGGTAATGCGCCCGTTGCTGCCCAGCAGCTGGATTACCGACTTGCAGGTGACGCTCTTGCCGCAGCCGGACTCACCGACAATGCCCACCAGCTCACCGGCCTGCACGTGGAAGCTCACCCCGCGCACCGCATGGACATCGCCATCGTGGGTGCGGAAGGTGGTTTGCAGGTTATCGAGTTCAAGTAAGTTACTCATTGCGGTTCGCTCCCGGCTCAAAGGCGGTACGGAATATGTCGCCCAGCACGTTAAAACTGAACACCGTCAGCAGGATCAGAATGCCGGGGAACATCGCCAGCCATGAAGCTTCGCCAATGTACGACTGGGCATTATTAAGCATACTCCCCCACGACGCAGCAGGCGCTTGCACGCCCAGCCCGAGAAAGCTCAGCGTCGATTCCATTAAAATAGCCGAGGCGATATTCAGCGTGGCGGCGACGATAATAGTCGGCAACACGCCGGGAATAATGTGGCGCAGGATAATGCGCAGCGGGTGTTCGCCACAGGCGCGGGCGTAGAGCACATATTCGCGCTCTTTCACCGACAAGGTTTCGGCACGCACCAGCCGGGACATGTTCATCCACGTCAGCAGGCTAATGATCATGATGATGTTATCCACCCCCGGCTTCAGGTACGCGTTGAGCACCAGCAGCAGGAAGAAGGCCGGGATCGCCATCAGGATATCCACCGCGCGCATCATCAGGTTATCCAGCCAGCCACCGAAGTAGCCGCTTACCGTCCCAACGACAGTGCCAATCAGGGTGGAAAAGACCATCGCCAGACAGCCCACCATCAGCGAGATTTGCCCCCCGTACAGGGCCCGGGTGAAGTAATCCCGGCCATATTCATCGGTGCCAAACCAGTGCGCGCCATCGGGCGCCAGAGTGCGGGCGCCCAGCGACATCTGATCCGGATCGTAAGGACTCAGCCCCGCGCACAGCGCAGCGGCGATAAAAATAAACAACACCAGTAAAGAGAATTGCGCCGGACGATTGCGGCGCAACTGGTGACCCACCTGTTGCCAGCGTCTGCTCATCCGGGTTACCTCAGGGTACGTATGCGGGGATCGGCGAAGCGATACAGCAAGTCGGCGATCAGGTTGCCAACGATCAGCATCAGCGACGAGAGCATGATGATCGCCATAATCAGCGGGTAGTCCAGGGAGGTGATCGACTGGATCCCCAGCAGGCCCATTCCCGGCCAGGAGAAGACGCTTTCGGTAACATAGGCCCCGACCACCAGCTCGCCAAACGACAGGCCAAACAGGGTGATCACCGGCAGCAGCACGTTTTTCAGCACATGGCGGAACAGGATGCTGGTCCGCGTTGCGCCATAGGCAAGCTGCGTTTGCACGTAATCGGCCGAGAGCTGCGAAATGGTATTGGAGCGGATATAGCGCACGTAGCTTGAGAGGTTATAAAAGGTCAGCGCAATGCACGGCAGTACGCCATGGCGCACCACGTCCAGCCAGTTATCCTCCATGCCGATAGTTCGCATCCCCATGCTGGGGAACCAGTTGAGCTGCACGGCGAAGACGGTGATCAGCAGGATCCCGAACCAGAAGATCGGCACCGAGATGCCAATATAGGCGAACAGGTTCAGAACATGATCCAGCCAACGGTGCTTAAATGCGCCCGCCAAAAGACCCAGTGGAATGGCCAGGACAATCGCCATCAGCAGCGAGGCGCCCATCAAGCCTAAGGTGGCCGGAATGCGCTCGGCGATCATCGTCAGCACCGGACGGTGATAGATCAGCGAGTAACCCAGATCGCCCTGCAAAATGTTTTTCAGCCACAGAAAATACTGCGTGACCAGCGGCTTATCCAGCCCCAGGCTCTGGCGGATCCGCTCGATATCCTCGGGCGCCATGCGCGGGGTGATGTAGGCCGCCACCGGATCGCCAGGGGCGAGTTTGACCAGCAAAAACGCCACCAGCGAGATAAAGAACAGCATCGGTATCAGTTGCAGCAACCGACGCATCAGTAATGTGTTCACGACTTGCCCTTAAAAATGACCCCGGCCAGCAGACCGGGGCTACGGCTTATTTTTGATAGATTTTTGACAGGTCCTGGAACATATACACCGGCTTCGGTTCCGCTTCCGCGGTGCCGCCAAAGCGTTTATCCACCGCGACGGTGGCGTTGGTGTAGGCAATCGGGTAATAGGTCATGTCGTTCGCCACCGTCTGCTGAATTTGCTTGTAGGTCTCCGCGCGTTTCCCCGCATCGGTCTCAACTGCGCCTTTATCCCACAGGGCATCAAACTGCGGGTTCTTATAGTGGGCGTAGTTATAGGCTTCGTTGCTCATAAACAGCGATTTGTAGCCGTCCGGCTCAGCGCCCATGATGTAGCCACCAAGGTTCAGCTCCCATGCGGTGTTGTTCATGTCGAGGCTGCGTTGGGACATGGCGTTGGCGTCCAGCGGCATCAGCTCAACGTTCACCGCAATCCCCTTCAGCTGCTGCTGAATGTACAGCGCCATGCTCTCCTGGGTTTTGTTGGTGTTAACGTAGGCCAGACGCAGCTTGAGGTTTTCTGGCGCACCGGAGGCTTTCAGCAGATCTTTGGCTTTTTGCTGGTCGAATTTGTACTGCTCTACGTCGTCGGTCTGGTACAGCGTATCCGGCGTCAGGAACGAGGTGGCCGGTTTCGCGTAATCCAGCGAGGTGAACGCAGTCTGGGTCAGCTCGTCTTTATTGATGGCGTACGCAATGGCCTGACGCAGTTCCTTGCTTTTCATCACCGGCACGTTCTGGTTGAAGGTCATGTAGGCCAGACGCCCTTCCGGGTAGACCACGAAGTCAAACTTACCGGTATTTTTCAGGCGCGACACGTCCTGCGGATCCACCATCTTGAGGTTGATCTCGCCGTTCTGCAGCGCCAGGTTAGCGGAGTTGCTGTCTTTGGCAAAACGGTAAGTCACGGAATCAAGCTTCGCTTTGCCGTTCCAGTAATCGTCAAAACGGGTCAACGCGAAATACTGCCCTGCGCGATACTCTTTAAATTTGAACGGGCCGGAGCCGACTGGGGTATCGTTTTTGCTGCTCTTTTCCAGATCGCTTTCACTGGCGAACACGTGCTGCGGGATTGGGTAGATCTGTACCAGGGTGCCGGTAAAGGCCGCGCTCACCTGCGGCAGGGTGAACTTAACGGTGCGATCGTCCACTTTGCTGACCGCAACGGGCTTACCGCCGTAGGTGAACATGCTGCGGAAGAAGCTGTGCTGCTTCTCGTCCAGCAGCTTGTTAAAGGTAAACACCACGTCATCAGCGGTCAGCGGCTGGCCGTCCTGCCATTTGAGATTCGGCTTTAAGGTCAGGGTGTAGCTGAGGTTATCCGCCGCCGGGGTCAGGCTTTCGGCGAGGCCCCATTCGATTTTACCCTCGTTAAAACTGTATAGCGGAGCATACAGCGCCTGCATGATGGTCAGGGTGGTGCGGTCGCTGGCGTACAGCGGGTTCACCGCCAGCGGGTCGCCGGAGGTAATGCCGATAATCAGCGAGCCGCCCTCTTTTGGCGCATCATTTTTGGCCGCCGGGGCCGCTGCGTTGTCTTTATTTTTGGCATCATCACAGCCGGCGGCGACCAGCGCCAGGGCGACCAGAACAGCAGATACTATTGGCTTACGCATATCTCACTAACTCCTTGCCTTGAAAGTTTTTTTAACTGCAGGTTGTTATTTTAACGATATCTGAGTGCGCATCATATTCAGCTTTAGAGGCATACGCATTAACAATGAAAATGCGATTTTTGATTAAGCTTATAACGATTTAGATATATATAAGCTTATTAAGTAATGGCTCATATCCTTATGCGCTCAGTTCGTTAAACCGTTCACGGAATGCCTGCTAAACTGCCTCAACACCTCATGAAAAAGGCAGATCAGCATGTCAGATGATTCTTATCAGCCAGCAAAAGTCTGGGAATGGAAGCAGAATAATAACGGTGGCGCATTTGCCAGTATCAACCGCCCGATCTCGGGTGCGACGCACGAGAAAGCGCTGCCGGTCGGCTCGCATCCGCTGCAGCTCTATTCCCTGGGCACGCCAAACGGCCAGAAGGTGACTATCCTGCTGGAAGAGCTGCTGGCGCTCGGGGTGACTGGTGCGGAATATGACGCGTGGCTGATCCGCATCGGCGAGGGCGATCAGTTCTCCAGCGGGTTTGTCGATGTGAACCCGAACTCCAAAATTCCGGCTCTGCGCGACCACTCCACCACCCCGCCGACGCGCATCTTTGAGTCGGGCAATATCCTGCTCTACCTCGCTGAGAAATACGGCCACTTCCTGCCAAAAGATCCGGCAGGCCGGGTGGAAACCCTGAACTGGCTGTTCTGGCTGCAGGGCTCTGCCCCGTTCCTTGGCGGCGGTTTTGGTCACTTCTATCATTACGCCCCGGTGAAAATTGAGTACGCGATCGACCGTTTCACCATGGAAGCTAAGCGCCTGTTCGACGTGCTGGATAAACAGCTGGCGCGCAGCCGCTACGTGGCGGGGGATGAGTACACCATCGCCGATATCGCGGTGTGGCCGTGGTTTGGCAGCGTCGCGCTCGGCCAGGTGTATGGCGCAGCCGAGTTCCTCGATGCGGAAAGCTACAAGAACGTCCAGCGCTGGGCGAAGGATGTCGCTAACCGTCCGGCGGTGAAGCGCGGGCGTATCGTCAACCGCACCAACGGCGAGCTGAACGAACAGCTGCATGAGCGTCATGCCGCCAGCGACTTCGACACCCAGACCGAAGATAAACGTCAGGGTTAATCCTTGAGCCGGGCGGTTCACCGCCCGGCTGATGCCCGTTCTATCAGAATACGATGAGTTTTCCCCTCGGGGCATTATCGGCCTACCCCAGGCTGTGATGCTGCTGGCAGTATCCCCGCAGTAACACCCACTCTGACAAAGGAACTGCCATGAAATACATCAAAACCACGCTGCTGCTCAGCGCACTGATCTTCTCTGCCACAAGCCTGGCTGCGGATAAAACCGCTACCGGGGCGCTGGCGGGTGCCGCCATCGGTGCCGTCGCGGGCAAAAGCGTAAAATCCACCGTCGGCGGCGCGGTCGTCGGGGCCGGCACCGGAGCGATGTTCAAAAACGGTGAGAAAGGCAAAGCCGCGCGCAAGGGCGGGGCCATTGGTGCCGCGGTCGGCGCTGGTGCAGCGGTGGTCACCGGCAACAGCGTCCTGAAAGGTGCCGCACTCGGTGCCGGTGCAGGCGGCATGGTTGGCGAGGCCACCCACTGATACAAAAGCCGGGTGGTTGCGCCACCCGGCTTTTTAGCCCACACGTCGTTTTTATTTCCTTTCATCCCTGAATATAAGCCCTGGCGCAAATCATTGTCTTTTTTCAACAGCATATTTACTTCCTTCCGTTAAACTGGCATCAATATTTTTTTATTCAGATGATTCGCATGTCAGAAAAATCGCTGAAACAACAGATCCAGAATCTGAAAAAGCACAATACCCGGCTTGCCAGGCTGGCGCGCGACGCCCGCAGCAAGCTCAGTGCTGCGCTCGACGGGACGGGGTTATGTTTGTGGCAGCTCGACGTCCCGAGCGGCAAGCTGATTATTTATAACCGCCGCTGGGGGTCGATGCTGGGCTATCAGCCTAAAGAGTTAAGCGCCCAGTTTGAGGTCTGGCGGGAACACCTGCACCCGGACGATAAGCAAAACGTACTCGATGCATTTTACGATCATCTGCACGGCAAAACCCCTTTCTACGAGGCGCTGCACCGGATGCAGCATAAAAACGGCACCGTCACCTGGGTGCTGGATCGCGGTCGCGTCAGCGAGTGGGATGAACACGGCAACCCGCTCAAGGTGACCGGCACCCATATCGACATGACTAAAGAGAAGCAGTACGAAGAGCAGCTTGCCCTGCTGGCGAATCACGATCCGCTGACCGGGCTGGCCAACCGCCATGCGCTGATCAAACACTTCACCCAGCTTAAAGCCCAGGGGCCGCTGTGCGTTGCCTTTATCGATCTTGATGATTTTAAAATGGTCAACGATACCTTTGGTCACCGCAGCGGCGATGAGCTGCTGATCCAGCTCAGCCAGCGCCTGCGCGATACCTGCCCGCCGGATGCAGTGGTCGGGCGGCTGGGGGGAGATGAGTTTGTGCTGCTGCTGCCCTACCCGCTCAACAGTTTGCTGATCAACCAGACCGCGCACAGGTGCCTGAACGCGGCGCTGACGCCTTTCGAGCTGGACAACGGCCAGGCGCAGGTGGGAGCGTCGGTGGGCATCGACGAGGTCCAGCCGCAGGATGATTTTATCAATGCCCTGCGACGGGCCGATCAGTCCATGTACCAGATTAAGCACACCGGCAAAAACGGCGTGGCCATCGGCCAGACGCTGCTGTCGGTGTCCCGTAGCGGAACCCATCCATGAAAAACAGCCGCCAGCAGGAGATCCTCCGCCAGTTGGCGGCGTGCGACGGAATGACGACGGACGCGCTTGCCGCATCGCTTGCGGTGAGCAAAGAGACGATTCGCCGCGATCTGAAGCAGCTTCAGCAGCAGGGGAAGATCGTGCGTCATCACGGGCGCGCCCGGGCGATCCATCCGGATCATCGCGACGGCGGCGAGCCGTTTGGCGCACGCCTGAAAAGCCACTACGCGGATAAAGCCGATATCGCCCGCCACGCGCTGGACTGGGTCAGCGAAGGAATGACTCTGGCGCTTGATGCCAGCTCCACCTGCTTTCATCTGGCGCGCCAGCTGCCGGACATCGCGCTGACGGTGTTTACCAACAGCCTGCCCATTTGCCACGAGATGGCGAAGCGTGAACGTGTGACCCTGATTTGCTCGGGCGGGACGCTGGAGCGCAAGTACCGCTGTTACGTGAACCCGGCGCTGGTCACCCAACTGAAATCGCTGGAGATCGACCTGTTTATCTTCTCCTGCGAAGGGGTGGATGAGCAGGGCGTGATGTGGGATCCCGCCCCGCACAATGCCGGGTTTAAGACGCAACTGCTGAGCCGTGCCAGCCAGTCACTGCTGCTGATCGACAAAAGTAAGTTTCAGCGCTCGAGCGAAGTGAAGATTGGCGATCTGTCGCAGGTCACACAAATCATCACCGACGCTCAGCTTTCCAGACGGTAGCCCGCCATAAAATACCGCACGGTGGTGCTGGCATCGCTCTCTTTAAAGAAGTCCATTACCAGGTCGCGATCCAGCCCGTAGCGACGGGTTAAGATCCCCGCCTCCCAGGCGCTGAGCTGCCGGTCACCGGTTTTTTCGAACATCCGGTGGGAGAAGCCCAACACAAAGCCGCGTTTATAATCGGAACAGAAATGCGCCACGCTGCTGGCGGTATCTGCCTGTGCGGCGTTCATTCCCGCCATCAACCCTTTGCCAAAATGGTTATCCATCACAATGCCCCCCAATCGCTATATAATAAATTATATAGCGATATTTTCATCGCTGGCTACTGCTATTTATGGGGCTGCAGAAAGCAGCCAACGGCTACTGGGCCGACAGGCGGAACTTCTGCACTGAACGCTGCAGCTCTTCGGTTTGACGCTCCAGCGCCGCCGCCGCCGCCGACACCTGCTCCACCAGCGAGGCATTCTGCTGGGTCACGCCGTCCATCTGGGTGATGGCCACCCCTACCTGCGAAATCCCTTTGCTCTGCTCTTCCGAGGCCGCGGCGATTTGCTTCATGATGGTGGTCACTTCACTGACATCGCGCAGCACCGCTTCCATGGTGGTGCCGGTGTCGTTAACCAGTTTTGCCCCCTGCTCCACGCGGGAGACCGAGTCGGCAATCAGCCCTTCAATCTCTTTGGCCGCGTTTGCGCTGCGGCTCGCCAGATTACGCACTTCGCCAGCAACCACCGCAAAACCGCGTCCCTGCTCGCCCGCGCGTGCGGCTTCCACTGCCGCGTTAAGCGCCAGGATATTGGTCTGGAAGGCGATGCTGTTGATCACGCTGGTGATCTCGGCAATTTTCTGTGAACTGACGGAGATACCGGTCATGGTGCTGACCACCTTTTCCACCAGCATCCCACCACGGCTGGCGGAGGTTGAGGCCACATCGGCCAGCTGGCTTGCTTCGCGGGCGCTGTCTGCGTTCAGCTTCACCGTGGCGGTAAGCTGCTCCATGCTGGCGGCCGTCTCTTCCAGGGCGGCAGCCTGCTCTTCGGTACGTGAGGAGAGATCGTTATTGCCGGTGGAGATCTCGGTGGCGCCGCGCCAGATATTCTCGCTGCCAGAACGAATAGTGCTCACCGCTTCGCGCAGGCTGTCCTGCATCGCACTCAACAGCGGCACCAGCTGCCCCACGCAGTTGCGGCCAAACGGCGCAATAGGCTGACTGAGATCGCCCTGCGCAATCTGGCGAAAATGCTCGCGGATGCGATCCAACGGTTTCACCAGCATCGCGACCAGATAGCGGTCGGTGAACAGCAGGATCAGCAGGCCAATAATCGTCGCCGTGATAATTGCCGTGCGGGTAAAGCTGGTCAGGCCATCCACGGTCACGCGGGTGCTGTCGAGGATGGTGTCGGCGGCTTTGCTGAACTGTTCAGCGCTGGCACCAAACGCGCGGCTCAGGGGCGGGGTGACGCTGTTCGCCTGCTGGCGATAGCCGTCAACATTCCCCTGCTGCGCAAGCTGCATCTGAGGCCTGACGCCATTCTCCAGCAGCGCCTGCCAGCTGGCGATCACCTGGGTGGAAATCTGGGCATTCATTGGCCCCGGCGAAATCGCTTTCAGTTCATCGAGCTTGCTGGCCATATTGTCCAGCGCCTGCTGCACAGGCGCGAGATCGGCCGTGCCGCCCGACGCCTGCACGTCCATCGCGCGGCTCAGGCGGGTGACAAAGCGGAAATACTGATCGTTCCCCTGGCTCAGTACCGTCATCTGTTTGACCAGCTGCCGATCCACGTCATTACCGTCCGCAACGCGTGACAGTGCCCAGGTGCTATACAGCCCAACGCCCGCCCACATTAAACAAAAGATCCCCAGAATCGTCAGCATGACGAACCGGATCGTGAAATTACGAAGCACTTGCATATTTATTTCCTTGCCATGAGGGAGATATCGCCCGGAGGCGGGTATTACCCTCGTTATCGGCAATAAAATGCGAAGCGATACCTTTTATTGGTTAGTTTTATAAAACTTTTCATTTCCATTTAATATTTATTGGAATAGATACCGGAGGCGCGATAAATACCCATTCAAACAATCCGCCTTTACATTTCATAAAGTTGCAAATAGTAAGCATCTTCAGCATTCATTACCCGCATAATTATTAAGGGCGAAACGGTATTGATCCGTAATAAAAACGTCATAAAGCACATGGCGAAGACTAAAGATATAATCAGGGTTATTACGCGGATTTATAACAAGGAGCCCGGCAAATATCCTGCCGGGCATTTTCAGGCGGGTTAACTCAAATATTTCTCAAACCATCCCAGGGTTCTTTTCCAGGCTAACTCCGCTGCAGGTTCGTCGTAGCGTGGGGTTGAATCATTATGAAACCCGTGGTTCACGCCAGGGTAGATCCAGGCTTCATACACTTTGCCATTAGCTTTCAGCGCGGCTTCATAAGCCGGCCAACCTTCGTTAACGTTCTTATCCAGCTCCGCATAATGCAGCAGCAGTGGCGCCTTAATTTTGGCGACATCGGCGACGGGCGCTTGTCGGCCATAAAACGGCACCGCACAGGCCAGCTCCGGCCAGGCGACGGCCGCCGCATTCGAGACACCGCCGCCGTAGCAGAAGCCGGTAATCCCCACTTTGCCGGTGGCATCCGGATGCTTTTGCATAAAATCGATGGCGGCAAAGAAGTCGTTCATCAACTTAGTGGGATCGACCTTCTGCTGCAGCACCTTTCCTTCCTCATCGTTACCCGGGTAGCCGCCCACCGAGCTTAAGCCGTCCGGCGCCAGCGCAATATACCCCGCCTTCGCGACCCGACGGGCCACATCTTCAATATAAGGATTAAGGCCGCGGTTCTCGTGCACAACCACCACTGCCGGGACTTTACCGCTGGCTTTGGCCGGTTTCACCAGATAGCCACGCACCTCGCCATGTCCGTCCGGCGAGGGATAGGTAATGTATTCGGGGAGGATATCCGGATCGGTGAACTTCACCTGCTCGGCGAGGGCGTAATTGGGCTTAAGCATATTAAACAGCGCCAGCGCCGTGACGCCGCCAACGGCATAGCGGCCCGCCAGATTGAGGAACTCACGCTTGCTTATTTTGCCGTGAGCGTAATAGTCGTAGTAGTCGAGCAATTCCTGAGGAAAGTCTTTGGCGGTCATACGCGTCATCGCATATCTCCATGAATTGTGAACGAACTAAGGATAGAATAGAAACGCCGTTTCGAAAATTAATCACTAACAAAGGAGACATCATGCCCTGGAACGCCTCCCCTGACCGCTACGAGAATATGCAGTACCGTTACTGCGGTAAAAGCGGCCTGCGCTTACCCGCGCTCTCCCTCGGTTTGTGGCACAGCTTCGGCCACGTCCACGCCCTTGATTCACAGCGTGCACTGCTGCGCAAAGCCTTCGACTGCGGCATCACCCATTTTGATCTCGCTAATAACTATGGCCCACCGCCAGGCAGCGCGGAGGAAAATTTTGGCCGCCTGCTGCGCGACGATTTCGCGGCATATCGCGATGAACTGATCATCTCTACCAAAGCCGGCTACGACATGTGGCCAGGTCCGTACGGCGCGGGTGGTTCACGTAAGTATCTGCTCGCCAGTCTGGATCAAAGCCTCAGCCGTATGGGGCTGGACTATGTGGATATCTTCTATTCACACCGCGTGGATGAAAACACGCCGATGGAGGAGACCGCTTCTGCGCTGGCGCAGGCGGTGCAGAGCGGCAAGGCGCTGTATGTCGGCATCTCGTCCTACTCCCCGGAACGTACGCAGAAAATGACCGAGCTGCTGCGCGAGTGGAAGATCCCGCTGCTGATCCATCAACCCTCTTACAACCTGCTTAATCGCTGGGTGGATAAGAGCGGCCTGCTGGAGACGCTGGCGGCCAACGGCACGGGCTGTATCGCCTTTACGCCGCTGGCGCAGGGGCTGCTGACCGGAAAATACCTGAACGGTATCCCGGACGGTTCCCGGATGCAGCGTGAAGGAAAAAAAGCGCGCGGCCTAACGGAGACGATGCTGACCGAGGCCAACCTGAACAGCCTGCGGATGCTGAATGAGATGGCGCAGGAACGTGGCCAGACCATGGCGCAGATGGCGCTCAGCTGGCTGCTGAAAGACGATCGCGTGACGTCAGTGCTGATTGGTGCCAGCCGCACGGAGCAGCTGGAGGAGAATGTGCAGGCGCTGAATAATCTGCACTTTAGCGAGGATGAACTGCAGCGGATTGACCAGCACGTGACGGACGGTCAGCTCAATTTATGGCAGGCGTCATCGGATAAGTAGTTCATACCTCTCTCCCCGTCGGGGAGAGAGGGCCATCATCGCCTATTTACTGCTGCGATTAAGCTTATCCAGATACCCCATCACAAACGCCGACAGCACAAACGTCAGGTGGATAATCACGTACCACATCAGCTTATTATCCGGGATATTTTTAGCATCCATAAACACCCGTAGCAGGTGAATCGACGAGATCGCCACAATCGATGCGGCCACTTTATTTTTCAGCGACGAGGCATCCATTTTGCCGAGCCAGTTCAGCTTCTCTTTACTGGGGTCAATATCCAGCTGCGAGACAAAGTTTTCATAGCCCGAGAACATCACCATCACCAGCAGACCGCCTACCAGCGTCATGTCTACCAGCGACAGCAGCAGCAGGATCAGATCGGCTTCAGCGATACTGAATATATGCGGCAGGACGTGAAAAATTTCCTGGAAGAATTTAATACAGAGGGCAACCAGCGCCAGCGAGAGGCCAAAATAGACTGGGGCTAATAGCCAGCGGGAGGCATACATTGCGTTTTCAAAAAAGCGTTCCATAGTGTCCTGTCAGCAAACGAAACCAGAACGCAGTATATCGCAACAGCACAAATTGTTTGCAACAACTAAACTACAAAAACCTTACACTTCATCAGGTTTAACGATCGGCCGTTGATACTCCGGCCATACCAGCACCACCAGCGACGGGTAGGCTTCGAGGCTAAACTCACGAAAACACTGGCGCAGGTTCATCACCTCCAGATCGGAATGGGACACCTTTTCGCCGTTCAGGCAGCGCTTTTTGATATTGTCATAATACTTGTACACCGCTGAGTTTAGATCGCTGCAACGACGCTGAGCGTCAAACAGATCGGGAATGCTATTTATTTCCACCATATTCATTCGTTTAATTGTGGCATGGAGAAAATCAATATATTCATGATTTACACGCCAGTACCATACCGGCGTAATCGCATTCATCAGCATTGAAAAATGGTCTTCGCCCTCTTCTTTTGACATCCGCTCTGGCGGTGCCTGGGTGTGTGCATTCTGTGCCTCGTTACTTTTATTGAACTCGCGCATCAATAAAAGAACCCCGGCGGTAAGCAATAACAAAGTAATGACAGTATAAAAAATGCTGTTCATAGGCAGGCTCCATTTTTTTTGATTTTAAATTTGCCTCATGTTATTGTCAACGAATCTCACACTCCTGACAACCCTACCCCGTTGAAATTAAAGGAAATATAAAATGTTGCCCGACAATCTGGTTCCGGCCAAGTTTCACATTTCTTCCGTGGAACCCAAACCGCCAGAAGCAGAAAGCAATGCAAATTTCACTAAGGGGAAAAGAACGCTCGCTGATTTCGCACCTGATATATTAATTGGTGTTACCCGTACCGGTAACTCCCGCAATATGTTGCTTGAAGAGCACGACCGCCATATTAAGGACCGGTTATTTCGGGTGGTTAAAATCGAAGTGTTCGCCCGCCTGCTCAATGATCTGCAGGCGGAAGGCGAAATAGATGCGCAGGCTCTAAGTCAAATATTGACTGAAAAGACCGATGAAATAAACGAAGCGGGTAATGAAATCTGGTTAAACCTAATTACCTGCGAGCGAAATTCACCTGTTTTTTATAAGCTTGAGGATGAATAACGTGAAGGATACTGATAATAATAACGTTTATTTGACTTTAGATGACAAAAAAAGCGATGAATTTATCTTAGAGCAAAACCTTGAAGCGCTTAAACAGATTAAGAACGGTGAACTGCAGCGCATTGCCAAAGAGCTACTTTCGATCCCGGCGGGTCTGGTGCGGCTGAAATGGCAAAACCGGCGGGAGATTTATCCCTTGCAGGTTAAAGAAGAGATCTACGGCGCGACCATCAATGCCATCATGACGCAACGCCCGGAATTAAAAGAAAAAATCCTCGCCCGTCTGGAAAGCAATTACCAGTATTTACTGGCGCGTGAAACCGCCACTCTGCGCGTAACCCGCAAGCTGGCCGAAGAAGGCTACCGGACCTCTAACGTCACCACCGTCGCGCTGGATGAAGAGGCGCTGGCCGCTAAAACGGCCCCAACCTCAGAAAAGCCTTAAACCCCCTCCTCCGCATTCGGGATTATCCTGGATGATCCCTGCCAGCTGGCGACTCTCCTAAGCTTAAAAGCTGACAATGCAAGCAAGGAGAACATGTATGACCACTTCGCAAAGCAAAATTCAGGATCCCACCACTCAGTATTACACCGGTGAATACCCGCAGCAGATTCAGCCCGCACCTGGCGTGCAAAGCAAGATGGACCCGGTTCCGGACTGCGGCGAGAAGAGCTACAAGGGCAGCGGTAGACTCCTGGATCGTAAGGCGCTGGTAACAGGAGGCGACTCCGGGATTGGGCGTGCTGCCGCCATCGCTTACGCACGTGAAGGGGCAGATGTCGCCATTAACTACCTGCCCGCTGAAGAAGAAGATGCGCAGCAGGTCAAACAGCTGATCGAAGACGCGGGACGCACCGCGGTGCTCATCCCGGGCGATCTGAGTGACGAAAACTTTGCCCGTTCGCTGGCGCATAAAGCCCACGAAGCGTTAGGCGGGCTGGACGTGCTGGCACTGGTGGCCGGGAAGCAGGTCGCCGTCGAGAAAATTGCCGATCTGACCACCGAACAGTTCAAAGAAACCTATGCGGTGAACGTGCTGGCGCTGTTCTGGATAACCCAGGAGGCGTTGCCGCTGCTGCCCGCCGGGGCCAGCATCATCACCACCTCGTCGATTCAGGCCTATCAGCCAAGTCCGCATCTGCTGGACTATGCCTCCACCAAAGCAGCCATACTGAACTACAGCCGTGGGCTGGCGAAACAGGTGGCGGAAAGCGGGATACGCGTCAATGTCGTCGCGCCAGGCCCCATCTGGACGGCGCTGCAGATTTCCGGTGGCCAGACGCAGGAAAAAATCCCAAAATTTGGACAGCAGACGCCGATGAAGCGCGCGGGACAACCTGCTGAACTGGCGTCGGTGTACGTCTATCTGGCGAGTCAGGAATCGAGCTACGTGACGGCGGAAGTGCACGGCGTATGCGGGGGAGAACATCTGGGGTAGTGTGAGGATCTGCCCGGTGGCACTACGCTTACCGGGCCTACAGATCTAAAACGGCAACCTGTTGGTTGCCGTTTTGCGCTTATTTGGCCGCTGTTTTCTCTTCGCCGACCAGACCAATCTTCAGGTAACCCGCCTGATGCAGCGTGTCCATTACCTTCATCATGGTTTCATAGTCGACCGACTTATCGGCACGGAAGAACACCGTGGTGTCTTTCTTACCTTCAGTCAGCGTGTTAAGCGCCGGGATCACTGACTCGTCGGTCACCGGATCGTTACCGAGGAACATCGTTTTGTCCGCTTTCACCGACAGATAGATTGGCTTTTCCGGACGCGGCTGCGGCTGGCTTGAAGAAGCCGGCAGATTGACTTTAACGTCCACTGTCGCGAGCGGCGCAGCAACCATGAAGATAATCAGCAAAACCAGCATGACGTCGATAAACGGCGTCACGTTGATTTCGTGCATTTCGCCATTATCGTCCAGGTTTTCATTAAGACGCATTGCCATGACGAATCAACCTAAGTGTAATTTCTGAGCAGAACGGACAGGCTTCGCGGAGCTGGCACTCAGGTCCAGATCGCGGCTTTGCAACAGCAGAACCTGTGCGGCAACGTCACCGAGGGTTGCTTTGTAGCTGCCAATCATACGGGCGAAGATGTTATAGATAACCACCGCCGGGATAGCAGCAACTAGACCAATCGCCGTCGCCAGCAGGGCTTCGGCAATGCCGGGGGCCACAACGGCAAGGTTGGTGGTTTGCGTCTGGGCGATGCCGATGAAGCTGTTCATGATGCCCCAGACGGTGCCGAACAGACCCACGAATGGCGAAATCGCACCAATGGTGGCGAGGAAACCGTTACCCCGGCCCATATGGCGACCAATTGCGGCGACGCGACGTTCCAGACGGAAGCCGGTACGCTCTTTAATGCCTTCATTGTCTTCACTGCCCGCGGAAAGCTCCAGCTCGTTCTGCGCTTCGTTGATCAGCAGAGTTGTCAGGCTTTTTGCCTGGAACGAAGAAGCCATGTCGCTCGCCTGATTCAGGTTGCGGGCTTCGGCCAGCTGCTGCTGCTCGCGCTTAAGACGGCGTTTGTGCGAGATCAGCTCAACGCTCTTGCTAAAGAAAATAGCCCAGGTGACGACAGACGCCAGAATCAGGCCGATCATCACAATCTTCACCACGATGTCGGCATGCTGATACATACCCCAGACGGAGAGATCCGTCTGCATCAAATTATTACCCACTCGGTATCTCCAGGACGCAAATCACAAAATCTGAGCATAATAATATCAAAAACGCGTCGAATTGATAGTAGTTCTCATTAGTATTTACATGGTGCCGGAATTTCGGTTAACTTTCCTTGCGCTTACGCAGGAAAAATTTCCCGGAAACAAATTTTAAAAAATTTTCTTCTTTATGTGCCCACCTCTCGTGACCATTTTTACTTTCATGGTAGTCTGGACGTCCAGACGTATAAAAACAGGTTGCGCACACATGAAAGAGAAGCATCTTGATACCACGCTTGTCCAGGCGGGACGCAGTAAGAAATACACCCTCGGCTCGGTGAACAGCGTGATCCAGCGCGCGTCATCGCTGGTGTTTGAGACGGTCGAAGCCAAAAAGCACGCCACCCGCAACCGGGCCAAAGGCGAGCTATTTTATGGTCGCCGCGGGACGCTGACCCATTTCTCTTTGCAGGAAGCCATGTGCGAGCTGGAAGGCGGCGCAGGCTGTGCGCTGTTCCCCTGCGGCGCGGCCGCGGTGGCGAATACCATTCTGGCGTTTGTCGAACAGGGCGATCATATCCTGATGACCAACACCGCCTACGAGCCCAGCCAGGATTTCTGCACCAAAATTCTCAGCAAGCTGGGGGTGACCACCGGCTGGTTTGATCCGCAGATCGGCGCCGATATTGCCGACCTGATCCAACCCAAAACCCGCATTGTGTTCCTGGAATCCCCGGGCTCGATCACCATGGAGGTGCATGATGTGCCTGCCATCGTGCAGGCGGTGCGCAGCAAAGCCCCGGAAGCGATCATCATGATCGATAACACCTGGGCGGCAGGGGTGCTGTTTAAAGCGCTCGACTTTGATATCGATATCTCGATTCAGGCGGCCACCAAATACCTGATTGGCCACTCTGATGGCATGATCGGCACGGCGGTATCCAACGCCCGCTGCTGGGACCAGCTGCGCGAGAACGCCTATCTGATGGGGCAAATGGTGGACGCCGATACCGCCTATATGACCAGCCGCGGCCTGCGTACGCTGGGCGTGCGCCTGCGTCAGCACCACGAGAGCAGCGTGCAGGTGGCCGAGTGGCTGGCGCAGCATCCGCAGGTGGCGCGCGTTAACCATCCGGCGCTGCCGGGCAGCAAAGGCCATGAATTCTGGCAGCGGGACTTTACCGGCAGCAGCGGTCTGTTCTCATTTATCCTGAACAAGCGCCTGAGCAACGACGAGCTGGCGGCGTATCTGGACAACTTCTCGCTGTTCAGCATGGCCTATTCGTGGGGCGGGTTTGAATCGCTGATCCTGCCAAACCAGCCAGAGCAGATTGCCGAGCTACGCCCGGGTGGCGACGTGGATTTTACCGGTACGCTGATCCGTCTGCATATCGGCCTGGAAAACGTCGACGATTTGATTGCCGATTTAGCGGCAGGCTTTGCGCGCATCGAGTAGCAAAGGGAGAGAAAACAGCTCAGAGGATACTTTTCCCCACATCGCCTACAGAAAAGTCTGAATTGTTGCGCCTGCGATCAAAGCCCGCAGGCGAAATAGGGAGTACAATAGGTTCATATACGCTGTTCCACAGGAAAGCCCATGGCTGTTATTCACGATATTATCGCTGCACTCTGGCAACACGACTTTGCAGCGCTGGCGGACCCGCATGTAGTCGGGGTGGTTTACTTCGTCATGTTCGCCACCCTGTTCCTGGAAAATGGGTTACTGCCCGCCTCCTTTTTACCCGGCGACAGTCTGCTGCTGCTGGCAGGCGCGCTGATTGCGAAAGGGGTGATGGACTTTACCTCGACGATGGTTATCCTCACCTCCGCAGCCAGCCTGGGCTGCTGGCTGAGCTATCTGCAGGGCCGCTGGCTCGGTAATACGCGGATCGTGAAAAGCTGGCTGGCGCAGCTGCCGTATAAGTATCACCAGCGGGCAACCTGTATGTTTGATCGCCACGGCCTGCTGGCCCTGCTGGCCGGACGCTTCCTGGCCTTTGTACGCACCCTGCTGCCAACGATGGCGGGGATTTCCGGCCTCTCTAATCGCCGCTTCCAGTTCTTTAACTGGCTGAGCGCGCTGCTGTGGGTCGGCGTAGTGACCACCTTTGGCTATGCCCTGAGCATGATCCCGTTCGTGAAGCGCCACGAAGACCAGGTGATGACCTTCCTGATGATCCTGCCGATGTTCCTGCTGGTGGCGGGTCTGGTGGGTACCATCGCGGTGGTGATTAAGAAGAAGTACTGTAGCGCCTGACGGTTACTCCCCTCACCCCTGCCCTCTCCCACAGGGAGAGAGTTAGGGTGAGGGCAACAGCCCGCACCATCACATCCCCTGCATCGTGCGGATCCGCGCTGCATCTTCCCCCGGCGTGACGCCAAAGTAGCGTTTAAACTCCCGACTGAACTGCGACGCGCTCTCATAACCCACCCGTAGCGCCGCCGCGCTGGCCTTCATCCCGTCGTGGATCATCATCATGCGCGCTTTGTGCAGACGATAGCTTTTGAGATATTGCAGCGGCGAGGTGCTGGTGACCGACTTAAAATTATGGTGGAACGCCGAAACGCTCATGTTGGCCTCGGCCGCCAGCTGATCCACGCTCAGGTTTTCGGTGTACTGGCTTTCGATGCGCTTCAGCACCCGGCTGATCAGGCTAAAGTGGGTCTGACGGCTGACCAGCGCCAGCAGTGCCCCGCCGCCCGGCCCCAGCAGGACGTGATACAGGATCTCACGGATAATCTGCTTGCCGAGGATGCGCGCATCCAGCGGGCGCGCCATCACGTCCAGCAGACGTTCAATAGCGCAGAGGATCTCATCCGACAGGGCGGCAGAGTTAATGCCGCTGGCCGCCATCGACGGGCAAAATAGTTCGTCCTCGCCAATATCCATCAGCAGCTCCTGCAGCTGCAGAATATCAATATTTAAGCGAATACCGGCCAGCGGCACCGCCTCTGTCGCGAAGGTTTCACATTCGAAGGGTAAAGGTACTGTCAGAAGCAAATATTCACGGGTGTCATAGCGGAACACCCGCTCATTGATATAGCCAGTTTTATGGCCAGAAAAGAGAAAAATGATACCGGGCTGATACATCACTGGCGTGCGTGGCCCGGGCTGTGTGCCGTACAGCAGACGAACGTCTGGTAGCAGGTCATCAAGCTTATTTGCATTATCTTTCAGTGTGTTAATTTGCGCAGTGAGCTGCAGGCACGTCTCTTCACGGTTCATCTTTGCTGAGTCCGGGTACGGTTTCCGATGATGACAGTGTGCGCAGGTTTACCCATTTTCTCCAGCACTGTGTAGAAATGGGCAAGACATCGGCAGAAATGTGCATTGAGAGGATAGCCTGCGCTCGCCACAATGAGCACCATCAGGCAGCCGTCTGCGCCGCCACGTTTTTCACCCACCTAAGGGAACGAGCAATGAACAATTTTAACCTGCATACCCCAACCCGCATTCTGTTTGGTAAAGGCGCTATCGCCGACCTGCGCGAGCAGATCCCAACCGGCGCTCGCGTGCTGATCACCTACGGCGGCGGCAGCGTGAAGAAAACCGGCGTGCTGGACCAGGTGTATGCCGCACTCGACGGCCTGGACGTGCGTGAGTTCGGCGGCATCGAGCCGAACCCGTCGTACGAAACGCTGATGAACGCGGTGAAAATCGCCCGCGAAGAGAACATCACCTTCCTGCTGGCGGTCGGCGGCGGTTCGGTGCTGGATGGCACCAAGTTTATCGCCGCAGCCGCCCACTACCCGGACGGTATCGACCCGTGGCAGATCCTGCAAAACGGCGGCAGCGACATTAACAGCGCGATCCCGATGGGCTCGGTGCTGACCCTGCCAGCCACCGGTTCTGAATCCAACAAAGGCGCGGTAATTTCGCGTAAAACCACCGGCGACAAGCAGGCCTTTATGAACGAACACGTCCAGCCGGTCTTCGCGGTGCTGGATCCGGTTTACACCTACACCCTGCCGCCGCGTCAGGTGGCGAACGGCGTGGTGGATGCTTTTGTGCATACCGTTGAGCAGTATGTTACTTACCCGGTTGACGGCAAAATCCAGGATCGCTTCGCGGAAGGTATTCTGCTGACCCTGATCGAAGACGGCCCGCTGGCCCTGAAAGAGCCAGAAAACTACGCCGTGCGCGCCAACGTGATGTGGGCTGCCACCCAGGCGCTGAACGGCCTGATCGGTGCAGGCGTGCCGCAGGACTGGGCAACCCATATGCTGGGCCACGAGCTGACCGCGATGCACGGCCTCGATCACGCCCAGACGCTGGCGGTGGTTCTGCCTGCACTGTGGAACGAAAAACGCGACACCAAACGCGCCAAACTGCTGCAGTACGCTGAGCGCGTGTGGGGGATCACCGCCGGTTCTGAAGACGAACGTATCGATGCCGCCATCGTTGCGACCCGTAACTTCTTCGAGCAGATGGGCGTTCCGACGCGCCTCTCCGGCTACGATCTGGACGGCAGCACAATCCCTGCCCTGCTGGCAAAACTTGAAGAACACGGGATGACGCACATCGGGGAACATGGCGACATTACCCTCGACGTCAGCCGTCGCATTTACGAGGCCGCTCGCTAAGGGATTTTCGATCTTACCTTTCGTTTTTCGGCATTTAGGCCAGGCTTAATGCACATACGCCACCGGGGGCCTGCCCCCGGTGGATGAGCAAATGAAGGAGGAAAGATGGCAAACCCAACCGTAATCAAGCTTCAGGACGGTAGCGTAATGCCCCAACTGGGGCTCGGCGTATGGAAAGCCGGTAACGACGAGGTCGTGTCCGCCATTCACAAGGCGCTGGAGGTCGGCTACCGGTCGATTGATACCGCTGCTGCATACAAAAATGAAACCGGCGTGGGGAGCGCACTGGCCAGCGCCGGTCTGCCTCGCGATGAGTTATTTATCACCACGAAGCTGTGGAATGACGATCAAAAGCGTCCGGCCGATGCGCTCCAGGAGAGCCTGGACAAGCTGCAGCTCGATTTCGTCGACCTGTATCTGATGCACTGGCCGGTTCCGGCTATCGATCACTATGTCGACGCCTGGCATGGAATGATCGACCTGCAAAAAGCCGGTCTGGTGAAGAGCATCGGGGTGTGTAATTTCCAGATCCACCATCTGCAGCGGCTGATTGATGAGACGGGCGTCGCCCCGGTGATCAACCAGATCGAACTGCATCCGCTGATGCAGCAGCGTCAGCTGCACGCCTGGAATGCGACCCACAAGATCCAGACTGAATCCTGGAGCCCGCTGGCGCAGGGCGGCGAAGGCGTTTTCGATCAGAAGATTATCCGCGAGCTGGCCGACAAATACGGCAAAACCCCGGCGCAGATTGTGATTCGCTGGCATCTGGACTGCGGTTTAGTGGTGATCCCGAAATCCGTGACCCCATCGCGCATCGCTGAGAACTTCGACGTGTGGGATTTCCGTCTGGATAAAGACGAGCTGAGCGAGATTGCGAAGCTGGATAAAGGCAAGCGTTTAGGGCCGGATCCGGACCAGTTTGGCGGGTAGTAACTGCGATGCTGTAGGCCCGGTAAGCGCTAGCGCCACCGGGCAACAGGTTTAACCGATCTTACGTTTTACACTTTTCTTCGCACCCGCCGTCCCGTTCGAACGTTGATGCACGATCGGCGTGTGTTTGGTCAGCGCCGGGCGCGTATTGCGATTCTGACGACGCGCTTCGCGCATCTCATCCAGCGTCGGTGACGGCACCAGGCAGTCGCGACGTGAACCAATCAGGTGCTTTTTACCCATATCTTCCAGCGCCTGACGGATCAGCGGCCAGTTAGCGGGATCGTGGTAACGCAGCAGCGCTTTGTGCAGTCGACGCTGTTTGTCACCCTTCGGCACCACCACATCCTCACTCTTATAGCCAATCTTACTCAGCGGGTTCTTGCCGGTGTAATACATGGTGGTCGAGTTCGCCAGCGGCGACGGGTAGAAGTTCTGTACCTGATCCAGTCGGAAGCGGCGCTGTTTCAGCCACAGTGCCAGGTTGACCATGTCTTCATCACGCGTACCCGGGTGCGCAGAGATGAAGTATGGGATCAGATACTGCTCTTTCCCGGCCTGTTTGGAGTAGGTATCGAACAGCTCCTTGAAGCGGTCGTAGCTGCCCATGCCCGGCTTCATCATCTTCGACAGCGGGCCTTCTTCGGTATGCTCCGGAGCAATCTTCAGATAGCCGCCCACGTGGTGGGTCGCCAGCTCTTTGATGTAGCGCGGATCTTCTACCGCGATGTCATAGCGCACGCCGGACGCAATCAGGATCTTCTTGATGCCCTTCAGGTCACGGGCGCGACGGTACAGGTTGATCGTCGGCTCGTGGTTGGTGTCCATGTGCTCACAAATGCTCGGATAGACGCAGGAGAGACGACGGCAGGTCTGTTCCGCGCGCGGCGATTTACAGCGCAGCATGTACATGTTGGCGGTTGGGCCGCCCAGATCCGAGATAACGCCGGTAAAGCCCGGAACCGTGTCGCGAATCGCTTCGATCTCGTTGACGATCGACTCTTCGGAACGGCTCTGGATAATGCGCCCTTCGTGCTCGGTGATTGAACAGAACGAGCAGCCCCCGAAGCAGCCGCGCATGATGTTGATCGAGAAACGGATCATCTCATATGCTGGAATACGGCTATCACCGTACGCCGGGTGCGGCACACGCTTGTACGGCAGGGCAAAGACGCTGTCCATCTCTTCGGTCGACAGCGGGATCGCCGGCGGGTTAACCCAGATAAAGCGCTCGCCGTGCTTTTGCATCAGGGCGCGCGCGCAGCCCGGGTTAGTTTCATGGTGCAGAATACGTGACGCGTGAGCGTAGAGCACTTTGTCGCCCTTCACTTTCTCGAAGGACGGCAGCAGCACGTAGGTTTTTTCCCACGGCTTCGGACGCGGCGGCTGAACCACCACGGCTTTGGCTTCGGCTTTTTTCGGCTCAACCGGTTTGTTATCCGCACACGGCAGATCGTCGCCATACGGATGCGGGATCGGGTCGATTTTGCCCGGCATATCAATGATGCGGGAATCGACCCCGCTCCAGCCCGGGAGCGCTTCTTTGACCATGATCGCGGTATTACGCACGTCGCGAATGTTGCTCACTGGCTCACCCTGGGACAGACGGTGCGCCACTTCTACGAGCGGTCGTTCACCGTTGCCGAAGATCAGCATGTCAGCTTTGGAGTCCACCAGCACCGAACGGCGCACGGTATCGGACCAGTAGTCGTAATGCGCGGTACGGCGCAGGCTCGCCTCAATGCCACCCAGAATGACCGGCACGTCTTTCCATGCTTCTTTACAACGCTGGGTGTACACGAGAGTGGCGCGATCCGGACGCTTGCCCGCCACGTTATCCGCGGTGTAGGCGTCATCGTGACGCAGCTTACGGTCGGCGGTGTAGCGGTTGATCATCGAATCCATGTTGCCCGCGGTCACGCCGAAGAACAGGTTCGGTTTGCCGAGGCGCATAAAATCATCTTTGGTGTTCCAGTCCGGCTGGGAAATGATCCCCACGCGGAAACCCTGCGCTTCGAGCATACGACCGCAGATCGCCATGCCAAAGCTCGGGTGATCGACGTAGGCGTCGCCCGTCACCAGAATAATGTCGCAGCTGTCCCAGCCCAGTTGGTCCATCTCTTCGCGGGACATCGGCAGGAATGGCGCCGGTCCAAAACAGGCTGCCCAGTACTGGGGCCAGGAGAAGAGGTCTCGATCCGGCTGGATCAAGGATATTGCGCTCATAATGCTTCCGGAGAAAAAATAATCAAAAGGGCGGGGATTATACGCTGGATTAATACGGGAAATGAAGGGGTATTGTGCGGGGAGTGTTAAAGCCCGGTAGCCTGCGCTTACCGGGCCTGCGGACCTGTAGGCCCGGTAAGCACAGCCGCTACCCGGCGAATTACGGTGCCGGGTTGACCAGCAGCTGCCCGACCGATCCTCTGTCCATCATCTCCAGGGTCTGGCTGTGGAACAGGAACGGGAAGTGCGGCCACGACGGTTGGCCGTAGTAGACCAGCAGTTCGACCTGCCCATCGATCCAGACGGTGTCTTTCCAGCCTCTGTCTTCCGGGAACGGCATCGCCCCGTTGACGTTGCGCACAAGGAAGCTCACCCCTTCGATATGGAACGACTGCGGCATTTCGGCGCGTACCGTCCAGCGCTCCCACGTGCCCTGCTGGGCAGTAATATCAATGCGGTTAACGTCCCACAGCTGGCCGTTAATACCCGGATCGTCACCGAGGCTGATATCGCGGCTGCGCACCGCGGTACCGCTCATGATCTCTTCCGGCAGCAGGCGCATCGGCAGGGTATCGGTCACCAGCGGCAGCAGGCCGGTCGGACGCAGGGTCAGCACCAGGGTTGAAACCAGAATGCTCGACGGCTCAAAGAAGCCGCGCAGCCGGTCAACGATGCTCGCCGCTTCACCACAGGTAATCGACACTTCATCGCCGTTGGTCATATCCACCAGGATTTCGCGCCGCTCGCCCGGGGCCAGCGCCAGCTGTTTTACCGGGACCGGAGCAGGTAAAAAGCCCTGATCACCGGCGATCACGTGCAGCGCCCGGCCGTCGCTCATCTGCAGCTGATAGCGGCGCGAGTTGGAGGCGTTCAGCAGGCGCAGACGTACCCAGCCGCGAGACACTTCGACATACGGGCTCTGTACGCCATTGACCAGCAGCGTATCACCGACAAACCCGCCGCTCCCCGGCTCGCTGTACTCCGGCGTACCGAAGTTATCCAGACGCTTATCCTGAATAATGACCGGGAAATCGTCGACGCCGTAGTGGTTGGGAATGGGCAGCGATTTGCTTACCTCATCCTCCACCAGCCACATACCCGCCAGCCCTTTATAGACCTGCTGCGCGGTGCGGTTCGGGGTGTTGGCATGATACCAGAGGGTCGCCGCGTTCTGGCGAACGGGCAGAACCGGTGCCCAGTCAGCGCTCGGGGACATCATACGCGGCGCGCCGCCCTTAAGCGGGCCTGGCACCTGTAAACCGCTGATGGTCATAGCGATGTTTTCCGCCAGACGATTGCTGTAAATCAGCTTCACGTCATCGCCCTTCCAGACGCGGACCGTCGGACCGAGATAACGCCCGTTAATGCCCCAGACGGAGGCACGCGTGCCCTGGGTAAAGGTCCAGTGGGTACGCTGCAGCGTCAGGAAAAGCGGCTGTCCGCGACGGGATTCGAGTAACGGCGGAATGGGCAGCGGCTGTTGCTGCCCGGCGGCGTTTGCCCTCAGCGGAACCGCACCTGCACATAGGGCGATTCCCGATGCCTGAATAAACTGACGGCGACTGAGTGACATATTGGCTCCATGTATAAACGTACTAACAACACGGGAATTCGTTTTCCCTTCTTGCCGGCTTAAACCTTGCCAGCGGCTTCGCGCTCTGCGACTTCTTTATCAAGTGCAGCGATTTTATTGAGCATGATTTCACGGCAATGCGCCGCCAGCTCGCGCACCTGGTCTTTACCGTACTTGCTCACATCAACCGGCTGCAGCATTTCAACGATTGCCAGACCGTTGTTCAGACGGTTAAGATTAATCTTATTCGAAGTGGTGGAAACGCACACCGGAATAATCGGTACGCCGGCCGCAATTGCGGCATGAAACGCGCCAGTTTTAAACGGCAGCAGGCCACGCCCACGGCTGCGGGTGCCTTCCGGGAACATCCAGATCGAAATTCTGCGCTTCTTAAAGTGGCTGACCACTTCTGCAATAGTCCCGTGCGCTTTGGTGCGGTTGTTGCGGTCAATCAGCAGGTTGCCGGTCAGCCAGTAGAGCAGACCGAAGAACGGCACCCACAGCAGGCTCTTTTTGCCTACGGTGACGGTTGGCGGTTGCACAATTTTAGCGGCGGTGACCATATCGTAGTTATTCTGATGGTTACAGATATAGATGGCGTTGCCAAACTTCTCTGCCCCTTCGGGCAGACGGGTCTCTACTTTCAACCCAAACAACGGTGCCAGGCGGCCAAACATATGGCCGAAGGTAGAGACATGCTTCGGATTACGTGGGCTGAACAGGCAGTAAATGCAGCCGAAAATACAGACCAGGATGCAGTAGATAACAACCAGGATTAAACGAACAATTAATAGCATAGCGACCTCTGAAGCCCGAACAGCTGACAATTATACTGCAACTGTATTCGGGTAACTGCTTTGTTTTTATAAAGGATGTGGTGACGATATCCCCCGCCTGAACGGCGGGGGAGAAACGAGATTACACCTCGCCTTCGCTCGCTTTGCCGCGATGTGGAGAGTCGATCTCCAGGCGATCAATACGCTGCAGACCGCGCATCAACGAGCCTTTACGTCCACGTTCGCCCACCACTTTCTGCAGCTCTTCCGGGCGCAGTTTGATTTTGCGTTTACCCACGTGAAGGGTAAGGGTGCTCTGCGGCGGCAGAATAAGCAGGTGCGCCAGACTGTCTTCCCCTGATGCGGCGTCCGCCGTGGCGATGTTGATGATCTTATTTCCCTTGCCTTTCGACAGCTGCGGCAGGTCGCTGACCGGGAACATCAGCATTCGCCCTGCGGCCGAGATCGCCAGCAGCATGTGGCTCTCGTCTTCAATCAGCAGCGGCGCCATCACGCGCGCGTTATCCGGCAGGCTGATTAACGCCTTGCCCGCGCGGTTGCGCGACACCAGATCGTTAAAGGTACAGATAAAGCCGTAGCCTGCATCGGAGGCCATCAGCAGCTTCTGCTCATCGCCTTCCATCAGCATGTGTTCAACCGTCGCACCCGGCGGCAGCGTCAGCTTGCCGGTCAGCGGCTCGCCCTGGCCGCGCGCCGACGGCAGGGTAATCGGATCGATGGCGTAGCTACGCCCGGTGGTGTCGATAAACGCCACCGGCTGATTGCTCTTGCCTTTCACTGCCGCTTTGAAGCTGTCGCCCGCTTTGTAGCTTAAGCCCGGGGCGTCGATGTCGTGACCTTTGGCGCTGCGCACCCAACCGCTTTGTGACAGCACAATGGTCACCGGCTCGGACGGCTGCATGTCATGCTCGCTCATCGCTTTGGCTTCTTCGCGCTCGCGCAGCGGAGAGCGACGATCGTCGCCGAAGGCTTCGGCATCTGCCTGCAGCTCTTTCTTCAGCAGGTTACTCATCTTGCGCTCGGAGGCGAGGATCGCCTGCAGCTGATCGCGCTCTTTTTCCAGCGCGTTCTGCTCGCCGCGAATTTTCATCTCTTCCAGTTTGGCGAGATGGCGCAGCTTCAGCTCGAGGATCGCTTCAGCCTGGGTTTCGCTGATGCCAAAACGCGACATGAGCGCCGGTTTCGGCTCATCTTCACCGCGAATGATCTCAATCACTTCGTCAATATTGAGGAACGCCACCAGCAAACCGTCGAGGATATGCAGGCGCTTGAGCACTTTCTCCAGACGGTAGTCCAGACGACGACGCACGGTATCGCGACGGAACGCCAGCCATTCGGTGAGGATCTCCAGCAGATTTTTCACCGACGGACGACCATCCAGACCGATCATGTTCAGGTTGATGCGGTAGCTTTTTTCCAGATCGGTGGTGGCGAACAGATGGTTCATCACCGGCTCCATGTCCACGCGGTTGGAGCGCGGGACGATCACCAGACGGGTCGGGTTCTCGTGATCCGATTCGTCACGCAGATCGTCAACCATCGGCAGCTTTTTATTGCGCATCTGGGCGGCGATTTGTTCCAGCACTTTGGCGCCGGAAACCTGGTGCGGCAGCGCGGTGATCACCACGGCACCGTCCTCTTTGGTCCACACCGCGCGCATGCGCACCGAGCCGCGACCGTTCTGGTAGATTTTGCGGATTTCAGCGCGGGAGGTGATGATTTCGGCTTCGGTCGGGTAGTCCGGCCCCTGCACAATATCCAACACTTCATCGAGGGTAGTTTTCGGCTGCTCGATCAGGGTGATCGCCGCTTTCGCCACTTCACGCAGGTTATGCGGCGGGATGTCCGTCGCCATACCCACCGCGATACCAGTGGTGCCGTTCAGCAGAATGTTCGGCAGGCGCGCAGGCAGCATCTTTGGCTCCTGCATGGTGCCGTCGAAGTTTGGTACCCAGTCGACGGTGCCCTGGCCCAGTTCGCCGAGCAGCAGTTCTGCATATTTGGACAGTCGGGATTCGGTATAACGCATCGCCGCGAACGACTTCGGATCGTCCGGTGCCCCCCAGTTCCCCTGGCCGTCAACCAGCGGATAGCGGTAGGAGAATGGCTGTGCCATCAATACCATCGCTTCGTAGCAGGCGCTGTCGCCGTGCGGATGGTATTTACCGAGTACGTCACCCACGGTACGGGCGGATTTTTTGAATTTTGCGCTGGCGCTCAGACCCAGTTCAGACATCGCATAAACGATGCGGCGCTGGACCGGTTTCAGGCCATCACCGATAAACGGCAGTGCCCTGTCCATGATCACGTACATGGAGTAGTTCAGATAGGCGTTTTCAGTAAATTCATGTAGCGCGAGGCGCTCTGCCATATCGCTCATTAAATGGGATCCCTCAACTCAGAAACCAGTTGGTTTCAGGCAATATTGCCGCAGATACTACCCTATCTGACGAGTCGAGTCACAAAGAAAAGGGCCGCGAAACCGGCCCTCTTTCAGCTTATTTATTCACTTTAGTGATCTGTTTCACTTCGATTTCAAACTCGTTCCAGTCCTTATCGACTTTGCCCTGGATCTCGACCTGATCCTGCGGGCTGACGGTCTGACCGTTCCAGTGTTTGGTATCGATTTCGACATCGACCGTGCCGCTGGCGTCGCGGAACAGGTAACGGTCATCGGACAGGCGCTCGACGATGTTGCCGCGCAGTTTCACCCAGCTGTTGTCTTTCAGATCTTTGGCTTTTACCGCCGTGGTCAGATTGGCGTTAGCGTCAACAAAACCGCCCTGCTGAGTCGTGGACTGGGTGGTTGGCGCAGCCGACGGTCCAGTGAATCCGCCCTGAGCGGCAAACACCGGCGCGGTGGTGATCATCATAATGGCAGCCATTGCAGCGAATTTTTTCATCAGTAATTTTCCCTTTCAACGTGTTTAGATGTCCATTAAACAGGGTAAACCTTAACGATTTCTTAAGCCTAAAATTTAATTTTTTTTACTGTACAGCGATGACGCTCCAGAGGTTTACTGCCCTGTAAACAGCGATAACAAGGAGCGGGAATGCGTATTTTACTGGTTGAGGACGATCGGCTTATCGGCGACGGCATTAAGGTCGGGCTGAGTAAAATGGGCTTTCTCGTCGACTGGTTTACCGACGGTCCCACTGGCAAAAGCGCCCTCTTCTCTGCCCCCTATGACGCGGTGGTGCTGGATCTTACCCTGCCCGGGCTCGATGGGCTGACGATCCTGCGCGCATGGCGCGAGAGCGGACGCAGCGAGCCGGTGCTGATCCTCACCGCCCGCGACGCGCTCGACCAGCGGGTGGATGGGTTACGCCTGGGGGCCGATGATTACCTGTGCAAGCCCTTTGCCCTGATCGAAGTGGCGGCCCGCCTGGAAGCGCTGGTGCGCCGCAGCCACGGTCAGACCCGCCGCGAACTGCAGCATGGCAAAGTGAGTCTCGATCCGGTCGCCATGATCGCCACCCTCGACGGCGAAACGCTTTCCCTGAAGCCGAAAGAGTTCGCCCTGCTGGAACTGCTGATGCGTAATGCCGGGCGCGTGCTGCCGCGCAAAACTATCGAAGAGAAGCTCTACAGCTGGGATGACGATGTCTCCAGCAACGCCGTGGAAGTCCACGTCCATCATCTGCGCCGCAAGCTCGGCGCGGGCTTTATCCGCACCGTATATGGCATCGGCTATACCCTGGGAGAGGCATGAAACTGACGCAACGTTTGAGCCTGAAGCTACGCCTGACCCTGCTGTTTTTACTGCTGGCGCTGGGGGCATGGTTTGCCGCCAGCGTCGTGGCCTGGCAGCAGACCAGCCATAAGCTCGATAAGCTGTTCGACACCCAGCAGATGCTGTTCGCCAAACGGCTGATGGCGATGGATCTTAGCACCCTGAACGGCACCGTTCAGGTGCGCGACATGCCAAAGAAGGCCAAAAACGGCCATCTGGACGATGACGCGCTGGCGTTTGCGATTTACTCCCGCGACGGAAAAATGCTGCTGCATGACGGGGAAAACGGCCGGGATATTGCCTGGCACGCGGGTCGCGACGGCTTTGACAACGGTCATTTGCAGGATGATAACGACGAATGGCGTTTTCTGTGGCTGACCGCGCCCGACGGGAATACCCGCATTGTAGTTGGCCAGGAGCGCGAGTACCGCCAGGAGATGGCGCTGGATATCGTCACCTCGCAGCTGACGCCATGGCTGGTGGCACTGCCGCTGATGCTCCTGCTGCTGGTTGTGCTGCTCGGCCGCGAGCTGCGTCCGCTGAAAAATCTGGCGCAAAGCCTGCGCCACCGCGCCCCGGATGCCACCGATCCGTTGACCTCTGCGGGCCTGCCAACCGAGGTGCGCCCGCTGGTCGAGTCGCTGAACCATCTCTTCACCCGCACCCGGGAGGCGATGCTGCGCGAGCGGCGCTTCACCTCCGATGCCGCCCACGAACTGCGCAGCCCCCTGACGGCGCTGAAGGTGCAGACCGATGTCGCCCTTCTATCGCAGGACGATCCGCAGGCGCAGGCGAAAGCGCTGACGCAGCTGCACGCGGGTATCGATCGCGCTTCCCGTCTGGTGGATCAGCTCCTGACCCTGTCGCGGCTGGACTCGCTGGCTAACCTCGATGAACTCGAGCCAATCCCGATGGCCGATCTGCTGCAATCGGCGGTGATGGATATTTACCATCCGGCGCAGCAGGCAGGGATTGAGATCCGCCTGACGATCAATGCCCCGCAGGCGCGCCACACCGGGCAACCGCTGCTGCTGAGCCTGCTGGTGCGCAACCTGCTGGATAATGCCGTGCGCTACAGCCCGCGCGGCAGCGTGGTGGATGTCACGCTCGATGCGCGAAGCTTTAGCGTGCGGGATAACGGGCCGGGGATCGTCCCCGAGACGCTGGCGCGCATTGGCGAGCGCTTCTATCGCCCGCCGGGCCAGCAGCAAACCGGCAGTGGGCTGGGCTTATCCATCGTCAAGCGGATTGCCGCCCTGCACCGGATGACGGTATCGCTGGGCAATGCCGACCACGGGGGCTTTGAAACACACATCCGCTGGTAGGGTGATTATTGCGCACAGAGCAAAAGACTTTACACATTTTGCTCATTTTACCGCCCCGCTGTCGCGCGTAGAATCGTCGCCATACTCTTTCCTTCGAGGTCACATTATGAGCAACATTCTGATTATCAACGGTGCGAAAAAATTTGCGCACTCCAACGGCCAGCTGAATGACACCCTGACCGAGGTCGCGGACGGGTTCCTGCGCGACGCCGGGCATGATGTTAACGTCGTTCGCACCGACGGCGAGTACGATATCAAGGCCGAAGTGCAGAACTTCCTGTGGGCTGACGTGGTGATCTGGCAGATGCCGGGCTGGTGGATGGGCGCGCCGTGGACCATTAAAAAGTACATGGACGATGTCTTTACCGAAGGTCACGGCTCGCTGTACGCCAGCGATGGCCGCACCCGCTCAGACGCCTCAAAAAAATACGGTTCAGGCGGCCTGATTCAGGGTAAAAAATACATGCTCTCCCTGACCTGGAACGCCCCAATGGACGCCTTCACCGACGAAGACCAGTTCTTCCACGGCGTGGGCGTTGACGGTGTTTATCTGCCGTTCCACAAAGCGAACCAGTTCCTGGGCATGGAAGCACTGCCGACCTTTATCACCAACGACGTGATCAAAATGCCGGACGTGCCGCGCTATATCGCAGAATACCGCAAGCATCTGACGGAAATTTTTGCTTAACTGGAAGCTGGAATCATAAGGAGTGGACCATGCTTACCGTAATTGCTGAAATCCGTACCCGTCCTGGCCAACACCACCGTCAGGCGGTGCTGGATCAGTTTGCAAAAATTATCCCGGCCGTTTTAGACGAAGCGGGCTGCCACGGCTACGCGCCGATGGTGGACACTGCCGCAGGCGTCAGCTTCCAGACCACCGCCCCGGACTCAATCATCATGGTTGAGCAGTGGGAAACCGTGGCCCATCTGGAAGCCCACCTGCAAACCCCGCACATGAAAGCGTGGAGCGAAGCGGTGAAAGGGGATGTTCTGGAAACCCATATCCGTATTCTGGAGCAAGGGGTTTAAGTTTTGTGGTAACGCCGGGCAGCACTGCGTTTGCCCGGCCTACTTTTAAGCTCACCTGCTATGCTTATAGTCTTACGTGTTTGCTAACCGGAGGACGAAATGGGTATTTTCAGCTTCGTAAAAGAGGCAGGTGAAAAACTGTGGGACAACCTGACGGACCACAAAGGGCAAAGCGATAAAGTCGCAGACCATCTTAAAAAACTCAATATACCGGGTGCCGATAAGGTGCAGGTCAATGTGACCGACGGTAAAGCCAGCGTCACCGGCGACGGGCTGACGCAGGAACAGAAAGAAAAAATCCAGATTGCCGTGGGGAATATCGTGGGCGTCAGCGAGGTGGAAAACAATATCACCGCCAGTGACACCAGCGGCGAAGCCACTTACTACACGGTGAAATCCGGCGACACCCTCAGCGCCATCTCTAAAACCGTGTATGGCGATGCCTCGCAGTACAACAAAATCTTTGAAGCTAACCGGCCTATGCTCTCGAGCCCCGATAAAATTTATCCCGGGCAGACGCTGCGTATTCCGAAAGCCTGACCGTTGCGGCCCTCTCCTCGCAAAGAGGGCCGTTCTGTTTACCAGTACAGCTTCCAGCTCTGAGTACAACGCACCAGTGCTTCGACGTAGAAGTAATCCCCCCAGCTCGCGCATTCATCCACGCCTTTATTGCTGGCCAGATGGTAAACCGAGTGCTTCAGCACGCCGTTACCTTTCTCCGTTTTGCCCATCAGATAGTGCTTCGTCAACGAGGACATGATGCCCTGCGCCCACGCCTGATAGCGCTCTCTGTCCGGGTCGGTGACCGGCAGATGTTTTACCAGCTCCAGCAGGCCACACACCGCAATCGCCGCCGACGATGAATCGCGCAGCGCGTCGGTGCCCACCAGCGCCAGATCCCAGTGGCAGACGTAATCTTCCGGCAGACGGTTGAGGAAGTAATTCGCCAGCCGTTTCGACAGGTCGATCATCATTTTGTCGCCGGTATAGATGTAGCTCAGCAGGAAGCCATAAATCCCCCACGCCTGGCCGCGTGACCAGCAGGAGTCATCCGCATAGCCCTGCTGAGTGTTGCCGTAGCGCGGCGCGCCGGTTTTCACATCCATATAGTAAGTGTGGAACGTTGAAGCGTCTTCGCGAATCAGGTATTGCGCTGCCTGCATCACGTGGGCCTGCGCCGCATCGGCAAAGCGCGGATCGCCGGTCTGCTCGGTCGCCCAGTACAGCAGGGGGAGGTTCATGTTGCAGTCGATGATCATTCGTCCGGCCTGCTCGGGATCGCTCAGATCCCCCCACGCCTGGATGATCTTCGCCTTCTCATGGAAGCGTTCAAGCAGCGCTTCAGCCGCCAGCAGCGAGAAGCCGCGCGCCTCGCGGTCGCCGGTCAGTCGCCAGGCTGCCACGCAGGAGAGCGTGTACAAAAAGCCGAGATCGTGAGTATTGGTGTCATGACGACTGGCGATGCGCACGCCAAACGAGCGGGTGTGCTTCTCCGCCATCGCGCGGAATTTCTCGTCGCCGCTCATCTCCCACGCCAGCCACAGCTGGCCGGTCCAGAAGCTGGTGGTCCACTCGACATTTTCGGTCAGCGGATAGTAACCGTCCTGACAGGTTTCGGCCGGGAACTGCTCACCGAACTCGGTTAAATGACGGCTAATCAGCTCGAGGATATGGCTGCGCGCCGAACGTAATTCGTCGTTGAACGCACAAGCCTCGACCGGCACGGGAATATCAGCCAGCGGCTCCAGGGCGATATGATTTAACATTTTTCGGTTCCTTCTTTGACGGCAAAAATTAATGTGATGACGGTTGCTCTGACACGTTCAGCGCCCGGGTGCCGCGCCATTTGCTCTGACAGGCCGACAGCGTAAAGGCAGATATAACCGTAAAGGTCAGCGCCGTTGCGCCCATGATGATATAGGTCTGCTCAAAACCGATGCGGTCATACAGATAACCCGCCGGGGAGGAGACCACCACGTTGCCGACATACAGCATCGCCTGATAGCCCAGCAAATACATGGTGGCGTTAACCCGTTTATCGAAATGCTCGGCGATATATTTAAATACCGACACCAGCAGCAGACAGATTTCCAGACCGTACAGCGGTTTCAGCACCGAAATTAACAGATGGGAATCGCACATCCCGGAAATAATCAGTCGCGCACCGACCACCAGCCCAACAATTAACAACCCGCGCTTGGCACCAATAAAATTGACGAACAGCGGGATCACCATATACATCACGAATTCCATTCCGGACTGGACGGTACCCAGATAGCCAAATACCGCATTGCCCTGATGAATATCGTCGAAGAAGGTGACGAAATAGCGGGAGAACTGCTGCTCGGCGATAAACATCATCCACGCCACGCCCGCCACATACAGGCAGAAGGCCCAGAACTTGCGGCTGCGCAGCAGGGCATAGACATCTGACGGGGCGATTTTCTCTTTGGTCAGCACCTCGTCGGCATGAACGGAGTTAGTGTTCACTTTCAGGCTCAACAGGACGATAAGCATAATGACCGAGGCCACGCTGCCCATAATAAAGTTGTACGACGGTGAGAGGTTAAACAGCAGACCCGAGAACGAGGACGCCACCGCCCAGCCCAGCGATCCCCACATGCGGATCTGGCCAAACTCCATGCCGTTAAGCCGGCTGAAACGGTCGGAATAGGATTCGCACGCCGCCACGCCCGCATACCAGGCAAAGCTTAAATAGAGTGCGCCGATAATAATCCCCAGCAGGGTGTTGGACATTAACAGCGGCTGGTAAACGTAGATAAAGAACGGTGCCATCAGGGCCGACATCGCCACCACGAAATAGAGCAGATATTTGCTCATACCGATCTTATCCAGAATATAACCGTAGATCGGTTTCAGGATCACCGAGAAGATGCCGTTTACCGCAAATACAGTGCCAATCACCGAGCCGCTGAGATTTGCTTTTTGTCCAAGCCAGATGGCCAACAGACCAATACTTGCGGACCAGGTAAAGAAATAGAGAAAAATAAAACTGCTGATTTTGTAATATTCAGTTTTGTTACTCATACCATCCTCGCCAACATTCAGGTTCAGGGCTTATAAAAAGAACGACAGCTGACGTTCGTTTCCAGGCAGAGAAATAACGGCCTGGTTATTATTGATTTCCAACTGTGGGCTCACCGCCGCTTTATTAGCCTGTCCGGACGCCATCACCGCGCAGCACAGCCAGCTCTCCCCTTGCGCAAGGGTGGTGGTGAGCACCGGTATCGAGGCGCATTGAGCAAACATGATGCTGCTGTTCGGTGGGGTGACGATGCTGTCAGGCTCACGGGCAATGGCGGGCGAGAGATCGACAATCGCGCTGCTGCCGTTAGTGGCATGCAGCCAGCTGCCGCGCCCCTGCATGTGATGCTCGGTTTTCATCACCGCAAACCCCCCCTCAACCGTTTGCAGGGTGCGGGCACTGTTAATGCGGTGCAGGCGAAGATGCCACTCGCCGAACGGCACCAGCCAGGTATCGACCATCACGTCCTGCCACGGGGACCAGCGCGAGAAGATGTAGTTTTCGTCCACCCGCACCTGCTCGCATTCACGGCGTCCGCGGAAGTAGTTATCGCCATCCGCCAGCAGCAGCATCGAGTCGCAGGCGGCGTGTTTTATGCCAAAACGCCCACGCTCAATGGTGAAGCCAAAGCGGCTGGAGTAGGCAAATTTGGTGTATTTCGCCTCGGTGTTGACGTAGTTGTTCAGCTCCAGCTGTCCGGCGGTGAGCATCTGAACATCGTCGGCCTGCATCAGGATCTGTTGGGCGTGTGGTATCACGCGCGTTTCGGCAAGCGCTGGCAGCGGTTGTTCTTCCGCCTGCCAGAACGGATGCGCATCCGGCAGCGCCAGGATCAGATAGGTTTTCAGCGTCCAGTACGGCGAGCCGGGCGAGTTGTAGTCCTCACACATCGCCAGATTCGGGTAGGCAAAGCCGAGGGTTAAAATCCCGTCGCGATCGGTAATCGGCTGCTGCTGCCACCAGCGCAGATGGCGGAGGATCACCCCTTTTACGATCCCCGGGGTGAAGACATCCAGCCCGGAAAAAGCCACCGCGCTCCAGAAGGCGACCATCGCAAAGCGATAGGTCAAGCTGCGGCCAAACGGCACCGAGGCACCGTCGGCAGCAGACAGGTAAATGAAGTCTTCGGCGAACTGGCGTGAACGCTGGCGCAGTATTTCAGCGCGCGTCTCATCGCCGCTCAGGGTGGCGTAGATCAATCCGTAGAAGTGAAACGCCATTGAGATGTAATAATCTTTCGGGCGACCCACGCCGTCGGAGTACCAGCCCTCCCCCAGGTAGTAGGCATCCATCATTGCGAAGCGACGGTCGATGGCCTGCTGGTCGTAGGGCAAACCGGCGCGCTTAAAGCCGAGCTGCACCATGATGGCGAAGTAGTTCCAGTTGCTGTCCGGCATTTGCGCATCGGTGATTTGGTTCAGCCATGCGTACAGGTTGGCCAGTTCACGCTCGGTAAAGTGCGCCGTGAGCCTGTCCTGCAGCAGGGTCAGCCCCAGGCCATAGGCCGCCATCTCCACCAGCCGCTGATCGTAAGGCTGGGTGTCGCCCCAGTAGCCCGGGCTTTGCTGGTCAGTACCGATTTTGATTGCCGCGATGTATTTGTCGCTGAACGGGGTGCTGTCGCCTGCGGCCATCAGTGGGAACAGCCCCCACAGCACCCGGGACAATCCTTCCATCTGCGCCACGTCGGTGGCGTAGTGGGCGCAGGTCTCCCCCAGCGAAAAGCGTGAGCTGCCCGCCGGAAACTGCTTGTCTACCGCCGCCAGCATCGTGTTCAGGGCCGTCACCAGATCCTGACGGGTAGACAACGGATTTGATTTTTCTTTCTGTGCCGCCAACATGCGCTCGTCCTCGTAATCAACTGCGGCAAAGAATAGTTAATCAGCAAGGGGCAGAAATGTTAGCCCGGTCACACCCGCGAGAGATGCATGAACCCGCAGTTGAGGAAATTTAAAAAGGTGGTTTATAAAGGGCAAGGGAAAGGGAAAAGTTGAGTTTTATTGCACTATGCGCCACACGCCAACTGCGGAACATCTTGAGCTTATCACGCTGAATGACACCCTCGTGTCGTTCAGTCGCCTGTTCGCCAACACCGTGCGCTATCACCACTGGCACCAGTGCCTGGAAATCCTGTATGTCGAAGAGGGCTTTGGCATCGCGATTGTCGATAACCGCCACTACACCATGCGCCCGGGGCGGCTATTTTTCTTCCCCCCCTTTACCCTGCACAAGGTGATGGTCGATCCGCAAGCCGAAGCCAGCTACCGCCGCACCATTATTCACCTCGACCAGCACGCGGTGCTGAAAGCACTGCGCGATTTCCCTCAGACCCAGCAGCGGCTGCAGAAGCTGTCTCAGCGCGGAGGAGAAGCGTGGGTGGCGGATATGGCACACTGCCATAGCCATCTCGATCACCTGTTCAGCTGCTATCAGCCGCCGATGAACAGTGAACAGGTGGCCGGCCTGCTAATCGGCCTGTTTGCCATGCTGCCGCACGACGATAAGGGGCAAACCGGGAACAGTCAGGGGATCGCCAGCCAGGTCATGTTCTGGCTTGATGAGCATTACCAGCAGAAATTCAGCCTCGACGCGCTGGCGGGCGAAATGGGGAAATCCCGCAGCTACGTGTCGCGCAAGTTCCATGCGGAAACGGGCGAAAAAATTCACGATTACCTGAACACGCTACGGCTGCGCAAAGCCTGCGAAAGCCTGCTGCACTCTGACGCGAGCGTGCGCGACATCGCCGCGCGGGTGGGATTTTCGGATGTGACGTACTTTATTAGCGCCTTTAAAAAGGGCATCGGCGAGACGCCGTTGCAGTACCGCAAGAGTCATCGTGCGGCCTGATGCGCTTATATGTTTAAATCACTTCAGTTATTCGCCCACAGGAAAAAGGTTTTATTGTTTAATAATAAGCAAAAGCAATAAATCCACATATTCTATTCACCCTATAAATATATTCAGTTTTTCTTAAACACTTATTCACCCGGAAATCGGACATTATGTCCGATTGTGCAATTTTTATGTGATTTAAGCCTCATACCCTTTTCTATATTTTTCTGTATTATCAAAACACATACTGAAACGCATCAATAAATAAAATAGAGCCAATGACATCAATATTAGCCCTTCAGATTAAACCAGTACTTAACTATATGAAATGCATTATTCACCTTTGAATAGCCCTACCCATTACCTGAGCAAGGATGAAAAATGCCCCATTGTTATAAACAGCTACGTCAACGTTTTATTCTTTCAGAACTTAAACGGCAAAAGAAAATAACAGTAAAATCAATTGCCAGTACGTTAGGTGTTACAGAGCGTACTATTCGCCGTGATATTCACATCCTGGAGAAAGCTGGCATTATCCAAATTCATTACGGCGGAGCGGAACTATTGAGCGAAAAAGAAGCATCGCCCTATAAAGAAAATAAACTTTATCTCCACACTAATATGGATATTAATGTGTTTAATCTCACACCCCCAGTACCTAAAAAGAGCGGCCGCGTATTTATTCTTGGTTCTTTTAATACGGACCTGGTCTACCGTTTACAACATTTTCCCGAATCGGGCGAGACCACACGTGCCCTTTACTCCTGTTGTTTACCTGGCGGCAAAGGCAGCAATCAGGCCGTAGCGGCCTGTATGGCAAGCGCGCGTACCCATTTTGCCGCGAAGGTCGGCGAGGACGATTTTGCGCATAAGGCGCGGAAATTCCTTGGCAATGTGGGCCTCGAAGCGCTGACGTTATTCACCCAGCCCGATGTGCCAACCGGCAGCGCGGTGGTGATGGTATCGGAAGAGGCCGGTGACAACGCTATCGTCATCAACCCCGGCGCAAATCAGACGATCGGCCCCGATGAGGTGATCGCCTGCTATGACGCTATCAGCGAGTCCGACGTCTTCCTAACGCAGATGGAAAACAACCCTGACGCCACCGCAATGGCACTGAAATTCGCCCACACCTGTGGGATAACCACCATTTTTAATCCCGCCCCCTGGCGTGAAGATGTCCTTGAGCTGCTGCCCTGGGCAACCATAGTGACCCCAAATCTGACTGAGGCGGAATCCATTACGGGCTCACCGATCCGTACCGAGCAAGAGATCCGCAGTGCCGCCGAAACTATTCATCGGCTGGGGCCGCAAATCGTCATTATCACCCTGGGCAGTAAAGGCTGCTGGCTTTTTGACGGTGAGCAGCACCGCGCATTTCCTGCCTTCCCGGCCGTCAACATTGATACCGCCGGTGCAGGCGACGCCTTTAATGGTGCATTAGCCGCACAGCTCGCGAGTGGAAAAAACATCACCACCGCGCTGATTTACGCCAGCGCTTTCGCCTCGCTGGCCGTTGAACGCGAAGGTGCCTCCAATATGCCGGAACACAGCGCCGTTCTTGAAAGACTGAACCCAATGATGAATTAAATCCTCTTACGACGTTATCCGGGAAATAAAATGAAAAAGATATTTTCGCTGCTCGTTCTTGTACTCGTTTCACTTTCCGCTGCCGCAGAACAAAAATATGGTTGGGGGAATATCCATTTTGATTATCAGTCCTGGGACGCTGGGGTAAAAGATTTAGAATATGAACAGGCGCTGATTGGTATTGAAGGTGGAATGGGGTTCGACTGGGGAGAAATGTACGGCTTTTACGATTTCGAAAACATTCTCGATCACGAAGGCAACCAGGGCCAAACTGCCAATGGTGAAATCCATACCTATTTATGGAACACCGGCGCCAGCCTTTTTACTAAGGTATATAACTCGCAAAACCCTGATTTCAAAGAGACAAATCAGTTTATCGGTATTGGCTATACCGACCTTAAAGGCGACGACTGGTGGTTTAAACCGTGGATAGCCAGACAATATGTTACTGCACATAATAATTTTGGCCCTGCTTACGATATTAACGGGCTCAATGGTTTTACCCTTGGCTGGAATGCCGGGTACGCCTTTCAGCTATTTAACCATAATTTCTTATTATCAAACTGGAATGAAATTGAATTAGATCGCAATAGCGACTACTCCGCCAATAATAATGGAAGCGAAGGACTTAATGGTGGACTGAACCTGACATGGAAAATCACCTCCCATATATCAACCACCGTCATGTACCGTTATTTCTATAACAAACTGGGCGCCGACGGGTACGGAGATATCCTCATCTATCGTCTGGCTTATGATTTCTAATCAAAGGAATATATTGCTATGTTAACCACACAATGGCCAGCGTTAACGCTGGAAAAAAGAGTGTCGCTGATGTCAGTTCCGACCAGCGGACGCATCCCAGTCGTCATTGACAGCGATACATATAATGAAATCGACGATCAGATCGCTATCGCCTGGGCTTACCTTCGTTCGGATCGTATCGATCTACAGGCGGTGTACGCCGCCCCGTTCACTAACCATTTTTTTGGCGAAGGGAGTTCACATACTTACGTCGACAACCCCGCCACTGGCATGACGCTCAGCTATGAAGAGATCCACCAGGTCTTTGAAAAACTCCCGCTGCGTCAGCCGCAGCCCGCCATATTTAAAGGCGCGACGCGCTATCTGACCAACAGCGATGCGCCGGAATGTTCACTCGCTGTCGCGGATCTGATCTCCCGCGCCCGCGCCGCCACGCAGACTCTACAGGTGTTAAGCATTGGCGCGCCGACTAATATTGCAAACGCGCTGCTGATCGCCCCCGATATTATTGAAAAAATTCATCTGATTTGGCTTGGTGGCAATAGCTACGAATGGAAGGACAACCAGGAATTCAATCTGATGCAGGATATCGTCGCCAGCCGCGTGCTGTTTGATAGCGGCGTGGCGCTAACGCAGATCCCCTGCTTCGGCGTGGCGAACTGCATGGCGACCTCCGTGCCGGAAATGCAGTTCTATTTCACCAACACCAGCCGTATTGGCCACTATTTCGCAGAGATAGCCCCGCGCTGCCCGTGGATCGGTTTCGCTTCACGTAAGGTTATCTGGGATATCACCACCGTCGGGTACATCCTGGATCCTCAGTGGTACACCTGCGAGTATCGGCCCGCGCCGCTGATTAATGACACTCTCAACTGGAGCTTCGACAACCGCCGCCATCTGATTCGGGTGGTGAAGTTTATTGAGAGAGACAACCTGTTTAATGATCTGTTTCGCAAGATTATCGACGCGGATAAGGAGTGATAATGCAAATAGCTATTCTTTGTCTCGGTATCGTTGTGCTGTTGGCGATAGCGCTGCTCTTTTCCGCCAATCGCCGGGCGATTAACCTGCGCACCGTCGGCGGCGCATTTGCGATCCAGGCCGGGCTGGCGGCATTTATTTTATACGTCCCGGCGGGGGAAAGAGTTCTGCTGTCCATCTCCAACAGCCTCTCCGGAGTGCTCGCCTTCTCTTCCGAGGGGATCAACTTTCTGTTTGGCGATCTGGGCCGCTTTAAAATGGGCTTCCTGTTTGCCTTCCACGTCCTACCGATCATTATCTTTATGTCGGCGCTGTTCTCGGTACTCTACTACCTGGGCATTATGCAGTGGGTCATTCGCCTTGTCGGGACAGGTATTCATAAGCTGCTGAAAACCAGCCCGGCGGAATCGATGGCGGCGACAGCCAACATTTTTGCCGGTAATACGGATGTGTTTGTGCTGATGCGCCCGTATGCGCCGAAAATGACCCGCTCTGAGCTGTTCGCCCTGATGTGCGGCGGCGTGGCGTCCATCGCCGGTTCGGTGCTGGTCGGCTATGCCTCTATGGGTATAGAGATCCGTTATCTGGTCGCCGCCTCGTTTATGTCTGCACCTGGCGGCCTGCTGATGGCTAAAATCCTCTATCCCGAAACCGAAGCGGACAACATTGCCGATGTCTCCGGCGAGATGGCAAACGGAGATGAGAAGCCGATAAATATCGTCGAAGCGGCCACTAACGGCGCGAGTTCGGGGCTGAAACTGGCGGTAAACGTCGGGGCGATGCTGTTGGCGCTTATCGCGCTGATTGCTATGGTTAACGGCCTGCTCGGCTGGATGTTCAGCCTGTTCGGGATGGACAACATCACGCTACAGCTGATTTTCAGCTATCTCTTTGCCCCTGTCGCCTGGCTGCTTGGCGTGCCCACAACGGAGATCCTCGAAGTGGGCAACCTGCTCGGCCAGAAACTGGTCCTCAACGAATTTGTCGCCTACTCCAGCTTTATTCCGTTGAAAGAGAGCCTGTCTGAATATTCGCAGATAATTTCGATTATGGCGCTGGCGGGGTTCGCGAATCTTTCAGCCCCTGCGGCTTTGATTGGCGTACTGGGTGGTATCGCCCCGGCGCATAAGAGTTTTATTGCGAAAATGGGGGGAAAAGTCATTCTTGCCGGTACGCTTTCAAACCTGATGAGCGCCGCGCTGACAGGGCTGTTTTATCTGATCGCCCAATAAAAAACGGGGGGAAGCCTGTTTCCCCCGTTTTCAGATAACATAAACCGACGTGATGCTTAGCCTTCGATGTCCGCCAGGTCACCCTTCTCCTGCAACCAGTTGCGGCGGTCTTCCGAACGCTTCTTGGCCAGCAGCATATCCATCATCGCGTTGGTCTGCTGCTCGTCTTCATCGCTGATGGTCAACTGTACCAGACGGCGAGTGTTCGGATCGAGCGTGGTTTCGCGCAGCTGCAGCGGGTTCATCTCGCCCAGCCCTTTAAAGCGCTGCACGTTCGGTTTGCCCTTCTTACGCTTAAGCTGATCCAGCACGCCGGCTTTCTCTTCTTCCGTCAGGGCGTAATAGACCTCTTTGCCGAGATCGATACGGTATAACGGCGGCAGCGCCACGTGAACATGGCCGTTCTTCACCAGCGCGCGGAAGTGCTTCACGAACAGCGCGCACAGCAGAGTGGCAATGTGCAGACCATCAGAGTCCGCATCCGCCAGAATACAAACCTTACCGTAGCGCAACTGGCTCAGATCGTCACTGTCCGGATCCATGCCGATCGCCACGGAAATGTCGTGCACTTCCTGCGAGGCCAGCACTTCATCGGAAGAGACTTCCCAGGTATTAAGGATCTTGCCCTTCAGCGGCATGATCGCCTGATATTCGCGATCGCGCGCCTGCTTGGCAGAACCGCCCGCCGAGTCTCCTTCGACAAGGAACAGCTCGGTACGATTCAGATCCTGCGCGGTGCAGTCCGCCAGCTTGCCCGGCAGCGCCGGACCGCTGGTGAGCTTTTTACGTACCACTTTCTTCGCCGCACGCATTCGGCGCTGGGCGCTGGAGATCGCTAGTTCCGCCAGCATTTCGGCAGTCTGAATATTCTGGTTCAGCCACAGGCTAAAGGCATCTTTCACCACGCCAGAGACGAATGCCGCACACTGACGTGAAGAGAGACGCTCTTTGGTCTGCCCGGCAAACTGCGGATCCTGCATCTTGACCGACAGCACGTAGGCGCAGCGATCCCAGATATCTTCCGCCGACAGCTTCACGCCGCGCGGCAGGATATTGCGGTATTCGCAGAACTCGCGCATCGCATCCAGCAGACCCTGACGCAGACCGTTAACGTGAGTACCGCCCTGCATGGTCGGGATCAGGTTAACGTAGCTTTCGGTCAGCAGCTCGCCGCCTTCCGGCAGCCACAGCAGCGCCCAGTCCACCGCTTCCGTATCACTGGAAAAGTTACCGACAAACGGTTTTTCCGGCAGGGTTGGCAGGCCGTTTACCGCTTCGCACAGATAATCGGTGAGACCATCCTGATAGCACCAGCGCTGCTCGCTGTTGTTGACCTCATCCTTAAAGGTGATTTCAACCCCAGGGCACAGTACGGCTTTGGCTTTCAGAATGTGCGTTAAGCGCGAGACAGAGAAACGTGGGCTATCAAAGAAGCTTTCATCCGGCCAGAAGTGGACGCTGGTGCCGGTATTGCGTTTCCCGCAGGTGCCGATGACCTGCAACTCTTGCACTTTGTCGCCGTTCTCAAACGCAATATTGTGCACCTGGCCGTCGCGGCGCACGGTGACTTCAACACGTTTTGACAGGGCGTTCACCACGGAGATACCGACCCCGTGCAAGCCCCCCGAGAACTGGTAATTTTTGTTGGAGAACTTGCCGCCCGCGTGCAGACGACAGAGGATCAGCTCAACCGCCGGGACACCCTCTTCCGGGTGGATATCGACGGGCATGCCGCGACCGTCGTCGATGACTTCCAGCGACTGATCGGCATGCAGGATCACGTCAATGCGTTTGGCATGCCCCGCCAGCGCTTCGTCCACGCTGTTATCAATAACTTCCTGGCCCAGATGGTTTGGGCGCGTGGTATCGGTATACATCCCCGGACGGCGGCGAACCGGCTCAAGCCCGGTGAGTACCTCAATGGCATCAGCGTTATAGGTTTGCGTCATGATTTAAACTAGCAATTCGCAGCGATTGTCAGAGGCTTTGCAGTCCAAGAAAATCGACAATCTGGGTGAAATGATCCTCAAAGCCCGTGAAAGCATGGTTCCCGCCTTCTTCTATAGTCTGGCGGCAGGAGGCGTAATACGCCACTGCCTGGCGGTAATCCAGCACTTCATCACCCGTCTGTTGTAGCAGCCAGAGGAGATCGGGCGCTTCAAGCGGGTCTACCTGCATAACTTTGAGGTCGTAAATATGGCGAGACTCTAGCACATATTGCTGTCCGGTGTAGGGGTTCTCGTTGTGGCCAAGATAGCCGACCAGCAGCTCAAAAGGCCGCACCGCCGGGTTCACCACCACCGCTGGCACCATAAAGCACTGAGACAGCCAGGTGGCGTAGTAACCTCCGAGCGATGAGCCCACCACGCCGAACGGCTCGCCGCCGTGGGCCAGCACAATCGACTCCAGCATCTCGGCAGCCTCGGCCGGGTACGGCGGCAGCTGCGGGACGATCATCTCGATATGCGGATGATGAACGGTCAGCCATTGATGGAACAGCGTCGCTTTTGCGGAACGCGGGGAGCTGTTAAAACCATGCAGATAGAGGAGCGCAGACATCAGTATCCTTCTGAGGCGGTATCCGGGCGGAACTGCGCGCTTTGCAGGCGGCAGACCTCGGTCGTCAACGAGCCATCAGCATGCAGTTCCAGCCAGCGCCAGCCCGGCGCAACGGTATCTAACGTGAAGTTGGCGCAGTGCGGTTTAAACTGCACGCAGGTGGATGGCGTGGCCAGCAGGCGGCGCCCGTTCCAGTTGAGATCCTGTTCCTGGTGAATGTGTCCGCAGAGCAAGTTGTTGACCCGTGGGAACTTCATCAGCACGCGATCCAGGGCCGCGGAGTTGCGCAGGCTGTGCTGATCGAGCCAGCTGCATCCCGCCGGCAGCGGATGATGATGCAGTAATAACAGGGTGTGACGTTCCGGCTCGGCCAGCAGTTTGTTTTCGAGCCATTCGAGCTGAAACTCGCTCAGCTCGCCGTGCGGCACGCCGAAAACCTGGCTGTCGAGCAGCAATATTTGCCAGTTGTCGCCTGGGTAAATTCGTTTTGCAGGTGAGATCCCCGCATCCTGCAGCGCGCTGTACATCGCAGGCTGGAAATCGTGATTACCCGGTAACCAGACGCAGGGAACGTTAAAGCTCGCGATACCTTCAGCAAAATGCTGATACGCCGCGGCCGTTTGATCCTGCGCCAAATCGCCCGTGGCGACAATCAGGTCACATTCGCGCTGCTGTGCATGAATGGCATTCAGAACAGCGTGATAGCTCTCCCAGGTATTCACTCCCAACAGGGTTTCATGCTTTTTGGCAAACAGGTGAGTATCGGTAATTTGTAATACCCTGACTGGCGCCCCACCAGCAACAGTCAGGTTCAACAGGCTTTCCAAATGGTGTCCTTAGGTAGGTTTCACGACGCTAACAAACCGGAATCGCCATCGCTCCATGTGCAAAACAGTATCTTAACCAATCGGCCAGAAACTGATTAATTTGATGCTTTTCGTCACGTTGATGCAACTTTTTATTTGGGTAATCATACCGCGCTTTGAAGCGGAAGATCTGCTGGCTTGAACACACTTCAGCCACCATCGCGTCATGATAAAGACGGACCGTCATCGACGGCAGGCTCCAGTAGCTGATCGCGGGCACCGTTTGATCGATTTCAACCAGCGTAGTGTAACGGGTCGATTCGACGATCGTTAACCGATACTGCGCGTTGCTCACCTGATAGCTCACTGTTTCGCCGGGCGCGTCGGTGCGCGGCAGCAATCGGCGCAGCTGGGCGAAATTGGTTTCGCACAGGCGCATCATTTCAGGGAAGTCAGGTGTATAACGCTTCATTTTGTCCACTCGTGTCTTAAGTCTTGATAATGCAGCTGTAGCCATTGCAATGCGATGACAGAGGCTGCGTTGTCGATTTTCCCCTCTTCTACCCATTGATAAGCCTGCTCCCGACTTACCACATGAACACGAATATCTTCGTTTTCATCAGCCAGACCGTGAATACCTTGCGCGGTCGTAGCGTCCACTTCCCCCACCAGAACCGACAGACGTTCGCTGGTTCCTCCGGGGCTTGCCAGATAGTTCGAAATCGGTTTTGTGCGTCCAACCACAAGCCCGGCCTCTTCCATCGCCTCACGACGGGCGACATCGTCGGGGGTTTCACCCGTTTCGACCATCCCGGCGACCATCTCCAGCAGCCAGGGGCTGGCGCTGGTATCCAGCGCGGCAATCCGAATCTGCTCTACCAGTACCACTTCGTCACGCACTGGGTCAAAGGGTAGCAACACTGCAGCGTGCCCGCGCTCAAAAATTTCGCGCTTCACTTCGCCGCTCATTTCACCGTTAAATAGACGGTGGCGAAAACGGTATAACTCCAGTGAAAAAAAACCGCTGTACAGCGTTTCCCGTGCAATAATTTCTACATCGTTTTTTGTGAAAGTCACTGGCATGTTTTCTGGTTTATCCACCTTGGCCTCCCGGTACAAATGGTGACATTAATGTCAAATTCAATTCTGCTAAACTGCGGTTTCTACTACAGTATGGTAAATTGGTGCACGTTACCGCCGGATGGCACGGAACGCCAACCTTTTGCAGTGGCGAAGTCTGCTAGAATCGGGTAAATAAATTTTAATTAGATCAGCGCTAACAAAGCTTCACAACAAGGAAAGCAAATGAAGAAATTGCTCCCCATCCTCATCGGCCTGAGCCTGACGGGTTTCAGTGCGTTGAGCCAGGCAGAAGACCTGATGCAGGTATATAAACAGGCACGTCAGAGCAACCCGGAACTGCGTAAGTCCGCTGCCGATCGTGATTCTGCATTTGAAAAGATTAACGAAGCACGTAGCCCATTATTACCACAGCTGGGTTTAGGTGCCGATTATACCTATAACAATGGTTACCGTGATGCGAACGGCGTCGACTCCAACGTCACCAGTGGTTCACTGCAGTTAACCCAAACGCTGTTCGATATGTCGAAATGGCGTCAGCTGACCCTGCAGGAAAAAGCGGCCGGTATTCAGGATGTGACCTTCCAGACTGACCAGCAAACGCTGATCCTCAATACGGCAACTGCCTATTTTAAAGTGCTGAACGCGATCGATACCCTGACCTATACCGAATCGCAGAAACAGGCAATTTACCGTCAGTTAGATCAAACCACTCAGCGTTTTAACGTGGGTCTGGTTGCCATTACCGACGTCCAGAACGCCCGTTCACAGTACGACAGCGTGCTGGCGAATGAAGTGACTGCCCGTAACGATCTGGATAACGCGCTCGAAGAGCTGCGCCAGGTGACCGGCACGTACTACCCGCAGCTGGCCTCGCTGAACGTTGACAGCTTCAAAACCGACAAGCCGCAGGCGGTGAATGCCCTGCTGAAAGAAGCTGAAAACCGTAACCTCAGCCTGCTGCAGGCGCGTCTGAGCCAGGATCTTGCCCGTGAGCAAATCCGTCAAGCCCAGGACGGCCATATGCCAACCCTGAGCCTGAGCGCATCAACGGGTGTATCGAACACCAGCTATAGCGGTTCAAGAACGGGCAACGGTCAGTATAACGACAGCGATGTCGGTCAGAACAAAGTGGGCCTGAACTTCTCCCTGCCACTGTACCAGGGCGGCCAGGTCACCTCTCAGGTCAAACAGGCGCAGTACAACTTTGTTGGCGCCAGCGAGCAGCTTGAAAGCGCGCATCGCAGCGTTGTGCAGACCGTGCGTTCATCCTTCAACAACGTGAACGCCTCTGTCAGCAGCATCAACGCTTACAAACAGGCCGTGGTTTCTGCTCAGAGCTCCCTGGATGCAATGGAAGCAGGTTACTCCGTCGGTACGCGTACCATCGTTGACGTGTTGAACGCGACGACCACGCTGTACAACGCGAAGCAACAGCTCTCTAACGCCCGTTACACCTACCTGATTAACCAACTGAACATTAAGTCTGCGCTGGGTACGCTTAACGAGCAGGATCTGCTGGCGCTTAACGGCGCACTGGGTAAACCGATCTCCACCGCGCCAGACGCCGTGGCACCGGAAACCCCACAGCAGAACGCGTCAGCGGACGGTTACCCGGCTACCGCCGCAGTCCGTAACTGATGTCACAACCCGGTCTGGTTTCGCCAGACCGGGTTGAATCGACAAAAAAACGTAAGCCAACGTAAATATCCCCCTGTTTTGCCCCCATCGCTTCAATTTCGACCACCTATCCTCTATTCTGAGCGTAATTTTCTACGTTCTACCACTGGGTCCTGGAAGACAAAAATGAAACGGACAAAAACGATTAATCACGCTTCGTTCCGCAAAAGCTGGAACGCGCGTCACCTCACTCCTGTTGCGCTGGCATTCACTGCCGTCTTTATGCTGGCAGGCTGTGAACAAAGCGACGAAACAGTTTCGCTCTATCAGAATGCCGATGACTGTTCTGCCGCCACCGGTAAAAGCGCGGAATGTACCACGGCTTACAACAACGCCATGAAGGAAGCGGAACGTACCGCGCCGAAATACGCCAGCCGTGAAGACTGTGTGGCAGAGTTCGGCGAAGGCCAGTGCCAGCAGGCACCAGCCCCGGCTCAGGCCGGTACCGCGCCGGAAAACCAGGCGCAGGCGCAATCCAGCGGCAGCTTCTGGATGCCACTGATGGCCGGTTACATGATGGGCCGCATGATGGGCGGCGGCGCGGGCTATAAGCAGCAGCCGTTGTTCAGTTCTAAAAACCCATCCAGCCCGGCTTACGGTCAGTACACTGATGCTGGCGGCAAAGGCTACGGCGCTGCCCAGCCAGGCCGCACCATGAACGTCCCGAAAACGGCGATGGCGCCAAAACCGGCCACCACCAGCACCGTCACCCGCGGCGGGTTTGGCGACTCTGTAGCTAAACAGAGCACCATGCAGCGCAGCGCGGCAGGCACCTCAACGCGCTCAATGGGCGGCTGATAATGGAACGAGTCAGTATTGTTGAGCGCCCGGACTGGCGCGAAAAAGCCACCGAATATGGTTTTAACTTCCACACCATGTACGGCGAGCCGTACTGGTGTGAAGATGCCTACTACAAGCTGACACTCGACCAGGTTGAAAAACTGGAAGAGGTGACGGCAGAACTGCACCAGATGTGCCTGAAAGTGGTTGAGAAAGTGATCGCCAGCGACGAGCTGATGGCCAAATTCCGCATCCCGAAACACACCTGGGGCTTTGTGCGTCACTCCTGGCAAACCCAGCAGCCTTCGTTATATTCGCGCCTCGATCTGGCATGGGATGGCGTGGGCAATCCTAAGATGCTGGAAAATAACGCTGATACGCCAACCTCGTTGTATGAAGCAGCGTTCTTTCAGTACATCTGGCTGGAAGATCAGGTCGCGGCGGGCAACCTGCCGGAAGGCAGCGACCAGTTCAACAGCCTGCAGGAAAAGCTGATCGAGCGTTTCGCCGAGCTGCGTGAGCATCACGGTTTTAATCTGCTGCATCTTGCCTGCTGCCGCGACACGGTTGAAGATCGTGGCACGGTACAGTATCTGCAGGATTGCGCGGCAGAAGCTGAAGTCGCGACTGAATTTTTGTATATCGAAGATATCGGTTTAGGCGAGCGCGGCCAGTTCACGGATACGCAGGATCAGGTCATCAGCAACCTGTTCAAGCTCTATCCGTGGGAATACATGCTGCGTGAGGTGTTCTCGACCAAACTGGAAGACGCGGGCGTACGCTGGCTGGAACCGGCCTGGAAGAGCATCATCTCTAACAAAGCGCTGCTGCCGATGCTGTGGGAAATGTTCCCGAACCATCCTAACCTGCTGGCCGCGTATTTCGCCGAAGACGATCATCCGCAGATGGATAAATACGTCATTAAGCCGATCTTCTCCCGTGAAGGGGCCAACGTTTCAATCATTGAAAACGGCAAAACCCTGGAAGCAGCCGAAGGTCCATACGGCGAAGAAGGCATGATCGTTCAGGAGTTTTATCCCCTGCCGAAGTTTGGCGACAGCTATGTGCTGATCGGCAGCTGGCTAATCAACGATCAGCCAGCCGGGATTGGCATTCGCGAAGATCGCGCGCTGATCACCCAGGATCTGTCCCGCTTCTATCCGCATATTTTTGTGGAATAGTATGCTGTGCCGGGTAGCGGCTTCGCCTACCCGGCACTGATTACCCCACCTGAACCGACAACATACTCAAGCTGCCCATCTCGATGCCGTCAACCGGCGTCGTAATCGGCTCCTGACCGTCCCACGCGCCCAGCACGTATAACAGCGGCAGGAAATGTTCTGCGGTTGGGTTTGAGAGCGAGCCGCCTTCGTGATCCAGATAGTTCACCAGCGGGTGTTCCTCTGTCGGCCCCTGCCAGTTCAGGTTCGCTTTCACATAGTCATTGAACGACGTCGCCCAAGGATACGGCGTGCTTTCGCCGTGCCAGCGGGCGGTGCGCAGGTTATGCACCACGTTGCCGCTTGCCACCAGCATAATGCCCTGATCACGCAGGGTGGCGAGCTTGCGGCCCATCTCTAAATGCCAGGCGGCCGGTTTGGTGCTGTCGATGCTGAGCTGTACCATCGGGATATCAGCATCCGGATACATTTTGATTAACACGCCCCAGGAGCCATGGTCAAAACCCCATGCCTCTTTATCCAGCGCGACGGGGATTGGTGCCAGCAGTTCAACCAGCTGCTGCGCCAGCGCCGGTGAGCCGGGTGCCGGATAGTGCGTGTCGTACAACGCCTGTGGGAAGCCGCCAAAGTCATGAATCGTTTTCGGGGTTTCCATCGCGGTAACACCCGTGCCACGGGTAAACCAGTGTGCCGACACCACCACGATTGCTTTCGGACGCGGCAACGTCTCTCCCAGATGACGCCAGGCGCGGGTGTAGACATTATCTTCCAGCACATTCATTGGGCTACCATGACCCAAAAACAGCGCTGGCATACGAGAAGAAGTCATGATGATATCCTTACACAAGATGTCGATTTGATTGCTTTACCTTACCTGCTATCTGGTTAAGATGAACTCAGATAACCATGATGAAGATCATCAGGAAATTTGAATGTAAGGGTTCTGTAAAGGCGACTATACCCTCTCGCTTTGCGCGAGTTTAGCCCTTAATATTAATGAGAATCATTATCATAAGGAGAGGTGAATGTCAGTTCCTCTGACTCTGACTATTCTTGCCGGCGCCGCCACCTTTATTGGCGCGATACTCGGCGTGCTGGGCCAAAAGCCCTCTAACCGCCTGCTGGCGTTTTCCCTCGGCTTTGCCGCCGGTATTATGCTGCTCATCTCCCTGATGGAGATGCTGCCTGCAGCTCTCGGCACTGAAGGCATGTCGCCGGTGCTGGGCTACGGCATGTTCGTGGTCGGCCTGCTGGGCTACTTTGCGCTGGACAGAATGTTACCCCACGCGCATCCCCAGGATCTGATGCAAAAAGGGGCGCAGCCGTTACCCAATCTCAAGCGTACCGCGCTTCTGCTGACGCTGGGCATCAGCCTGCATAACTTCCCTGAAGGCGTCGCCACCTACGTGACGGCCAGCAATAATCTGGAGTTAGGGTTCGGTATTGCGCTGGCGGTGGCGCTGCACAATATTCCTGAAGGACTGGCGGTTGCGGGCCCGATTTATGCGGCCACCGGCTCAAAGCGTAAAGCTGTATTCTGGGCGGGGATATCCGGTATGGCGGAGATCCTCGGCGGGGTGCTGGCGTGGTTGATTCTGGGTAGCCTTGTTTCACCGGTGGTGATGGCAGCCATTATGGCGGCCGTGGCCGGAATTATGGTGGCGCTGTCGGTCGATGAACTGATGCCGTTGGCCAAAGAGATTGATCCCAATAACAACCCTAGCTACGGGGTGCTGTGCGGGATGTCGGTCATGGGGTTGAGTCTGGTTCTGCTCCAGACGGCAGGTATAGGCTAAAAAAAACGCCGGGATAACCCGGCGTTTTTTTTGATTCGTTATCAGCTGGCTTTGCGCTCGTGAGCCTGGCGGTAAGCCACCAGATCTTCAATCGTCACCACAGCCATATTGTGCTTGCCGGCAAACTCGATGCACTCCGGCGCGCGCGCCATAGAGCCATCATCATTGGTCAGTTCACACAGCACACCGGCTGGCTTGAAACCTGCAAGCGTGACCAGGTCGATAGTCGCTTCGGTGTGACCGCCGCGAGTCAGAACGCCGCCCGGCTGCGCGCGCAGCGGGAACACGTGGCCCGGACGATTCAGGTCAGATGGTTTTGCACCATCGGCAATCGCGGCACGCACGGTGGTGACGCGGTCAGCGGCAGAAACACCGGTGGTTACGCCGCTGGCGGCTTCGATAGTTACGGTAAAACCGGTGCCGTACGCGCTGGTGTTGTTCTCTACCATCATGGGCAGTTCCAGCTGTTTGCGGCGATCTTCGGTAATACACAGGCAAACAATACCACTGCCGTGACGGATGGTCAGCGCCATCTGCTCAACGGTCATGGTTTCGGCGGCGAAAATCATATCGCCTTCGTTTTCACGGTCTTCATCGTCAAGCACCATTACACCGCGACCTTCGCGAAGCGCAGCAAGCGCGTGTTCAACACGGTCAGCAGAGGTACCGAAAGAGGAAAGGAGCGTCTGATTCATGGTAAAAAAACCTCATTAAAATTATGGTTACCAGAATCAGGGCAGTCTTAGGAGCGCCGTAGTACGGCAAAAAAATAACGTGAGCGGGCCTCGCCCGACTGGTTCGTTACTCTCTCCCATCCGGACTTTAACCGTCGGCCCCGGAATTACACCGGATCTGCTGACCTTTGAGTTTGCACCCAAAGCGCTCGCGGGCTTTCAACGCAAGGTTGATTTACCGCCGGTGGGGAATTTCGCCCCGCCCTGAGAATAAGCGAAATAACTATAACGCTAATGATTATGTTCGGCAACGCTTAAGCATCACACAATTGTGGTTTAAGGATCCCCGTAACGCGCTACAATGGTCGTTATTACCTTTTCTTTGAGGGAACTACGATGATCGACCCGAAAAAAATTGAACAACTTGCCCGTCAGGTTCATGAATCAATGCCAAAAGGCGTGCGTGAATTTGGTGATGACGTTGAGAAGAAAATCCGTCAGGTGCTGCAGACACAGCTGATGCGTCTGGATCTGGTGAGCCGTGAAGAGTTTGACGTGCAGACTCAGGTGCTGCTGCGCACCCGCGAAAAAATCGCCCTGCTGGAACAGCGTCTGACCGAGCTGGAAAACCGCAATGCCGTTGAAGAAGTTAAACCGGCACCTGCAATCCCGCCGGTAGATACGCAGGATTAAAAAAACGGGCCAGATGGCCCGTTTTTTATTCACCAGAATTATTGATTGTCTTTCTGGATCTTCTTAATGATGTTGGTGGTCGAACACCCGTCCTCAAAGTTGAGCACCATCACTTCACCGCCGTTGGCCCACACCTCTTCGCTGCCTGCGATTTGCTCAGGCTTATAGTCACCGCCTTTCACCAACAGATCCGGCAGGATCCCGGCGATCAGGCGCTGCGGGGTATCTTCCTCAAACGAGACGACCCAGTCCACGGCTTCCAGCGCGCCGAGCACGATCATACGCTGCTCAAGCGGGTTCACCGGGCGGGTTTCGCCTTTCAGGCGTTTGGTCGAGGCATCGCTGTTGACGGCTACAATCAGGCGATCGCCCAGCTTGCGGGCATTGGCCAGATAGGAAACATGGCCCGCGTGCAGAATGTCGAATACGCCGTTGGTCATCACCACTTTTTCACCACGCTTGCGCGCAGCAGCTACCGCCACTTTCAGTTCAGCTTCGCTCATCACGCCAAACCCGGTATCGGCACGACCGCGCACCGCGTTTTCCAGTTCGATTGGCGAAACGGTCGACGTACCGAGTTTGCCGACCACCACACCTGCGGCAGCGTTGGCAAAGTAGCAGGCCTCTTCCAGCGAGTTGCCCGCCGCCAGCGTTGCCGCCAGCACGCCAATTACCGTGTCGCCCGCACCGGTGACGTCATACACTTCCTGCGCCTGAGTTGGCATATGCAGTGGCGCTTTACCCGGCTGTAACAGGGTCATCCCCTGCTCGGAGCGGGTTACCAGCAGCGCGGAGAAGTCAAAATCGGCGATGATTTTCATGCCGCGCTCGACAATCTCTTCTTCGGTTTTGCATTTGCCGGCCACCGCTTCAAACTCAGACAGGTTTGGCGTCAGCAGCGTTGCTCCGCGATAGCGTTCAAAGTCGGTGCCTTTCGGGTCGATCAGCACCGGAACACCTGCATCACGCGCCAGCTTAATCATCTGCTGGACGCTCGCCAGCGCCCCTTTCGCGTAGTCGGAGAGTACCAGCGCGCCGATATTGCTCAGCGCGTGGCTGATGCGCTCGTGCAGCGGCTCGGGATCAACGCCCTCAAATCCTTCTTCAAAGTCGAGGCGGATCAGCTGCTGGTTACGCGAAAGCACGCGCAGCTTGGTGATGGTCGGGTGCGTCGGCACGGAGACGAAGTCACATTTAACGTTCACATCCGCCAGCGTCTTGCTCAACGCACGCGCCGCATCGTCGATACCGGTCAGCCCCACCAGGCGTGAATGCGCGCCGAGGGAAGCAATGTTCATCGCCACATTTGCCGCGCCGCCAGGGCGCTCTTCAATGGTATCCACCTTCACCACCGGGACCGGTGCTTCCGGGGAAATGCGGCTGGTCGGCCCATACCAGTAGCGATCCAGCATCACATCGCCAACCACCATAACTCCAGCACGTTCAAACTCTGGCAGTGTTACTTTCATTCCTGACTCCAGAAAGATTCACAATTTGCGCGCGATAATATCACACTTGTTTTGTTACGCACGGTTCCACCAGCCACTTCTGCCAGCAGGCCCGCACCAGCTCTCGCTCTTGCTCAAAGCAGCTCAGCGGTAGATGACCGGGCTGTTCCTGCAGGGCCAGATGGTGCAGCTCATCGCGCAGCGTGGTGTAAGCGCGGGTTAACGCCTGCGCTTCGTGCTCGTCCATAATGTCGTTTTGCGCCAGCAGTTCCAGAATGCGCACGTTATCCGACCAACGGGTCAGCTTCGGCTTATCGTGGGCGTGGTTCAGCACCAGATACTGGGTGATAAATTCAATGTCGGTGATACCGCCTTCATCGGCTTTGATATCAAAGCGATCCTTGTGCTTGTTACCGAGATGGGCGCGCATTTTTTCACGCATCTCCCGTACCTCGATTTGCAGAGGCCCACCCTCGCGCGGGGCGGTCAACACATCGCGGCGTATGGTGTCGAACTGGGCTTTCAGCTGCGGATCGCCATACACCACGCGGGCGCGCACCAGCGCCTGATGTTCCCAGGTCCAGGCTTCGTTCTGCTGATAGTCGGCGAACGAGTCGGTAGAGGTAACTAACATCCCTGCCGCTCCGGACGGACGCAGCCGGGCATCCACTTCATACAGAATGCCGGATGAAGTGCGGGTGCTGAACAGATGCATAATGCGCTGGGCGAGGCGCAGGTAGAACTGGCGCCCGTCGATTTCACGCTCACCGTCGGTCATCACGTCTACCGGGCAGTCGTGAAGGAAAATCAGATCCAGATCGGAGCTGTAACCCAGCTCCCAACCCCCCAGCTTGCCATAACCCACCACTGCAAAGCCGCGGCCTTCGCGATCGGTCAGATGCTTCGGTTGTCCGTAGCGCGCCACCATCTGCATCCACGCCTGATGCACAACCGCATCGATAATCGCTTCTGCCAGCCAGGTTAAGTGATCGCTCACTTTCATTACCGGCAGGGTTTCCGCGATGTCGGCAGCCGCCACGCGCAGCATCTGCGCCTGCTTAAACTGACGCAGCGCCTCCAGCTGTTGCTCTTCATCCTCTTCCGGCACGCGCAGCAGATACTGGCGCAGTTCATCCCGGTAGGCGTCGGTCGCCGTCGGCTGATACAGGGTGTTGGGGTCGAGCAGCTCATCCAGCAGAAGCGGATAGCGCGCCAGCTTACTGGCCACCATCGGCGAGGCGGCACAAAGCGAAATCAGGTGCTTCAGCGCACCGGGGAATTCGCTCAACAGTTCCAGATAGGTGGTGCGGGTAATGATGCCGCTCAGCAGCGGAGTCAGGCGCGACAGCGGCACCGGGGCGTCGGCACGGGAACAGACATCGCTGAGCAGATGCGGCATCAGATGATCGAGCACCTGGCGTCCGCGTGGGCCAATGGCCCGCTTGTTGAGCTCCATGCGGAAATCGGCAATCAGCGCCACCACCCGATGGCGGTCGTCATCGCTGAGATGGGCCAGCACCGGCGTGGTGTCATCCTCCTGCAGCGCATCCTGCCACAGCTCGCGCCAGTGCTCAGACAACTCATCGTCCTGAGATTCGCTCTCATCGTCGCCGATCAGGTCGTTAAAAATACGTCGCACCGCAGCCATATGGCTATCCAGCGCCTCGGTCAGCGCCTGCCAGTCGGCCAGGCGCATCCCCCAGGCCAGACGGGCGCGATTGAGATCGTCGCCCGGCAGGGTCTGGGTTTGTTCGTCATTAATGCTTTGCAGCAGGTTTTCCAGCCGACGCAAAAAGAGGTAAGCCTCGCGCAAAATCTGCGCATCCCCTTCCGGCAGCAGGTTAAGCTGAGCGATGGCGGTCAGCGTTGGCAGCAGGGAGCGGGATTGCAGCGACGGCTCACGTCCGCCACGAATAAGCTGGAACACCTGAACGATAAACTCGATCTCGCGGATCCCGCCCGCCCCCAGCTTGATGTTATCTTTCAGGCCACGGCGGCGCACTTCGCGGGCAATCATGCCCTTCATATTACGCAGGGACTGGATCACGCTGAAATCGATGTAGCGGCGGAACACAAACGGCCGCAGCATAGCCCGCAGCTCATTGGCATATACGTCATCGGTATCGCCCATGATCCGCGCCTTGACCATCGCATAGCGTTCCCAGTCGCGGCCCTGCTCCTGGTAATAATCTTCCAGCGCGGCAAAGCTCAATACCAGCGGACCGCTGTCGCCGAACGGGCGCAGGCGCATATCCACGCGATAAACAAAGCCATCCTGAGTCGGCTGATCCAACGCTTTGATCAGCCGCTGTCCCAGCCGGGTAAAGAACTGGGCGTTATCCAGCTCGCGACGTCCGCCGCGGGTGGCGCCCTTCTCAGGCCAGGCAAAGATCAGATCGATATCCGAGGAGAAATTCAGCTCGCCACCGCCGAGCTTGCCCATCCCTAAGATCAGCAGCGGCTGCGGAGTGCCCTCGTCGCTGCACGGTGTGCCCCACTCACGACAGCAGGCGGTGTACAGCCAGTCGCGGGCGGTGACAATCAGGGTTTCAGCAAGGTGGCTGAGCTGCTGCAAGGTGCTCTCTTCACTGACCAGCATCAGCGCCTGCGCCCAGGCGATGCGTACCATCACCCGACGGCGGAACTGGCGCAGCACGCGCATCAGCGCCGCTTCATCGCCAACATCCACCAGCGCATCGTTGAGCCACCGGGCATAGTGCTGCCATTCGTCCGCCTGGGGCGGCGAGGCGTCAAGCTCCGCCAGCCACTCAGGATGAGCGGTGACGCTCTCCTGCACGAAGTCGCTGAAGGTCAACATCTGCTGCGCCTGCTCGCTCAATGACGCGGCGGGCAATGCGTCCGGCAGACGTTCACACACCGTCTGCCACTGCTGCTGTAACTGTGAAGAAAGCGGCATTTTAAGGGTTCCTTGCCTGCGTTAACGTTTTCCGCTGTGCAGCCAGAATGGCTCCTGCGAAATGGCCTCGTTGCGGAAATGCTCAATTTCAATACGCTGGCGGGTCTTGATGGCATGCTGCAACCCTTGCCAGTTTTCCAGCCACGCGCGAGCCGCAGCGCCATCATAGGCACCTGACAGCAGCAGCATGCTGTCGACGTTGCGTGCCAGACGAATCAGCTGATCGGCGTACTGATCGCCCAGCGGTTGTCCAAAGAGGGTTTTCAGCTCGGCGGCATGACGTGAGAGATGGGTATCGGCAAAGCGTTTAAACGAGTCGTCGATTTTGCCCTGCGCCTTCGCATCCAGGAAGCTACGCCAGCCGCGGGTCACCAGAAACTCGGTCAGCGCCAGCTTCGCCGTTGCGGTTTGCGAGCTGTAGACAGCCGTATCAGCAGAGACGTCGGAGGCCATCAGGGTTTCGGTCTGGGTAAGCAGATCACGTAAGTGAGTGCTCGCTTTACGCGGCACAATGCCGCCGAACAGGGTCAGGCTGTGGCGCACCAGCGCAATCGCCGCCAGCACATCGGCTTTCGCAGCTTTCATGCCGCGAACCCACAGCTCTTCGTGGTACTGCCACTGGCTCAGCGCCAGTTCAAGCGCCGCTTCAAAGCCCTGCTCGACAGAGGATTTCGGCGCGACGAGCAGAATCTGGGTCGGCTTCAGGGTGCGTGGGGCATTCCCCTGGGCCAGATGATAGCCACGGGCGGCCTTGCTCAGGCTGCCCTGGCGCAGTCCGGACTGGGTAACCAGCTTGCGCGCCAGCTTCAATACGTCATCGGCATGGCCTTCCAGCAGCTCCAGCTCCAGTTCGCAAATAGATTCCTGTAACTCACCCGCTTTGACCTCACCCCGATCGAGGGCGATTTCAATCCGGCTGTTGCCTTCGGTCACCAACCACTTCTCGCGCCAGAAATCGGTGCTGAACAGCGGCTGGACATCGTCTGCCAGCGTCGCAGGCAGCTCGCCTTCCGGCCAGACTTCCGTCGGGAAGCGCGCCAGCTCAAGCTGTGGCTGGCTGATGTCGATATTATATTCCGGGCGTTGATGCAGGCCGCCGACCACACGGCCGGCGATTTTCATGGTCATCTCGTAACGCCCGTCAACGCCCCGAATGCGCAGCCCCATATCATGACGGCGCAGCCAGAAGTCCTGCGTTTCGTAATAGATGTTGAGCAACTGTACCGGCTCGTGATGTTCACCTGACAGCTGATGCAGATGGTTTTTCAGCGCGTCAACGCTGTCGCTTTCAACGATAAATTTTAATTCGATTTCCTGAGCCATAGCCTTGTTCTTTTGATTGCAGCTTCGCGGGGTAAATTACGGCGAACTTACTCGCCACTTTTTTGTCAGTACATAGTATTTTGCGTCACTTTGCCACGCAATGCGCAATTTGAACGCCGTAGCCTTTGCTGAAGTGGCCAGAAACCCACGGAGGATTCCGAATACTGACGAATACTTTGCGCGGACGCACTGTTGCCACTACTATCGTTCCACTTTTTATGAAAATAACGACTGCCGATGCTTAAATTACGCCTGACTGGACTCACTTTCCTTGCTCTTAGCGCTGCTACAGTGGTCCATGCCGAAGAGAAACGCTACGTTTCTGACGAACTGAATACCTGGGTACGCAGCGGCCCGGGTGACAATTATCGCCTCGTGGGCACGATTAATGCCGGTGAGGAAGTGGTGCTGTTACAAAGCAATGCGGACTCCAGCTATGGCCAGGTTCGCGACAGCAGCGGCCGTACCGCGTGGATCCCCCTGAAAGAGCTTAGCACCAGCCCGAGCCTGCGCACCCGCGTGCCGGATCTGGAGAATCAGGTTAAAACCCTGACCGATAAGCTGACCAATATCGACTCCACCTGGAACCAGCGCACTGCCGAGATGCAGCAGAAAGTGGCCCAGAGCGACGGGGTGATCAACGGTCTGAAAGATGAAAACCAGAAGCTGAAAAACGAGCTGATCGTCGCCCAGAAGAAGGTGAGCGCTGCTAACCTGCAGCTGGACGATAAACAGCGCACCATCATCATGCAGTGGTTTATGTATGGCGGCGGCGTGCTGGGTATGGGTCTGCTGGTGGGTCTGGCTCTGCCGCATCTGATCCCAAGCCGTAAACGTAAAGACCGTTGGATGAACTAAATAGTCATCTCTGCCACACTTACGTATTATTTTGCCAACATTGGATACGGGAGAGTGTGGCGTGAAGATTTATCTGGTCGGTGGTGCGGTTCGCGATGCGTTGTTGGGCCTGCCGGTCAAAGACAAGGACTGGGTGGTGGTCGGTGCCACCCCTCAGGCGATGCTCGACGCGGGCTACCAGCAGGTAGGCCGCGATTTCCCTGTGTTTCTGCATCCGCAAACCAGGCAGGAGTACGCCCTGGCGCGTACCGAGCGTAAATCCGGCGTCGGCTATACCGGCTTTATCTGCCATGCCGCCCCGGACGTCACCCTTGAAGAGGATTTGCAGCGCCGCGATCTGACCATCAATGCTCTCGCGCAGGATGAAACCGGTCATATCGTTGATGCTTACGGCGGTCAAGCCGATCTGCAAAACCGTATTCTGCGCCATGTCTCCCCGGCATTTTCTGAAGATCCGCTCCGCGTGCTGCGCGTGGCGCGCTTTACTGCCCGCTACGCACACCTGAGTTTTCGCATCGCCGATGAAACCCTGGCCCTAATGACGGCGATGACCGCCGCAGGCGAGCTGGAACATCTCACGCCGGAACGGGTGTGGAAAGAGACCGAGAATGCACTCACCACGCGTAATCCACAGGTCTATTTCCAGGTACTGCGCGACTGCGGGGCGCTGAAAGTCCTTTTTCCGGAGATCGATGCGCTGTTTGGCGTGCCTGCCCCGGCAAAGTGGCACCCGGAAATCGATACCGGCATTCATACGCTGATGACCTTAAGCATGGCCGCGATGCTCAGCCCGGACGTGGACGTGCGCTTTGCCACCCTGTGTCACGATCTCGGCAAAGGGTTAACCCCGCCCGCGTTCTGGCCGCGCCATCACGGCCACGGCCCGGCAGGCGTGAAGCTGGTTGAAGCCATTTGCCAGCGCCTGCGGGTACCGAACGAGATCCGCGATCTGGCAAAGCTGGTCGCCGAGTTCCACGACCTGATCCACACCTTCCCGATCCTGAAACCGGCCACCATCGTCAAGCTGTTCGACAGCATTGACGCCTGGCGCAAGCCGCAGCGCGTGGAGCAGATTGCCCTGACCAGCGAAGCCGACGTGCGCGGGCGCACCGGGTTTGAAGCCTGCGACTATCCGCAGGGACGGTTATTGCGTGAAGCCTGGCTGATTGCGAAAGCGGTGCCCACCAAAGACGTAGTCGAGGCAGGGTTTAAAGGCAATGAGATTCGGGAAGAGTTAACCAAACGACGGATTCAGGCGGTTGCTGACTGGAAGGAACAGCGTTGCCCTCAGCCGAAAGACTGAGGGCAGGTCATCAGAAGAACACCACGTACACCGCAGCCGCCACAATAAAGCGATAGATGGCGAACGGGATAAACGAGATGCGCTTGATAAGCGTCAGGAAGGTTTTAATCGCGAACAGCGCCACGATAAATGCAGTAATAAAGCCGACGGCAAACATCGGGATATCAGCCGTTGTCAGGAAGTGATAGCTCTTATAGAGGTCGAGCGCGGTTGCGCCCATCATCATCGGCACTGCCAGCAGGAACGAGAATTCGGACGCCGCATAGCGGCTCACGCCCATCAGCATCCCGCCTGAAATGGTCGCCCCGGAACGGGAGAAGCCCGGCCACAGCGCCAGACACTGGAAGCAACCAATCATAAACGCCTGACGGTAGGTCATGTCATCCAGACCGGGCGCGCGTGGCTCTTTCGGCTTCAGCACTTCGGCAGCGATCAGCAGGAAACCACCCACCACCAGCGCGTACATCACGTTGATCGGATTAAACAGCGACTTAATGGTGTCGTGGAAGATCAGCCCCAGCACCACCGCGGGTGCCATCCCGAGCAGAATGTGCAGCAGCGTCAGACGCCCTTTGCCGGTGCCTTCATGCGGTGGATGACCAAAGTGAATGCCAATCAGGCCAAACAGGCGACGCCAGAACATCACCACCACGGCCAGGATCGACCCTAACTGAATCACCACCTCAAAGGTTTTTGCCGTTTCACCTTCAAATCCCAGCAGGTGCCCCACGATGATCATGTGGCCGGTACTGGAAACCGGTAAAAACTCTGTCAATCCTTCGACCACACCCAGAATTGCTGCCACCAGCAGCGAGTGCATATCGCTCATCAATAAACCCCTAAAAAGACAGAAAAAACGGATTGCCCAGTGGGCATCCGCAGAAGGAACAGCTGTAAGACCGATTTATCAGGAATTGGTTTAGCAATTATGACGTTAAATATTCCCTTTAAGATTTTGGCTACGCTCGATGGTCACACCCACGTTCGCCGCCCGCGCCACAGCACCGGGTTTGCTGACTTTAATGCGCACCCACGGGGAGTTGAAACGGCTCAGCAGCAGTTGGGCTACCTCTTCCGCCACGCGCTCCACCAGCGCAAACCGATGGCCTTCCACGTGGTTGATGACGGTTTCGCTCACATCGGCATAGCTCAGACAGTCATTCACATCATCGCTTTTTGCCGCGGCCGCGTTATCCCAGCCCATTTCGATATCGAACACCAGCTTCTGTTCAATGGTCTGTTCCCAGTCATACACCCCAATAGTGGTGATTACCGAAAGTTGCTCTATAAATACTATATCCATCACGACCTGCCTGGTTTTTGGCTAAACCGGATACCACTCCCGGCGAATTATGCGTATTATCCACAGATGCTAAGTACAAAACGACATTTTCAAAACGGAACAGCGTTATGAGTGCAATCGCGCCTGGAATGATTCTCCTCGCCTACCTTTGCGGCTCAATCTCCAGCGCCATTCTGGTCTGCCGTATCGCCGGGTTGCCTGACCCACGCGAGAGTGGTTCCGGAAATCCGGGGGCGACCAATGTACTACGAATTGGCGGCAAGGGAGCAGCCGTAGCGGTTTTGATTTTTGACGTTCTGAAAGGAATGCTTCCCGTCTGGGGCGCATATGCATTAGGCGTGACGCCATTCTGGCTCGGGCTGATTGCGATTGCCGCCTGTCTGGGCCATATATGGCCGGCATTTTTTGCTTTTAAAGGCGGGAAAGGCGTGGCCACCGCATTCGGGGCGATTGCGCCTATTGGCTGGGATCTCACCGGGGTGATGGCGGGCACCTGGCTGCTAAGCGTATTACTCAGCGGCTACTCGTCCATTGGCGCCATTGTCAGCGCGCTGATTGCGCCGTTTTACGTCTGGTGGTTCAAACCGCAATTCACCTTCCCGGTATCGATGCTCTCCTGCCTGATCCTGCTGCGCCACCATGACAATATCCAGCGCCTGTGGCGTCGCCAGGAAAACAAAATCTGGACCAAACTAAAGCGAAAAAAGAAAGCTTAACCTGACTGCCTGAAGAACCCCGCCTTGCTCTTTCACACCCTGTCGCGCATACCGGCGCCACTATCCCGTGTCACCATGCATCCAATGGAAGAGATATCGTGTCAGCGAAAACCCGGATGTTTGATATCGCTATCTGACATCCGGGATTGCTCATCAGACGGCAGGCAGCTCTGCCAGCGGCCAGCGCGGACGCACTGAAACGCTCAAATCGGCGGTGGCGTCTGGCTTCAGGCGCACCATTCCGGCATAGGCGATCATCGCGCCGTTATCGGTACAAAATTCCGGGCGAGCGTAAAACACTTCTCCGCGACGTTTTTGCATCATGTCGGCGAGCTTCGCACGCAGAGTTCGGTTGGCGCTCACGCCACCCGCCATCACCAGGCGCTTAAAGCCAGTGTGATCCAGCGCGCGTTTGCATTTGATCATCAGCGTATCCACCACCGCATCTTCAAACGCGCGAGCAATATCTGCCCGGGTCTGGTCGTCGCTATCATTATTACGGATGGTGTTCGCTGCGAAGGTTTTCAGGCCCGAGAAGCTGAAATCCAGCCCAGGACGGTCGGTCATCGGGCGTGGGAAGACAAAGCGTCCTTCGGTGCCTTGCGCCGCCATCTTCGAGAGCATCGGACCGCCGGGATAATCGAGCCCCAGCAGCTTGGCGGTTTTGTCAAAGGCTTCACCCGCCGCATCGTCAATGGACTCGCCCAGCAGCGCATACTCACCGATACCCGTCACACTGATCAGCTGAGTGTGACCGCCGGAAACCAGCAGCGCCACAAACGGAAATTGTGGCGGGTTGTCTTCCAGCATCGGTGCCAGCAGATGCCCTTCCATATGGTGAACCGGGATAGCCGGAACATCCCACGCAAACGCCAGCGAACGACCAATCGTTGCGCCTACCAACAGCGCGCCAACCAGCCCCGGACCGGCAGTGTACGCCACCGCATCGATATCTTTTGCCGTTAAGCCCGCCTCTTTCAGCGCTGCCTGGATCAGCGGCACCGTTTTGCGAACATGGTCGCGGGAAGCCAGCTCCGGCACCACGCCGCCGTAGTCAGCATGTAATTTCACCTGACTATACAGTTGGTTGGCGACCAGCCCTTTTTCATCGTCGTAAATGGCGATGCCGGTTTCATCGCAGGAAGTTTCAATACCCAGTACACGCATGACTTGTTTTACCTCACTCAGATACCGCGCAGTGTAGAGCCTGGGCGGGTTGATGTAAAACTTTCCTCACCCCCACTGTTCACATCGTGTATACTCCTCACCCTTATAAAAGTCCCTTTCAAAAACGGCCGCGGTGCTTTACAAAGCAGCAGCAATTGCAGTAAAATTCCGCACCATTTTGAAATAAGCTGGCGTTGATGCCAGCGGCAAACCGAATTTATAAAGGTGAGAGTTACATGCCGGTAATTAAAGTACGTGAAAACGAGCCGTTCGACGTAGCACTGCGTCGCTTCAAGCGTTCATGCGAGAAAGCAGGTGTTCTGGCTGAAGTTCGTCGTCGTGAGTTCTATGAAAAACCAACGACCGAACGTAAGCGCGCTAAAGCTTCTGCTGTGAAACGTCACGCGAAGAAACTGGCTCGCGAAAACGCACGCCGTACTCGTCTGTACTAATCTGTTGGGGACACACGTCCTCAATTGCCAGACAGAGTAGTAGTCGTAAGGCCGTGCTTCCGGAAGGAATGCGCGGCTTATTTTCGTTTGTGAGTTACTAAAAATTCATGGGGCCTATGGCTGGACGAATTCCTCGCGTATTTATCAATGACCTGCTGGCAAGAACCGATATCGTTGATCTCATCGACGCACGGGTTAAGCTGAAAAAGCAGGGCAAGAATTACCACGCGTGCTGTCCGTTCCATAACGAAAAAACCCCCTCTTTCACCGTGAACGGTGAAAAACAGTTCTACCACTGCTTCGGCTGTGGCGCGCACGGCAACGCCGTCGACTTTCTGATGAACTACGACAAGCTCGAGTTCGTTGAAACCGTCGAAGAGCTGGCTGCCATGCACAACCTTGAAGTGCCCTATGAAGCAGGCAACGGACCCAGTCAGATTGAGCGCCATCAACGGCAAACGCTGTATCAGCTGATGGACGGCCTGAATGCGTTTTATCAACAGTCTCTCAAGCAACCTGCCGCTGAGCCTGCGCGTCAGTATCTGACCCGACGCGGACTGAGCGACGATGTTATTGCGCGTTTCGCTATTGGTTACGCCCCTCCCGGCTGGGATAACGTGTTAAAGCGTTTTGGCGGCAATAGCGAAGATCGTAAATCCCTCATCGACGCGGGCATGCTGGTCACCAATGACCAGGGACGGAGCTATGACCGCTTCCGCGAGCGGGTGATGTTCCCCATTCGCGACAAGCGTGGCCGGGTAATTGGTTTTGGTGGTCGTGTGCTGGGCGATGCCCTGCCGAAATACCTTAACTCCCCGGAAACCGATATTTTCCATAAAGGCCGCCAGCTGTACGGACTTTATGAAGCCCAGCAGGACAACGCTGAACCGCAGCGTCTGCTGGTGGTCGAAGGCTATATGGATGTGGTGGCTCTGGCACAGTTTGACATTAACTATGCTGTGGCGTCGCTGGGCACCTCGACGACCGCCGACCATATTCAGCTGCTGTTCCGGGTGACGAATACCGTGGTCTGCTGTTACGACGGCGACCGGGCAGGACGCGATGCCGCCTGGCGAGCACTGGAAACAGCACTCCCGTATATGACCGACGGGCGGCAGTTGCGCTTTATGTTTCTGCCCGACGGTGAAGACCCGGATACGCTGGTGCGTAAAGAGGGTAAAGCGGCATTCGAAGCGCGGATGGAGCAGGCTCAGCCGCTCTCCACGTTTCTGTTTAACAGCCTGATGCCGCAGGTGGATTTGAGCACCCCGGATGGCCGTGCACAGCTCAGTACGCTGGCGCTGCCGTTGATCACCCAGGTGCCCGGCGAGACCTTACGCATTTATCTGCGCCAGGAGCTGGGTAAAAAACTCGGCATTCTGGATGACAGCCAGCTTGAACGTTTAATGCCGAAACTGGCTGATGGCAACGCGGTTCGCCCCGCTCCCCAGCTAAAACGCACAACCATGCGTATACTGATAGGGTTGCTGGTGCAAAACCCGGAACTGGCACCGCGAGTGCCTTCGCTGGCGGGTCTGAACCATGAAAAGCTGCCGGGACTTGGCTTATTTTCAGAACTGGTCAACACTTGTTTGTCACAGCCAGGTCTGACCACCGGACAACTTTTAGAGCACTATCGCGGAACAAAAGCCTCCGCGACCCTTGAAAAACTGTCGATGTGGGACGATATAGCAGATAAAGATATCGCTGAAGAGACCTTCACCGACTCGCTCAACCATATGTTTGATTCGATGCTTGAACTGCGCCAGGAAGAGTTGATTGCTCGCGAGCGCACACACGGTTTAAGCAGCGAAGAACGCCGGGAACTCTGGATGTTGAACCAGGAACTGGCGAAGAAATAAACGTAAAGACAAAAGTATTTAACGGCTTAAGTGCCGAATATCGTTCGGGTAGATCCCGACAGCCGCACTGAGAGGCAGCGGCACAAATATAAGTACGCCCTCGCTTTAAAGGTTGGCTGCAGCATCGCCGACACCAATCAAACGAATAAGTGTGGATACCGTCTTATGGAGCAAAACCCGCAGTCACAGCTGAAACTTCTTGTCCAACGTGGTAAGGAGCAAGGCTATCTGACCTATGCCGAGGTCAATGACCATCTGCCGGAAGATATCGTCGACTCCGATCAGATCGAAGACATCATCCAAATGATCAACGACATGGGCATTCAGGTGATGGAAGAAGCACCGGATGCCGATGATCTGTTGCTTGCTGAAAACTCGAACAACACTGATGAAGACGCTGAAGAAGCGGCTGCACAGGTTCTGTCGAGCGTTGAGTCTGAAATCGGGCGCACCACTGACCCGGTTCGCATGTACATGCGTGAAATGGGTACCGTTGAACTGTTGACCCGTGAAGGCGAAATTGACATCGCTAAGCGCATCGAAGACGGGATCAACCAGGTTCAGTGCTCCGTTGCTGAATACCCGGAAGCCATCACCTATCTGCTCGAGCAGTACGATCGCGTTGAAGCGGAAGAAGCACGTCTGTCCGATCTGATCACCGGTTTTGTCGATCCGAACGCTGAAGAAGACATGGCGCCAACGGCGACGCACGTCGGTTCAGAGCTGTCTCAGGAAGAGATGGATGACGACGAAGAGGAAGATGAAGAAGAGAGCGACGACGACAGCAGCGATGACGACAACAGCATCGATCCAGAGCTGGCCCGTGAGAAATTCGGTGAGCTGCGTACCCAATACGAAATCACCCGCGACACCATCAAAGCCAAAGGCCGTAGCCATGCTACCGCTCAGGCTGAGATCCTGAAACTGTCTGAAGTATTTAAACAGTTCCGCCTGGTGCCAAAACAGTTCGATTACCTGGTTAACAGCATGCGCGTGATGATGGATCGCGTACGTACCCAGGAACGCATCATCATGAAAGTGTGCGTTGAACAGTGCAAGATGCCGAAGAAAAACTTCATCACCCTGTTCACTGGCAACGAAACCAGCGAAACCTGGTTCAACGCGGCGATCGCAATGAACAAGCCATGGTCTGAAAAACTGCGTGACGTGTCTGACGACGTGCATCGTGGCCTGCAGAAGCTGCAGCAGATTGAAGAAGAGACCGGCCTGACCATCGAGCAGGTTAAAGACATCAACCGTCGCATGTCTATCGGCGAAGCGAAAGCCCGTCGTGCGAAGAAAGAGATGGTTGAAGCGAACTTGCGTCTGGTTATCTCTATCGCTAAGAAATACACCAACCGTGGCCTGCAGTTCCTGGATCTGATTCAGGAAGGTAACATCGGTCTGATGAAAGCGGTTGATAAGTTTGAATACCGTCGTGGCTATAAGTTCTCCACCTACGCCACCTGGTGGATCCGTCAGGCAATCACCCGCTCTATCGCGGATCAGGCGCGCACCATCCGTATTCCGGTGCATATGATTGAGACCATCAACAAGCTCAACCGTATTTCCCGCCAGATGCTGCAGGAGATGGGTCGCGAGCCGACGCCAGAAGAGCTGGCTGAGCGCATGCTGATGCCGGAAGACAAAATTCGTAAAGTGCTGAAAATCGCCAAAGAGCCTATCTCCATGGAAACGCCAATCGGCGACGATGAAGATTCGCATCTGGGTGATTTCATCGAGGATACCACCCTCGAGCTGCCGCTGGACTCTGCCACCACTGAGAGCCTGCGTGCCGCCACCCACGACGTTCTGGCTGGCCTGACCGCCCGTGAAGCGAAAGTCCTGCGTATGCGTTTCGGTATCGACATGAACACCGACCACACGCTGGAAGAAGTGGGTAAACAGTTCGACGTTACCCGTGAGCGTATCCGTCAGATCGAAGCGAAGGCCCTGCGCAAACTGCGCCACCCGAGCCGCTCTGAAGTACTGCGTAGCTTCCTGGACGATTAATTTCGCCGGAATTGAAAAAGCTCCCAATGGGAGCTTTTTTTATGTCTGCGACCTGGGCGGGCATGCCTCGGTTTTTTCCCTCTCCCTGTGGGAGAGGGTCAGAGTGAGGGCATCACGCCGCACAGATCCTACAGCCCCCGCACCACCAGCGCCTCATCCAGCTCCCGATACGCTTCCACCAGCTTCTCCAGCGTCGCCCTGTTCAGCCCACTCGGATTTGGCAGCACCCACACCTGCGTCACTCCGATGGTGATGCTCTGTTTGCCCCACTGCGTCCCACGCTGGCTAAACGCCTGCTCATACGCCTGTTTACCGAGGATCGCCAGCGCCGCTGGCTGATAGTCCTCTATCTTCTTAATCAGTTCACGCGCGCCGCTGCGAAGCTCATGCAGATTGACTTCGCTTGCCTGCACCGTGGGCCGCTCGACCAGCATGGTAATACCGCAGCGAGTATCCAGCAGCTGCTGCTCCTCTTCCGGCTTCAACAGCTTGTCGGTAAACCCAGCCTGGTAAATCACCTTCCAGAAACGGTTTCCGGGATGTGCAAAGTGAAAACCCGTATGAGCAGAAGACTTACCCGGGTTGATTCCGCAGAATGCCACCCGCAGTCCGGGTGCAAGAATATCGCCGATCATTTTTACTCCTGCTGATAGAAAACTCTGCAAGTATAAAGGATTGAAAATGCGTTGTTTATAAAAACAGCAGGCAGGCGCGTATAGCTGGATTGCCGCGAGGAGTTACTTTATAATCCTCCGCCACGGCCCCTTAGCTCAGTGGTTAGAGCAGGCGACTCATAATCGCTTGGTCGCTGGTTCAAGTCCAGCAGGGGCCACCAGATAAAACAAGGACTTAGACAGTGAACTGGCTAAGTCCTTTTTGTTTTGTTTCACTATGGGTGACGTAATGGGTGACGTAACTCAACTGTTGGTGCTGTAGCTAGGGAAATTTCGCATGGACTTTAAAGATAAAGTTGAAGAAAAAGAGAAGCGCCGTAAGGCTCGCCCCCCTGAGTTAACAGTAAGAGAATGGATCAGCCTCTATGATCTTCTTCGTTCAGCCAGAGCTCAATACCCAGATACTATGTACGAAGACCTCGCCTCTGTGCTGTTAACTACCCTTTCAGTTGAACATCATCCGGAACTATACCGCCTGGACGGAAACAAACTATGGGATGTTGCCGGAGACCATTTTGCCTGGGACCTACTATCCGCCCCAATGAAAGGGAAAATGTCCCCAGTAGAATTGGCAAAGCGCCCGAAGACCCTTTCCCAACTTCTTTGTATCTACAATCAAGATATCAGCAACGATGAGTCACTTCGTACACATGGCTTCTTGCGTGACGCTATTGCCCCTATCCTCGATTTCGAGTTTCTGGATAGAATCGAAGATGAGCCAGACTACAAAGAAAAATATTTCGAGTTGCTAGCAATGCAAAAGCACTCGACTCCCCCTCCACTAAGAGGGGAAAGTTATGCTATCAAACGAGAAGAGTTGCTGATCGCAGCCCTCGCGGTTATCTCTCAAAATCAAAGAGACGCTAATAAAAAGGTCATCCCAACAGTTACTGAACTTCTGAACCAGATAGAAAAACATGCCTCTGCGTTCTGGCCTCACAGTAAACAACTTCCGATGTCTCGTGAGAATGCATCTAAAGAGCTAGGCTTCGCATTACATCTTTTAGAACAACCAACTCAGAACATTGAATGTCTTCGGGAAGCCAAAAAAGCAAAAAGAAAAAGTGAGTAAAAATAAATAGTTACAAAAGGCAACCAGTAATCTTCAGGAAGGTACACGGGAAATATACCGTTCAGTTTGATTAACTCCGTTCAGTTTCAGCATTCACCACCAGGAGTTTTTCGATTGAAAAATAAACAAACGATGTCTGATAAGGTTGTTGCCCTTCATCAGCCCCAACGTCTGATTCGCATTGATACAATGCTTCAGCTCCTCGATTGCAGTCGCACCACCCTCTACCGTTGGGTCAAAGCTGGCATGTTCCCACAGCCGATAATGCATGAGGGTCGAACCTTAGGATGGCCAGCAAATACATATCAATGCTGGCTTGAGCAAAATAACAAGTAATTCTGTTTGTTAAAGGGCTGAAATATCCAGCCCTTTCTTCATCTGGCAATGAAACAAACTGGAACAAAAACGTTTATTTTCACCTCTTCTGCGACTCGTTAAAACATGAGCAATCCTCTGATTAATCAAGTAACAAAACCCTCACCTAATCAGGAATTCCCCCCGGTATTTAATAATATTACGCCCGGTAAGCCTGGCAACCTTGTTGAATATCAGCCAAAGGGAACGTTTGTTTTCAAAGAAGTGATGTGGTCTGTGTTGCCAGAGAAACGAGACCAGGACACGAAGATCATGAAAAGAATCTTTGGGGTAGTTGATAAGGTGTCAGCTATGTCTCGCTTTCTTGCGGTCAGATATGATTTTCGCCTCCCTGCCTATAGTGCGGATAATCACGTCATAGATAATTTCCATAACTTACTTTTCCGCCAGTTGGGTAAGTACTACCCAAAATCGTTTATTAGCTACCTATGGGTAAGAGAACAAGGCTTAGGGGAAGCCCAGCATTATCATTATTTGCTGATGCTGGATGGTAACTACATCCGTTATCCAAATAAGCTGAATACTATTGTCCGGCATTGCTGGGAACAAGCGGCTGGTGGTTCGGTATGGTTCCCGGAAAACGGTTATTACTTTGTGGCCGAAAATGACCTAAAGACCTATACCGAGCTGATGCTAAGAGTTAGTTATCTGGGTAAGCGCCGAACAAAAGAGTCAATTGATAAACGTATTAAACTTGTTGGCTCAGGCATGCGCAAACCGAGGCCTGCAGCTACTTCACGCCAAAAATCTGCAATAACACCCTGCAAGCAAATCTACCAAAAGATGGAGACGAAAACCAACGAGCAGGATATGGCGTTGAAATCCACCTACTCAGGAATGTTGGACAAATATTTTCTGGGCAAAGCCCGATTACCCGCCGTTCTACGTAAACGTTCATCCTATGAACTTTATGACGAAAATAAATGGTGGTGTAATTCACCACGCTGGCCCGGTCATCGTCATAACTATGTGTTAGAGGCTCTGATTACTGGGATCAGCCTTTCTGATTACGCACGTAAGTACAAGTTGAATCCAGTACGAGTATATGCCAACTGTCGCCGTGTTGGGGGGCAAAGCCTTAAAATTATTCACTGGGCATGGCACCGCTATTGCTTCCAACAGAGCAATTCCACACTGGATAATTACATTCATAGCCACCGACTACACAAGAAAACAGCTAAAAAGCAGTTACGGCGTAAGCCAATGAGCTCTCACTGGAGCCAGCATTTTGATAGATATTATCAACAATATTGGCCGCAAGGCTGGACTGTTGCCGACTACTGTCGTGAACACAATCTGGTCTCCAGCACTGCCAGACGCTATATAGTCGATTTTCCCTTTATAGGCCTGGTAGACCCGTTTTTGTTGAAACCTTGGCTCTAGCGTTGAAGGCGTGCAACTGATTTGCTTGCGAGTTTCTGTAAACACGTACCCAGCAGCAGTAAGCATCTAATCACCAATATAATAAGAAAATTAGAGTTGTATGATGACGGAAGTACCTTTCAATTTTTGACGGGCACTAAGGTTCAATATCAACATAGAGGGTGTTGGTACCCCCTTCAGGCACTCTTTGCTTCAAAAAAATGCTTCGTTTCTAAATTACCCTCTTACGTGAAATAACGAAGCTTTATTTTTAATTATTAACATTTTCAATAAGATAAGGAAAAAACATCATATGATCATTTTTCTTTTTTGTTTAACATCAATATGTTATACGCGAATCAGTAAGATGATCACTGCTAAGGGTTAGCTGAATGAACGTTTCAGTTCGTTTCTGGTGGCCGCATAAATGTTCATATCAGGAATAAGTGATCACTTGAAAGTAACGGTGTAGCTAGTTCAGTCAGCTTCAGGGCAATGACAATCTGTACTTCGGCGGATCGTGACATATTCATCGGTACGACCTCCGTTCAGAAATGTATTTATCATTCAGGAGTTTCGTTTCTGAATGGAGCAGAGGTATGAGGCACTGATCCTACCCACGTAATGTGGACGCAGCCCTAAGCGAGGTTCTGGTTTTTAAACTGTTCCGAGCTGAGACCACCACAGGCACTGTGACGACGCCAACGATTGTAATCGCACTCGATATAATTAAACACCGTCATCCGCATGATTTCCCTGCTGATAAAGTGTTCCCCCATGGGTGCATTCTACCTTCAGAGAGTGGAAGAAGCTCTCCGCACAGGCATTATCATAGCCGTTGCCTCTGCCTGCTCCGCCAGCTTGCGTTTAAGGCGGGCAATTTCAGCCGCCTGTTCGCTCTCGCGCTCAGAGGATGTTGTCTGACGCTGTTGCTTGCTGCACTAGGCATAGAGCTACGACTCGTAAAAGTTGAGTTCACGAGCGGCGGCGGCCATACCGATACGTTCAGCAAGTTTAAGGGCTTCCTGACGAAATTCAGGCGTGTGCTGCTTTTATCATGTGAGCTACCTCTGGTTGAGAGTTTACTCACTTAGTGCGTGTCCACTATTCACGTGGAGAATCAGGGTTTCCCCTTTGAGTTTGAGCTGCGATACCTCCAGACAACGACCATAAATGGCTTGCGTTGGAATGCAGAATATTGGTGTCGCGCGGTTTGTGTGCGAAAAACCCTTTTTGTGCGATTTTACTGGAGTTTTTCTGTAGCGGGCCGACGTTAATAATGCGACCGACGCTTAATCCCTGAAATCGGTAACTAGCTTTTTTTTCGGATTAACGCCAAGGTAGTAAATGCCTGCAATGACAACGAATTAAACACACAGGCTCTGTTTTCTCATTTGGGATGGACCCGTTACGTATGACTGACAAGCACACCACCATTACGGAGCTTAAGGCACGCTTTCACCTGAGCGAATTAAACGTAGGCCACTGGAACCGTATCCATTTTCAGCTCGCTCCCGAGTCTATGCTGGAGGATGAGCGTCTCACCGAATACCGTTTTTACCGTATTGAAGAGATGACCGATGAAAAGGCTGCGGTCCATCGGCTGGCGATGAGCAATGTGATCGCCAATATGAGCGATTCGCGTGCAACGCTGCTGTATATGCTGCTTAGCGATGGTCAGGGTATTCATTTTTATATCGGCGTGGCGAGCAACGATAACGGCGTTGTCCACGACATCGGTATTAAACTCGAGCGGGCCTTCAGCAGTAATTTACTTGGCGCGAAGCTGGCGGCGGTTAAACCTCAGGACATCGCTCAAATAACCTCGCTGTTGTCGATGAAGAGGCTCGGCGTGGTGACGGGCGTCCCTTCGCTGAATGAAGAAGAAACCCGGCTGGGGGATGAAGAGTTTCAGGGCGTTGAGCGGCTGGTTAATGGCCTGGCTGGGGAAAGCTGGCGGATGGTTATCGCCTGCCAACCGGGCAGCGCAGAAGAGGTAGAGCAGATCATTGAGCAAATTTACGATCTGTCGACTCAGCTCTCCTCGCAAATGAAATATTCGGTGCAAATCTCGCAAAATCAGAGTGAGCAACATACCCACAGCACCGGTCAGAACCTCACCAAAACCAGCGGAACCAGTATTACCCTCACAAACGGCGAGGGCGACAGCCGGGCCAAAAGCGTCGGCGTTAATGAAACCCGCGGCTCCAGTAAAGGCACCAGCTCTAGCTACGATAACAAAGGCACCAATCACAGTCAGGGCACCAGTAGTGGCACTACCACCACCTCGTCGACTAATAAATCCCATGCCAGGGGAACCAGTGATTCGGAAAGCGTCGGCAGCAATGAAGGCACCAGCGACGCCACCACCTCTGGCGACGGCCAGGCGGTAACTCGCGAAGAGATCAACAAAGGCTATGAAGAGCTTCTGAAGCATTTGGGTGATACGCAAATTTCACGCTTTCGCCAGGGCAACAGCAAGGGAATGTTTAAAACTTCGCTGTTTCTGGCCGCCAAAACTAACGCGGTATATGAACGGCTGAGCGCCAGCGTGCGGTCGATTTTCCAGGGCAATAACCCCACCCTGACGCCGTTGCGAGTGCACCGTTTGCAGCACGGAGTGGCGCAGCTCGGGCAACTGCTACAGCTGGCCGATGCGGCGACCGGCGCGCAACATCCCTACAGCGAAGCCATTTACTCACTGGTCAGTGCCAGCCATGGGCGCGCCCAGTGCTCGACCTGGTTGAACAGCCAGGAAATCTCCCTGCTGATGGGCCTGCCGGATAAAGAGCTGGCTGGGCTGAAAATCCGTAAGTGCGTCGATTTCGCGCTGAATCCCCCCGACCTTCCTGAGTCACAACAGCTGACACTCGGCCAGGTGATCCAGCATGGTCAGCCCCTGGCATTTAAGCCGCTGACGCTCGATAAGTCCGAGTTGAATAAACACATTTTCATTACCGGCGTAACTGGCTCCGGTAAGACTACCAGCTGCATGAAACTCCTGCTGGAGTCGGGACTGCCGTTTCTGGTGATTGAACCTGCCAAGACCGAGTACCGCGAACTGTACCAGAAGAATCCCGATGTGGAGTATTACTGCCTGGGCCGGGAAGACATCACACCGTTTCGCCTCAACCCGTTTGAACTTGTGTCGTCGAAAGAGACGCTCACAGGACACATCGATATCCTGAAAAACGCCCTGAATGCGGTATTCCCCATGGAGGCGGCGATGCCGATGATCGTGGCGGAGGCAATTATCCAGGCCTATGAGCGCAAAGGTTGGGATATCTTCAGCAACCAAAACCTGCTGATAGAGGAGCCGTTCGCCCTGAACAGCGGCGCATGGCCCAATTTCAGCGATATGATCCGCGAACTGGATTCGGTTATTGAATCCAAAGGCATGGGTAAAGAATTTGAGGAAAAATACCGCGGCTCGCTGGTGGCGCGGCTGACCGATCTGACAAAGGGCACCAAAAGCCGCATGCTCAACGCCCGCCACTCTATTGACTTCGATGCGCTGCTGGATAAGAGAGTGGTTTTCGAGCTGGATGAAATTAAGGATGAGAACGACAAATCCCTGCTGATGGCGCTGATTGTCACCCGCCTCGCCGAAACGATTAAACAGCGCTACTTGCGGGAGCCGGGCTACCGCCATCTTACGCTGATTGAAGAAGCGCATCGCCTGCTGGCGAAGCCGGAGCCGGGCGAGGGTGGCAGTAAAAAACTCGGTGTGGAGATGTTCTGCAACCTGTTGGCCGAAGTGCGTAAATATGGCGAAGGGCTGATCATCGCCGATCAAATCCCCAACAAACTGATCCCGGACGTCATTAAAAATACCAATACCAAAATCGTTCACCGGCTGTTTTCCGCTGACGATCGCGAGGTTATTGGCGATACCATGTCGTTAAGCGATGAACAGAAAAACTTCCTGCCATCGCTCCAGACCGGCCAGGCGGTGATTTACGGCGGCGGCTGGCACGGTGCGGTACTGACTCAAATCAAACCCAACGCCAATACCACCGGTCAGCCGATCGATGAACGCACCATCGCCGACCGGGGTATTCAACAGTGGTGGCCGCAACGCGCCCGGTTGTTCCCGCAGCTTGCGGCGCAAACCCACTTTGACGATCCGCAGGCGTTTATCGTTTATAGCCAGCAGATCGGCAACCTGCTGCGGCTGATCACGCTGGCACGGCAACTGCAGCCGGGTGCGTCGCTGAACGCTCAGCTGTTACGCATCGTCGGGCAACTCAAAACGCTCAACGCCTGCGAGCCCGATTTAATCCCGGCGATGGTGGCCTGGACGCTGGATAACACCGATCTCCTCCCGGACGCCGTACACGAAAAGATGCCTCGTCGACTGGCTGAGCTATTGAAATTTATCGATATCGCGCCAGAGTCGCTTGATTTCACCGTGTTAGCCGCCCGGGTTAACGATATGACCAAAAAATAGTGTTTTTAAATAATAAGGAGTGGCTATGGGATTTTTTAGTTCAATCGGTTCGGCGCTGTCGAGCATCGGCAGCTTTGTGGCGAGCGTGGCTAGCACGGTGCTGAAAATTGCGACCACGCCTGCAATCGTGCGCGCGATAAGCGCCGTGGTGCAGGTCATCGGGATCGCGCTGGATATTCTTCGCCCGGATCAGTCACCGGAAAAACACGGTGAAAAAGTGCTGGCCGCCGCAGAGGTGGGGATTACACCAGACGCCTTTGCGACGTTCGATGAATATTCTCAGGCAATTAAAAATTTTGAGGTGAAACCGGGTCTGGAAGGCAAATGGAGCAAAGAACAGAAAATCGCCGCCAGCGCTGGCGTGATTGCCCAGGGCCTGACTGAATACAAATCCTTCAGCATGGATTCAGCGATTAGCCTGCTCATGCTGGTGGCGCAAAAACCGGAGTTTTTTACCGCCGAGCGCATTCTTAACCTGATGGGCAAAACTAACGACTTTACCCTGATCCGCGATTATCTCGACGACGAGTTGGATCTGTATGACAGCGAGCGTGTGGAAGCCTGGTTGGCCTCTGCCGAAGCCGATATGCCGGATGGCCTGTCCAGGGAAGAGATTGTCGCAAGCCTGCGCGCCCAGCGCGCTGATGCAGAATAACGCCGGACATGAATTGATGAGCCATTACGCTATATTTCTCGACCAGCAGCGCTTTACCTGTTTTTACCTCGCTCAGGAAGGCTGGGAAGCTTACCGGCTGAAAGGCGAAGAGAGCCTTGAATGCGCCCAGCCGGACCAGCTGGCGGAAGCGCTGAGTGAACTGACCGGACATCTGGAATGGAAATCGCCGGAACAGATTGTGGTGCTCTATCAGGCGGCATACCAGCCGTGGCTACCGCAGTTGCTTGATGCGGTAGCGAACATCCCGGTTATGGTGTTGCCGCTCGCCCCGTGGCTGACCAGCGCTGCAGCCTGCGATCCGTTGAGCAAGACGCCGGAACTGATATGCCGTCACCTGCTGCCGCTGCTGTGGAAACAGCTGGTTAATCATAACGCGCCAGTGAAATCCCACCAGCTTGAGTCTGCTTCACGAACTCAGGAAGCCCTGATGCAGCAGCTCCAGCAGGAGCAGCAGGAAAACCTGGCGCTGCAGGATGCGTTAGAAACGTGCCAGCAGAGCCTTCAGCAACAGCAGTCCAGCTGGAATAAAGAGCGCGCCCACTATGAAGCCAATCTGCTGCGCACTGACGATCTGGACGACGCCGCCATCGCCCAGTTTATGCCGCTGTTTTTCGCACACTTCTGGCAGAAAGTCAGCCCGAGCGATATGGCGATGCTGCTGGGTAGCCTGACCTTGCCCGGCATCTCAAGCCCCTGGCCGGAACCTAACAAAAGCGCGCTAGCGATGAAAAAGCGCAGCTTTCAACAAAGTCAGTTCCGTCACCAGCAGCAAATCAAAGCCATGGCACGCAAATTTGTTGAGGTGGGATATTTGACGGTGCGCCCGGAAATGGAACCGTTACTGGATGAGTAAGAGAGCTGACGCCCTATGACATCGCCCTTTGAAGATTTACGCACCGATCCTTACTTTTGTGCCTGGCTCGCCGGGCTTATCGGTGACGAAGTGCAGCAGCAGCTTCAGCAAGCATGGCGGCAGTTAAGCGAGCCCTCGCAGGAGCCACTTCCCGCGGCTCTGCCACTCAGCGAGCCCGCGGCAGAGCCGATACCTGACGCCCTGCAACCGCTGCGGAGCATTATCACGATGGTTAAAAACGATCCCGAACTTCAGGAGAAATGGCTGCGTCGGCCACTTCCCGACGACGAGGCCGAGCAGTTCCAGCAGGTGTTAGTTATCGCCAGCCACTGGGATCGCATCGAGCGCCTGTGGGACGTGTTCGCCGAACGGGTGAAAACTCGCGCCGCGCCGCTTAACGACGCTGAGCTGCACCTGATGGAATACGCCCTTTCGCTGCATAACCGACTGTGGATTGATCGGCTGGCGGAACTCGAAACCGTGGCAGCCGGCAGCGCTTATAACTATGAAATCCATAACGGCGTCGGCCAGGGCGATACCATCATCGCGCTTTGGCTGCCAGGGCTGATGAATAGCGCAAGCAAGCGGGTTCGTAAGCCGCTGGTGCAGTTGTCGTAATCAGAGAAAGACGGATACTAAGAGAAAAAACATGCTGGAAAAACTGCAGGAACGCGCCTGGCTCGGGCTGGTTGATACCTTCTGGGCCGAGCTAAAAAGCAAAGCGACCTTTGGTATACTCGTTGATAGCGAGCAGACGAAGTGGCTGGTGCAGGTGAAGGACGAGCGGCTACTGCTCTGGACACATGATAATCGCTACTACCCGCCGGGGCGGGTCGAGGATAACCAGGCATACTGCAACGAGTTGCGCTGGCTGGGACTCAAAGGCTGGCGCGTGCCGACTCGCAACGAAATGCTGCTGTTTGCCAAAAACCAAAAAAACCCGTTGCGTCAGGGTACGAATAATCGCCTGCGCGATAAATACGGCTTTAACGTTGAGGAAGGTTATATCGATCTTGATAATCCTAACCCTACCGCCTACAAGGGGCGTGAGGCTCCCTCTATTCCGTGTGCATCAGTCACGAAACAGGTTTTAGTAGATATTCTGATCGATCTGCCGGTTAAGCTTAGTTCCCTGAGTGAGCCTGGGCGTAACTGGCTGGATGGATGGGAAGATCATCTCAATACCTCAATGGTGGAGCTGGATTACCAGGTAAACCGCCTGCCGAAAATCGATCCCCTCACTTTTACCGATATCAATAAAGGGATATGGGAAATGTGGGGGCAGGACGCGAATACCCTTGAAGCGCTGAACATTCGTCCGCGCGACCCGGCGCGAGATATCCGCCCCGGCTGTGTCGCCATCGACTTTGGCACCAGCAGCACCGTAGTGGCGTATGAAACGGAAAACGGACGTAAAGAGTTAATGCGCATCGGCGTGCGTGATTTCTATGAGCGCATCGAACCGCACCATTTTGAAAACCCAACGGTGTTAGAGATTATCGATTTGCAGTCCTTGTTAAGCGAATGGACCGAAGAAGCCTACCGTCCTGACGTGCGCTGGGACATGGTGCACTGTTCTCACGAGGCGCAGGCGAAACTGCGCGATAACCAGAGCGACATCTACACCGTCAGCAGCATTTTGACCCGGCTGAAACAGTGGGCGCTGCGCCAGTCCAGCGATCATCAGGTGGTCTTTACCGACCAACAGCAGTGCGAACACACCCTTGCGCCGCTTACCCAAAATAACCCCACGCGCGGAGAGTGGCTGGACGTCACCGGTGATTATCCCTTCGATCCCATTGAGCTTTACGCCTGGTTTTTAGGCATGACCATTAACTGGCGTGGTCGGGGGATCTCGCTGGAGTATTTCATGACTTTCCCGGTGGAGTATCCACGCGAGGTTAAAGAAAAAATTCTCGCCAGCTTCAAACGCGGGTTGCAGCGCAGCCTGCCGCCAACGCTGGTGGCGCAGCCGGAATGGCTTAACGCCTTTAGCGTCGAAGAGTTAGCCAGCGAGCCTGCCGCCTATGCGGTGTGCGCGCTGGATGCCCTGGCGATCCAACCCGGCGAACAGGGAGCAGCCTACGCGGTATTTGATTTTGGCGGCGGCACCACCGATTTTGATTTCGGCTACTACCGTCACCCTTCAGAAGAAGAGGAAGATGAAGGCTTCGAGCGGGTATTTGAGCATTTTGCCCCCGCGGGCGATAAATTTTTGGGCGGAGAAAATCTGCTGGAAAATATGGCCTATCGTGTGTTTAGTAATAACCTCGATCTGTGTCAGAAATACCAAATCGCCTTTACCCAGCCGCTGGATGCCGACCCATTCCCGGGTTCGGAAATATATATCGAGAAAACCCAAGCGGCCTACAGCAATACCATGTTGTTGATCAGCGAGTTGCGTCCGTTCTGGGAAACGCCCAGTACCGCAGAGCCGGATATTGAAGATAAAACCTGCACGGTGGACCTGTTTAACCGGGCGGGAGAAAAAGTCAGCTGCGATTTCGTGATCCCGTATGGTGAGCTGGCCGATTATCTTGAGCAACGCATCGCGCTGGGTATTGATAAGTTTATCGCCGCGCTCGGACAGGCATTTACTCCTTTGCCTGAGGAGATGCATATTCTGCTGGCAGGCAATTCAAGCCGATCGCTGTGGATCTCCAGGCTGTGGGGACTGGCTGACGATCATCAGGATGCACTGATATTTACCAGAATGGCCGAGTGTTTTGTCAACGATACCCCAGCGCTGCATATTCATGCGCCGCTCAGCAGCAATCCTGATGCCCCCTATCAACCGACCGCCAAAACCGGGGTGGCTCTCGGGCTGCTGGATTTGCGGCCTGGCGGCGTCACCAAAGTCATCAACCATACGCGCCAGCAGAGCATGGGCGAAGCCGGATTCGCGTTTAACGTGGGCCGCGCCCGCGCCGGATCGTTCCTGGTAGGTTTAGCCATGAATAGCCGTTATGAAGAGTGGTTTGAACTGGGGCCCCAGCGGGAAGGTATTTTTGAGTTGCTGTATACCCAGTCGCCGCTGGCGCAACAGGGCACCCTGTCCTCTGTCGATAGCGAAGTAAAACGCCTGCGCTTACGCTTGGGAGTGAATCAGAAAGGACATCGGGTATTTGCCAAAGCTACTGCACCACACCAGATAAGCCTGGTCACGGCTGTAAACCTGGAAGAATTGGCGGAAAATCGAACGGATAATCATCAGTTACTGGAATTGAAATAATTTGAATTTCTCATATCGCTTTTGAGGTTAGGCAACGTGCGGCAAGCATAGAAAAGAGCTGCCAGTAAGATACTGGCAGCTCTGTTAAAAGACGCTTTCGGCATGCCAGGACACACCAGCCTGAGAAAGCGGAGTATCCTCCACCTCCAAGTGCTATTCACCTGTTTGAACTGTAAGCATAACCGTTTTAGTTCCACGCACTTTTTGAGATCTCCGGGTTTTCAGCCTTCCATCTAACAGTTATTACTTCTGGAAACGTGGCGATAGCCATTTACTCGGACGGATTATTTATCAGCTCAGATATCTGGCGAAAAACATCACTAAAAAGCGCTTCAACATCAAAACCAGACGCTACGGTAATCGTAGTATCTCTGCCAGCAGCCAACTTCCCACACAAATACTGAGTGTATTGTTGAGCCTATAGAGATTAGCCAATATAAAACGTTAAAATGGAATTAACGCACCTTATCCTTTAAGCAAGAATGTTTTTTCACGATGCCAAGCTTCGTTATTTTGATGGCCTCTTGCTCAAGTTCACAAAGGTTTGTTGAGCAAATTTTAAAGTAATCATTACCAGTGAATGGCTCAGAATGAGAATAGCTGCGCTCATTATTCACCGAAGAGCAACTCGCTAAATGCAGACAAGTTGAATTTGTAGGATCCAACTCACGACTTATCTCACTTCTTTTAAGCAAATTTAAAACATAGCCTTCAGGGTTTGCTTTTAACCATTTTTTATATTGCACTTCGCTGTTATGAAGTTCTTCACTTTGGAATCGTACAACGGATGCATTCTGCTCAGTAAGATATTTCATTGCAGCCAGTAAATAAGAGGCTTTGAAAGTCACATCCTGGTAGTCTTTGGCTAACAAACTTTCACATTCTTCAAACCGCTCAACAAACGCTGCAACTTCTTTAGGATCGATACGGCTGATATTATCTTTTCCATTTCGAACAAACAGTTTTGCTTCTTCAGCATAAAGTGTAAAAGGTACATTCCTTGACCCAGTGAACAGCTCAACAGGTTGGCAAAAAGATTCCAACAGTAAATGGTAGAAATCCTTATAGGCCATTATTACTCCTCCCTTATCTCTCTAACCCACAAGTAATTCGTGGCTATTTTGTTGTTCGTCATAAACTGTTGAAGGATCATCGCCGAGGAAGCAACGGAACGAATCCTGCCAATCGCCTGTTACCAACTCTCCAGATTCAAGGTCAAAGGGCACACACCATAGAGATAAATCTTCGTCGAAACGGAACACCGGCAACGGTGTAGCAAAGTACTGATGACTCGGATAAATCAGCATCATATTGCCTTGCCCATGAAGGTACTTTTGCCCATAGGCGAACATCTGATACAGGTCGGCCTGGCTCATTTCATACTTCTTCAGACTGTCACCGGCTCTGCTATCTAATAGCTTCCATTTGGCATCCAGAACCACCGTCTGCTCACCGTTGATAAGAAAGTCCGGTTTTAGCATAAACCATCGTTGAGATGACTCTTCACCAACAGGGACATGCTCTAACAAGTACTGGCTCTTAGTCTGTTCTATAAGTTTGTAATCATGATGCAACGCTCCAGCCAGACCGCATCCTACCCAGCCTTCATATAACCTCTCCATAGGGAACAACAGGGAAATTCCCTGATGGGGCCCATGTTGAAAATCTGGATTCATCTGCTCAAGAATGAGCTGGCACCACGGCTTTATGGCACGATAGCCGAGGAGATACTTGCCGTCACTCCATTGCCTCAAGGATTGTGTTGTACTGCCACAAATGGGCTTTATTCCATCCAGTTGGTGGCTAAGTGAATTTGCTTGTCTCCAGCTCTGCCCTTGTCTGGTCATTTTAAGCGCCCAATCCAAAGCCGTCCGTAACAGACGGTTTTCGATACGCTGAGGGGAGAACTCCGAATAGCGCACATGAAAATGAGTGCCTCTGCCCGGAGGCATTCTCATTTGCGCAGTGACATTCAATTGACCGCGGATGAACGCGCTATGTTCGTCCTCGATGGGGTGATAATCGAAACGCAGTCCTTTGCGTACTAAATCAGCAAGATGTCGCAAAAACTCACTGATTATCCATTCATGTAGAGGCTGCTCACTACGTTGCAATGCCGCCTGGTTCGCCTCACGGGGCGTAATACCTAAAGAGGCGCTTAGCATTCGGCGTAAAAGCTGACGTAGAGGGTCTACCTCCGTTGGCGCTTCAAATGTGGTTTTTGGTAGAATTTCAATTGACTCGCCATTCGGGGATTGTAGATAACCGACATAGCTTCCCAAACGCAAAAACCGCTTCCCTTCTCGACTGAGAATTTTAGAGGTCCCACTCCACGTTTGTTGCAATTGCTCAAGCCAGGAAAAGGTTGCCTCAGAGACAATTCCCAAATCCATGCTGGCTGGTTGAGAGCTATCACAGGTGAGCAGAGCATATTCCCGGACCTGGATCATCATGCGACAATACCCTGATAAGCTTCTGCCGACGCGAAAGCATCTTCATTGATACGGAAGCGCCTGTCAGACAAACTATCCGCAATAGCTTTCGGGAATAGTGCAGAAAATGCCGGTAGTTGTGCTGACTGCTGCAATAGAATAAAACGGTTTTCTTTCACTTTCACCGAATCATTCAACACCCAACCAATGCGTTCATAATCATCAAAGAAATACTCTCTCAGCAATGGAATGATTTTGTCCTGGAAGATGCAGGCAAGACAGGCTTCGCGGTCGGCATTATTTTCTAATTTTTTTAGCGGCATAAAGTAAGCATGGCCAATCATATGCTCACTATCCAGCAGCGCTTCGATACGCTGATTAATACGCGTTAACAACGTTTCGACATCAACACCGAACGCAGTGACCCCAGCTAACAGCTCCGGTCGTGCGGGCATTTCGGTAAAGCTAAAGCGTCGTCTTAGCGCCAGGTCCATTTGGATAAGTGATTTATCCGCAGTATTCATCGTCCCAATGACATAAACATTTTGCGGTACTGAGAATGCTTGCTTTGAATAGGGGAGCATCAGCGACCGCTCATCATCGGCCCCTTGACGTTTGTCCGACTCAAGAAGAGTAATAAGCTCACCAAAGATACGCGCTATATTACCGCGGTTGATTTCATCTATTATCAGTACATGTGGTAGATTCTGACTGTCGACATTCTCAACAGGAGCCAGCAACTGGGTTAATTTTTCACGATCAATCGTCGTATCCTGCAACTCATAAAGGGTCATCTGAGATAATGACTTGATGAAAATTTGCTCTTTAGGAAGGCTTGGGGTGTATGTTCTTAACCATTTAACTGAACGCATTTGATGGTAATACTCACGTTCATCATTGGGTAAATAACTATACTCACCTGTAATCTCAGCTATTGCACGGAACTTATGATTTCCATCAGAGACGACGACTAAGTCGCCATTCTTAATAATATTTTTAAAGGTATTCACGGCAACAGCCATATAATTACTGGTGCCTTCCAATGACTGTTTTTCTGATGCAATCCGAGCTTTAACTGACTCATAGGTAGAGCAGTTACTAAAATCGATATCTTCTCCCCAACCTAGCAGAACATAATTGTTTGCCAGGCAGTCCTCATACACATCCTCTTCTCCGCCCATGGTATTACCCAGAGACATCTTCCAGATCCGCCGACCTCTGAGTGAGATAGATTGTGTTGCACTCCCCTGAACTTTAACTCTGGCATTCAGGCACAGCTGTTTAAAAATACCATCCACAACTTCGTAGCGAAGCGCGCCCGATTTTTCATCAGTAGTCGCGCGAATCCCTTCGATAAAATCTTCATAGGAAAAGCTCTGGTGGAAGGTGGTAAACATAATGCGCTGCTTTTCTACCAACGCCTTATAGCGCTCTTTTACCAACTCCCGTAAGTCATTGCCATGATGTTCGAACGTAGCCTGTTGGTACCATGCATTATCCGCAATTTTGACCGCCATCTCGGTGGTACTGTAGGTTTTACCCGTGCCTGGTGGCCCAAAGAGAATCTGATTTAATGGATACATTGGAGCTTGTTCCTTGTTTTGGTTATCTCTTTTTATTCCGGGTTGGGTGGTTGAAGAAGGCTGGCCACCCAGCAAAGCCACCAGCGCCTGTAACGCTTCAGCGGATTCAACATCTGCCGCAAAACCATATTGGGACGTACCATTATCTTTCGGGTAACGGCGGTAGCTGGTGCTTTTTACTTTTATCCAAAAGCAGTGAATACCCGCAATGCGATCAATTTCCGCCTTTAGGGCATAAGTTTCTGGTGCAAGAACCAATGGGCTCTTTTTGACCACGCCGTCCTGGCTACGTTTGACGTACAGATACTTTCCATTCCCGAGTGCATGCTCGGATGCATAGCTTGGCTCGAATTTTCCAGCCTCAAGCCGGTAACCCAACTCATTCAACGCATGGTAAATCTCAAGCGAATTCAGCATTTCTTACACGACTCCTTGATGAAAAAGCGTTAAGCCCCTTTCAACATATCAAACACCACGCGGGCAAAGCCCTTCGCCAGTTCAGGGTTAGAGAGGTATTGCACCATCATCTCCTGCTGGGCGTCGTTACTGTCCATCACGGCATCATCAATGGCTTTCGGAAAATCGCCCAGCATCGCCTGTTCGCGCGTATTGTTGGCAATCTGGGTCATCACAGCCTGGTTTTCTGACAGCTTGTCACGCACCGCGAAGGCATAGTTGATCATGTCTTTATCGGTGAGATTATCGGTAACGAACAGCTCGTTAAGACGCGCCAGGATATTCGACAGAAACTCTTCTTTCTTGTCTTTCGGCTTTGCCGTACCGACATCATTACCCGGTGTGATTTTGTATTCCGCCGCATCTTCCTGCAGCTTCAGATGCTGTTCGTGAAGCTTCGACAGGCGATAATGGCTCATCTCCACGTTGCTTAAATCAATCTCATCTTCTTCGATGCGCTGTTCATGCAGCAACGGACGCAGATGGCGGGCAAACAGGCTCAGCTTTTCCAGGTTCTTGTCGTCGTAATCGACGATTTGCGACATAAACTCGTAAAAGCGGACAAAGCTGCCGAGATCTTTCTTGAAGATATCCAGCTTACTTTTTTCTTTCTCGCACTCTTTGAAGGTATTTTCCGCATTAGTGATCAACACAACATCGCCGGTCTTCTTGGTACGTTCAAACATCTCCTTGGCGAGGACATACGCATCAATCGCTGAGGTGTAGCGATGCTTCCAGCGCTCCACTGCAGGTTTGCAGATATTGCTAATCGCCGCATTGGATTTGTTTTTGCTGAAGAACGCCTCGCAGAACTGCTCCACTTCGTTCCACAGGAAAATACCGCTGGTTCGCAGTTTTTCAAACAGTTCAAAGACGAGCTGCGGATCGCTGACATCCGTCAGCTCGGCTGTCTGGTAGTACGGCTGGAAAGCACCCAGAATCTCTTCAGGTTCGTTCCAGAAATCGAGCACAAAGGTGCCGGACTGCGCCTTCCCAGGATAGGTACGATTCAGGCGAGACAGCGTCTGTACGCACTCCACGCCGCCCAGCTTTTTATCCACATACATAGCACAGAGCTTAGGCTGGTCAAAACCTGTCTGGAATTTGTTAGCCACCAGCATCACCTGGTAGTCATCGGTATCAAACGCTTTGCGCATATCCCGGCCTTTCAGGCCTGGGTTCATATTGATCTCGGTGAACTTCTGGTTAAGCAACGCAAGGCTATTGTGGTCTTCTTCATGAAATTCCACTTCCCCGGAGAACGCCACCATTGCGCTTATCTTGTCGTAGTTTTTTTCGGCGATGTATTTATCAAACGCCAGCTTGTAGCGCACCGCCGCTTTACGCGAACTGGTCACTACCATCGCTTTCGCCTGGCCGGCCAGTAAGTGCATCACATGCTTACGGAAGTGCTCAACAATCACCCTCACCTTCTGCGACACGTTATGATCGTGCAGCGAGACCCACTGGTTCAGTTTGATCTTCGCTTTCTTGCTGTCCACTTCCCGTTCAGGATCGTCCAGCTTTTGCAGCAGCTTGTACGCCACTTTGTAGTTGGTGTAGTTCTTTAGCACATCAAGAATAAAGCCCTCTTCGATGGCCTGACGCATGGAGTAAACGTGGAACGCTTCCGGCTTATTGGTTTTTGAAGCTGGTTCCTGTGGATTAGGACGACGGCCAAACAGCTCCAGGGTTTTGGCTTTCGGCGTGGCGGTGAAGGCGTAATAGTTGAGGTTGTTGCTGTCTTTACGCGCGGCGACGGTGGCATCCAGAATATCTTCTGAAGACATCTCTACATCGTCGTCCGCTTCTTCGGTCATCAGCACTTCTTTCAGTTGACGCGCTGTAGAGCCGCTCTGTGAGGAGTGTGCTTCATCGGCAATCACCGCGTATTTACGCTGCTTGAGGCTAACGCTGTTTTCAATCGCCTTCAGGACAAACGGGAAGGTCTGAATAGTGACGATGATAATCGGCTGCGAGTTTTCCAGCGCGCTGGCCAGCTTCTCCGATTTAGAACCGTCGCCTTCTTTGTTATTAATACGCCCGACAACGCCATACTGATGTTCAAACTGATAGATGGTGTCCTGTAGCTGGTCGTCCAGCACGGTACGGTCCGTCACTACAATCACCGAGTGGAACTGCTTCTCGCCATGCTCATCGTACAGGCGGGAAAGCTGGTGGGCCGTCCAGCCGATAGAGTTCGATTTACCCGACCCCGCACTGTGTTGAATCAGGTATTTATTGCCGGTACCTTCCACCGTGGCGGCGGTGATAAGTTTGTTGACCACATCCCACTGGTGATAGCGCGGGAAAATCAGACTCTCGCTTTTGTACTTCAGGCCAATGGCATTTTCTTTTTCGACGATTTGCAGATGCACAAAACTGGCGAGAATTTTCAGCAAATTGTCCGGCAGCAGCACCTCATTCCACAGGTAGCTGGTGGCGTAGTCGTTGGCATCTTCCGGGATATCATTCCCCGCGCCGCCGTCATGGGTCCCTTTGTTAAACGGCAGGAAGAAGGTTTTATCGCCATCGAGTTTGGTCGCCATAAACACTTCATACTGGCTGACGGCAAAGTGCACCAGCGCCCCGCGTTTAAAGGTTAGTAGCGGCTCAGGTTTATTGGTGCCAGGGTCCTTTGGCAAACGCGTTTTCTTATATTGCGTAATCGCGTTTTGTACTGTCTGCTTAAATTCAGACTTCAGTTCCAGCGTCGCTATCGGCAGGCCATTGACGAACAACACCAGGTCGATACGCCATTTCTTCGCTTTTACACCCGTTTCTTCAAATGCGGCCTTCGACACATGTGGGCTGTAAACCAGCTCCGGCACGATACGGCAGATATTCTGTTTGTAGCGCGTTAGGGTTTCCGGATTGAGGTTATGTTCCGGCTTAAACTGGCACAGGGAAAAACGCGCATTATGGCTTTTGATACCATGACGCAGCACGCCGAGCGTGCCGTAAGTGCGGGACAAAACATCGGTGGCGTTGATATCCGCTTTTTTCAGCTGAGCCACCAGCGCATCGAGGAAATGACGCTCGGTATCGGTAGGATAAATTTTGGCAAACTTCTCCCACTCCTGCGGATGCGTGGTTTGCACAAAGGTTAGTGCATCCTGGGAATAAAGTGCGCGTTCGCGATCGTAGCCGTCGGTTTTGCCACAACTCCAGCCTTTTTCTTCCATCTGAGCAATCATCTCATTCTGGAAAATCAGTTCTTTGGTGCTGTCCATGCTCATGCGGTAGCCTCCTGTGGCTCCTCAATATCCTGCGTCTCAGGGGCAACCCAATCGCGGACGTCGATTTTTCCGGTGACGGCGGCGGAGATAAGGGCGGTGCGGCGTTCCTGGAGTAATCCAACCTGATTGGCTGATAAACAGGACAGATAATCATAATTATTTTGGACGCATTTTAAATATTTTACGATTGCATCTTGTTCATGCAATGGTGGCAATGCTAATGGAGCTTCAGCTATATTGCTTAGATTTAGTCCTTCCTTCAGACCATATTGTGCAACCTCAAAGTATGAGCGCCCATTTGATGACGTAAGACAATACCCCAGAAATGAAGAGTTAATCTTCGGTGTTTCTGGGCGAATAAGACTGAGATGTTGGTTAATATAGGTTTTCTGCGAGAGTTTAGAGACAATTGCAACCCGTCCTGTGTTTGCACCTGTAATACATATCACAACATCGCCATTCATTAATCGAGTACGTACACCTTCAGCATTTTTTGGTGGTGATACCCGTTTAGCTTTATCAAGGTGTAGACCAAGCTCATTATTCAAATCACCACTCTGAAGAAATATCTCATCGCCATCATCGGTAATATAATCAGACCAGCCTCTTGGACCAGAGGTAATGAATGATGATACTTGTTTAACTCGAACCGAATCCCAATGCGCCGGCACTTCTCCCAACCACTCCACACCAGAATCTTTCATCGGCACATCAGGGTTTAGCCCTTTGGTGACGGCATGGCTAATCACTGCCTGACGTTTTTCTTTTAACAGTTCAATCAGTTGCTGTTGCTTTTCGATCAGGTTATCGATTTTTGCGGTTTCGTGGTCAAGGAAGCATGAAATATTTCGTTGCTCATGCATGGGAGGAAAACAGAATTTTTCCATCAAATAAGCATCTGCATCGAGGTTTTGAATTCCCGTTGTTTGCTTAATCGATGGGTAATTTACTTTCCCTGCATAAAGCTGTGAAAACGCATATGTTAAAAAATGACTATCATAGCTTTCCCTTGGGGACATTTTTGCAACAAAGTTTGAAGTAACTGCCTCGTATTCTTTATCAAACAAAACAACACAACCAACTAAAGTCTTGTCACCGCCACCTGATTTCTCGATTAATAAATCGCCTTTTTTGAGCAAACGGCTACCTCTATCTTTCGGAAGGATAGACCTTGTCGTTAGTTTCAAATCAGAAATCTTAAATGACTGACGTTCAAAATCAGCAACCCGGAGCACAATTAAATCATGCTTATCATCAGGCTCCCCCCCCCAAACGCCATTCGTACAACTATCAATCGCGCGTTTTAGTGAATGAATATGCCAATTTAGAGGAACTTCCCCCAACCACTCAACCCCAGAATCCTTATACTCCGGATACGCCTTATACTTAGCCATCAGGAATGGACCTCCTGCAGCAGCTTCATAATCTCGGCGCTGACCGCATCCAGATCGGCATCAATATCCTCCAGCGGGCGCGGCGGCTGATAGACGTAGAAATGGCGGTTAAACGGAATCTCGTAACCGACAATCCCCACTTCGTTATCTTTAGCATCGCGCTTATCTGCGTTGATCCAGGCGTCATTCACGTGCGGCAGAACTTCCGCTTTGAAATAGTTTTCAATCAGGTCGCTGGTGGACCATGCAGGGTTCAGCGGCACGTTTTCGTTATCGCGCAGCTCGCCGTCCTGTTCAAACTCTACCACTTTGCCTTTGTATTCAAACGCCCCGTACAACGGCTGAGCGGCTTCTTTCAGCGCCTTCTTCACCACCGGCTCTGCATCCGGGTTTTTGGTGGTGATGGCATCGATAAACTGCTTGCTCTCTTTCGCATCCAGCTTCACTCCAGCTGTTTTGATGACCCCTTTCAGGGTCAGTTGGAACTGGTTGAAATCATTGCTTACCAGCGTTTTGCCACCTGTCTGCGTATCCAGAGCCGTCTGAATCTGCTGCGCTTTTTCCATCAAGGCGCGCTGCGCCAGCCACAGCTTGCTGTCGAGCAGGTCTTTAATCTGTTTCTCTTTCAGCTCGACGAATTCAGCTTTGATGATGGCGCGCGCATCGGCTTCCAGCCCGGAGAAATCACCGTAGTTACCCGCCTGCCAATGGGACGCGAACTCTTCATACAGGCGTTCCATCGGCGCGTTAAACGGCTTCGATGCAAAGCGCAGAGTCGCAATCGCCTCATCCGTCACCTGAGCAGATAAACGCAGCGGGCGTTCAATGGTCAGGCGGCGATAGCCAAAATCGGTGCTGTTAAAGATTTTGCTGGCGAAGGTTTTCGGCGCTTCGGTTTTGGCGGTAGCAGGCTGACGGCCACGGTTGGATTTTTGCTCGGCGGCTTTTTCCAGACCTAATTCTTCCAGGGTTGTGGCATCCACCACTTCAAACTCACCGAAGGTCTGCGTGATCAGTTTGATATCGTCCTCGCCCATCACGTTGCGCTTGGAGCCCAGCGATTTTCGCATTTTGCCGCACAGGTTGGTGCCATCAATCAGCTGTACTTTGCCTTTACGCTCAGGCGCTTTCTTGTTGGAGAGGATCCAGACGTAGGTGGCAATGCCGGTGTTGTAGAACATGTCCGTTGGCAGCGCGACGATGCCTTCCAGCAAATCGGCTTCCAGAATGTAGCGTCGGATTTCACTCTCACCGCTGCCCGCACCACCGGTAAACAGTGGGGAACCGTTAAGGATAATCCCGATACGCCCACCGTTGCTCACGGAGCCATCCATATTGTGGTTGTCGCGCATTTTGCTGATCAGGTGCATCAGGAACAGCAGCGAGCCGTCGGAAACACGCGGCAAACCCGGGCCAAAGCGACCGTTAAAGCCTTTCTGCGTATGTTCGTCGTTAATCTCGCCCTCAATCTTTTTCCAGTCCACGCCAAACGGTGGGTTAGAGAGCATGTAGTCGAACTGGTCCTGAGGTAACTGGTCGTTAGAGAGGGTGTTACCCAGCTTAATACGGCTGACGTCCTGACCTTTGATCAGCATGTCGGCTTTACAGATAGCGTAGGATTCCGGGTTCAGCTCCTGGCCAAAGGCACGCATGACCGCGTTAGGGTTCAGCTCGTGCACATATTCCATGCCTGAAGAGAGGAAGCCGCCGGTCCCGGCCGTTGGGTCGTAAATGGTACGGATGATACCGTCCTGCGTCAGGGCTTCATCATCTTCCATAAACACCAGCGAGGTGGTCAGGCGCACGATATCGCGTGGGGTGAAGTGCTCACCAGCGGTCTCGTTGGAGCTTTCCGCAAAACGACGGATAAGCTCTTCAAACACCAGGCCCATCTCAAAGTTGGAAATCGCTTTCGGGCTCAAATCGGTGGTGGCGAATTTCTTCACCACTTTAAACAGCAGGTTGGCATCTTCCAGCAGACCGACAAACTCACTGAATTTGAAGTGCTCGAAGATTTCACGTGCGTCCGGGGAGAACGCCTGTACGTAGCTTTCCAGGTTGGCTTTGATGTCGTTCTGGCCCATCTTGCCAAGATCCATCTTCGATGTATTGAAGAAGGAAAGCCCGCTGGCGCGCAGCAGAAACTTCTCTTTGGCATCTTCCGGAAGTGGGCTGGTTTTTAATTCATCATATTTCGCCACCACCGCATCTTTAGTTTCGGCCAACACACACTCAAGGCGACGCAGCAGCGTAAAGGGCAGGATCACGCGCCCGTACTGAGACTGTTTGAAATCACCGCGCAGCAGATCAGCCACCGACCAGATAAAGGCAGCCGTTTGAGAAAAGTTAGTGTTAGTCATGAGTGATAACCGAGAAAATGGCATAAAAAAGTGGCAGGATTATACCCCATCAGGCATAACATGCTTTGACTTATAGAGCATCAATATGAAACACAATGGTGAATCAATCCTTATGTTTACAAATATTAACCGCCCCTCCCAAAGAAACTTTAAGCATATCAACAAGGCTACTTGCAAGTTCATTGAGGAGAACAACCTGTCAGGTGAGGATATATTGTTATTCTTGTACCCGGTTTCTTCGAAACCAATCATCATCTCCCGAGACTCCTCACTCCCCGAAAGTAGGCATCGGTGTAGACAAATAAGGTTGAAAGAACTTAACGCTCTCTGGGAGCAAGCTAGGAAAGTGGAAGCAAGTACTGAGCGCGAACCTGAGAAGAAAGCAGTGTTCTTTACCGAGAAAAATATAGGGCTCATTATCCAAGGCGTTTTTACGTTAGTTGGCATTGCCGTAAAAGGCCATATTGATCTTAAGAAACAAGGACCTGTTGGTAGAAAGTAAATTGAGCAACAACTTAAACACAACCGAAAACTGGCGAAAACCGTTGGTCTCGCCAGCAAATCCAGAGTTCCGATTTAAGTAGCCTTCATTTCTGCCGAAAAAGATTCACTACGTTGTTTTCTTGCTGTTGCTGGTGGTTGTTCACCCGCGACTCCCAGATTTCGAGTGCCTTACGCTTTTCAACCAAGTAATCGTAACGATCATAGTGTTTAGAACTTACATCCTGTAGGGCATGGTTCTGAATACGGTCACGCAGGTCTTTAGCGATACCCGCTTCCCCCATCAGAGTCTTACAGGTACGGCGAATATCACGAGCAATAAATGACGGGCTCAACGAAAAGTGTTCCCGATAATAGATGATGGCTTGCGCGAAGCTGTCTGTGCGCAGATGCTGTTCAGATTTGATGCGCTGCGGGAAGATGTAAGGGCTCTGATTAAGATTCTCAGCTTTCAACTTTTCGAGTATCCCAATGGCTGACTCAGTCAACGGTACCAGATGGTCTCTTTTATTTTTCGAAACATCCGCCACTATCAATAACGTCTTCTCTTCCCAGTTAATCGCACCCCAACGGCTGGAAACCAGTTCATGTGGCCTCTGGCCGCCCGTGTAGACACATAAGTTAAGCAATTGACTGATTAACAAGCCCACTTTTGGCGCTTTGGGGAAATCCCCCATCAATTGCAGCAACTCATCTAATTTCAGCCAGTTTGTACCCGGTTTTTCCGCTGCTGATTGTTTAGGAATGACGCTGACTGGGTTCATCAGGAGCCCAAACATAACATTCTGCAGGTGGTTTGCCGGGTCGTTGTCTGCCTTCAATCCATAATTGAAGGCTGCCATTAGATAAGAGCGGACACGGTTTGCTTCAACCGAGGCTCCACGTTTGATAATAGCCGCCAGAATTTGTTTGATATGAGCGGGTGTAACGTCACGCGCTTTCGTCGCTTTAGGTATAAATAGGTAGGTTTCTTTTTCCAGCCGGTACAGGACCTGTTGCCAGGTACGTTTGCCGTCTTCACGCATTTTGGTGGTGTAACCCAAAATGAGTTGCTCAATGCTGCCTTTGAGCTGGTCTTCGCGCTGTTGTTGTTCGGCAGTAAAGAGTTGTTCTGCGATTTCAGCTTTAGGAGATTTTCCTTCTTTAAGAAGGCCCGCATGTTCCTTACATTGCAGCCTTGCCTGAGCGAGTGACAACTCAGGAAAGCGGCCAAGCAGAATGAATTGCCGTTTACCCTGCCAAAAATAGCGATAGTAAAAAACTCGCTGGCCTGATGGCTCGACTTTCACCCCTAAACGCCCAGCCCCACGCTCACCGCTTTTGTCCCAGATGTAGTAAGCAGTTGTTTTCGGCTTTAAGCCGCTAATCATCGAGACAGTTAAATTATCAGACATAGCGTTTTCTGTTCTTCCTTCGTTACATCACCTAGCTGATTCTGGGTGATGTAGTGGGTGACGTAATGATGATACTGAAGGATAAAAAGCAGAACAACATGAAACAGCAATCATAAAATAAACTATTGTTATTTATATCCATTAAGTCTAATTGCAAAAATATGAAAAATCATGAAACATCAAATCCATATGACTCATAATCGCTTGGTCGCTGGTTCAAGTCCAGCAGGGGCCACCAGATACAGCAAGGGCTGGAGAGAAATCTCCAGCCCTTTTGCTTTTAACGCCATCCAAACCGCGCCACACATTTGTGCACCTGTTCTGCGAGAACAGCAACCCGCGCCCCTGAAAAAGCGAGAGAGGCCTTCACCCCTCTCGCTAAACGTAACGACCCTTACATCATCTGGAAAACCAGCGAGATAGCCATACCAAAAGTGATGCCATACACCCAGTTATGCTGCGCCATCACCCGCATCCGCTTACGATTGCTGATGGTGACGTTTTCAAGCAAGTTGCGAGCGGTGCGCGTCTGGCTGACATAATGGGTAATAATATCTTTTGAACAATGCCGAAAATGTTGAATGTCATCTCTTATAAACTCATCGACCTCGCCTTTATTGGCTTTGAGTTCTCGCACGATCCCTTCTAAGAGTTTTTCCATTCCTTTGACGCGCAGGACAACATCATCTTCCAGTTTCATCAGTTGCATAATTCAGATCCATGATTGCATTTAGTTGCTGAGGACAACGTCCGTATCCTCGGCAATCATGATGCGCGTCGATGCTTTTCGTATCAACCAGGGAAATATTAATTATATTGAACTGGAAAAAACGTCATCTTCAGCCCTGTCAGTAGCGAAAACGCAGACATTGCCTCAGCCCCCCGTCACCATCAAAACCTCATCGACAAAGCTTTTGGCGCGGGGAATATCATCCTCATCCACATGCTCAATAATCAGCGGGATATTCGGGTATTTTTGCACCAGCAGATTCAAATACAGCGGATAGTTCAGCGCCCCTAATCCGGCTGCCGGCAGCTCGACCGAGCCCGCCCCACGGAAGCTATTATGCTCTGCTGCCCCGCCACCAAATTTCTCGGCGACCGCATCGGTTCGTTTGCAATCTTTGGCGTGGGCAATTTTGATTTTGCTCTCCAGCACGTCAAAAATGCTGTGCAGAGTGTGGTCGATAGCCTCGATATTGCTATCGTCAAAATAGTTGGTGGGATCCAGCGCCAAGCCAATACCAGGGTGGTCGACCTCGCGCAGCAGTCTGGCGACCTGCGCGACCGAACCGATAATATTGTTAACATAGTTCTCGACCAGAAACACCGCGTTATGTTCATACGCAAAGGTCGCCAGATCTTTGGCGATCGCTTTAAACTCCTGATACGCCTCTTCAGTGCTGTTTTTAGCATCGTACAGCCAGTCGCTGTCGGTGTTATAGGTTCCCGTTTCGCTGATGACGTAAGGGGTGCCAAAATCACGGGCGTGGGCGAGGATCTCTTTCACCGCGGCGATGTTCTCGGCACGCTTCACCGGATCCGGATGCACCAGGTTGGTGTAGGCAGAAATCGCCACGATCGGCAGCGACGCCCGGCGAAAGGCGTCCCGCACCTGATGCGCTTTTTCTGCCGTGATATGCCCCCGGCGCAGATCCACATCGGTGAACTCAAGATCCAGCTGCACGCAGCCCATGCCCGCCTGCTGAATTTTGGCGATGGTGTGATTCAGGGTGCCCGGGTAATAACCGGTGAAAATGCCGACGTTAATCATTGTGTATTCTCCAGTAGAATTTCATTGAGATAAACGGTTCTCTCTTCCTGAATAGAGACATAGCAAGCTTCAATGCAGGCCAGGGTACTGAGGTTGTCTTTGGCACTGAGGAGGGGCTCTGTCCCCTCTTCAATTGCACACAGTAAATTGGCCATCGTGCCAATAAAGGCATCCGGGAACCATTGCCGTTCCCACCGCGGCGTCACCCACTCTCCGGGGTTATTTCGCGTCGCCAGCTTCAACGTGCTGCCGCAATAATCCGGCTCGCGGCGATGCCAGCCAAAATCCCCTTCCGCAAGGCCGTCGGTGCCCTCTACGCGCCAGTTGATATAGTTATTCTTTGCGCAGGGTTCACCCGGCCAGGCCCACACGTCATCCAGGCTGGTGGCGATAAGACCATTCGCGTACTGGAAGCTGTACTGGGTGATGCCATCGGTATGGGCGAATGTGGTACGTGGATCTGTCCGGCATATCGCAGTGACTTTGAGCGGGTTGCCAAATAAAAAGCGGAAGGCATCGATGTGATGGATCGCCATGGCATACAACTCCAGCTTTTTATACTGCTGCAAAAAGAGCTGCCAGTCTGGAATGGCTCGCATATCAATACTGGCAATAACCGGGCTGCCAATCAGTTGATTCTCAAGGATGTATTTCAATGCACGCATCGACGGGTCGTAGCGCATATTGGAGTTAACCGCGATGGGAATACCGCTCTGTTCACTGAGACGCACCATCTCGTGCCCCGCATCCAGCGACATCGCCAGCGGCTTCTGGCACAGAATGCCTTTAATATGGCGGGCGGGAGAATGGGGTCCGCAAATAAAGCGCACGATCTCAAGCTGGACATGCGGGGGAACCGCAATATCAATAATCTCGATGTTCGGGTCGCAGACCATCTCCTGCCACGTTTCGTAAACTTTATGGATGCCAAATAATTCGGCGAGCCGGTGACAATGATTTTGTTCCCGGGAGGTAATACCGACGGTATTAAATCCGGCCTTCTGATAGGCCACCAGATGGCAATGCTCAACAATAAAACCGGCGCCGATAACCCCGATTTTATAATCCAGTCGTTTGGGCAGAGCGGGTCGTGTGGCCTGCTCTAATTGACGTAATAGCGTGTCCATAAAACCCCGTAATCACAGTGAAGTAGCGAGCGGTGAATTCACTGTAGTCGGCCTGGCAAAAGAGTGTCATAGGCAGAATTCTCTGCCATATGGATACAAATCTCAGGGGAACGGTTATGTGAGTAAGCTCATATCAGCCCTCCCCGTGCAGATAAAAAAGCCCCGCGCCATTAACATGCCGCGGGGTCAGAAAGAGATGCCGTTACGTGCCGATTAATCGAGGTGGTATATCTCTTCCATCTCGACCCACAGAGTTCCCTCTGGCTCGCCGTCCAGCGGTTTCTGACAGGGTCCGGTTTGTTGCCACCATTCCTGCGTTTGCAGGTGGGCGGCCATTTTTGCCTGATCGGCTGGGTAGTTATCCCCGCTGTATTCCAGGTAACTGAATAACAGCCCGTTTTTATAATAAATAGAGAAATTACGTAAGTTGCACGCTTTAATCATGGCGTTCACTTCTGGCCAGGGGTTTGCGTGCAGCGCCTTATAATAGTCCAGCTTTTCCGGCCGGACCTGCACCACACAGCCAAAGCGGCGTATTTTTCCCATCAGGCTAGGCCTTATTATCAATCACACCGGCACGCTGCAGAATATGCCTGATCTCCACTTTCATCTCTTCAGTAAGTGGCGATGCGGGCGGCAGGGAATGAACCGGAATATCCAGCCCGATAAGCTGTAAGGCGTACTTCACGGCGTTATAGAAAGGGAGATCCATACTGTAAAGCGGTGGGATCCAGGAGAGAGATTGCTGCAGTTCTACCGCCCGTGAGAAATCCTGTTTGCGGAAGGCATCCAGGATCCCACAGGTGAGTTGCGGCGCAAAGTTGGCGCTGGCCGGAATACAGCCGTCACCCCCCAGAATCAGCGTTCCCAGCAGGTATTCATCATAACCGGCAAAAATAGCAAAATCGGGACGATGCGGCTTCACCGCGTGGATCGTTTCACGAATATGCGACAGGGTATCGACGGTATCCTTCAGGCCCACGATATTGGGGCAGCTTAACGCCAGCTCACGAATGATATGCACCGGCAGGGGCTGCCCGGTGAGTGCCGGGAAGTTATACAGCAGGATCGGCAGCTCCAGTGCAGCAGCAATCAACTGGTAATGGCGCAGCAGATTAGCGTCGCTGAGCGGGTTGTACCACGGGTTGACCACCACCACGCCGCTGGCACCGATGCGCTGAGCATGCAGGCCCGCGTCGATCGTTTGTTGCGTGCCGCAGTATGCGATGCCGATCAGCACCGGTTTTCTGCCGGCAACCTGGCGCACACAGAACGCGGCCACCTGCTCGCGCTGGGCGTCTGACATATGGGCGAACTCACCGGCGCTGCCGAGGAAGAACAGGCCATCTACCGGCGAAGCGAGTAAATGTTCAATTAATGTCGCCTGGGCGACCTCATCAAATTCACCGTTTGCATCAAACAGTGTCGGAACCGGGGGAATAACACCACTAAAACGAGGCTGATTCATTATCTTCTCCTGGGATGATTATCTGAACATAACGCTATTTTATTTAACTGATTTTATCGGTAATACAAAGAAGGATGAGGCAAACACAAATATAATTGCCGCGATAAACAGTGTCGAATAATCATTATTAAAGGTTGATAACATCCATGCGGATAAAACAGGGCTGAACGACTGAGGTAAAACGGTGGCGATAGTCAGAATCCCCATGTCTTTTCCCGCCTGTTTGCCGCCACCCGGTAATACCTGGGTCATCAGTGCCATATCGATAGAGGTATAAGCCCCGTAGCCCAGACCGAGAATGGCCGCGTAGTAATACATGCCGTTCAGGGTCGGAACCAGTAAGGGGATCACCAGGCCTGCGGCCATCAGAATACTGGAGGCAAAGACAAAGATTTTGCGCCGTTGAAACTTATCAGACAGATAACCCGATACCAGGCCGGAGAACAGCAGCGTGACCAGGGTAATCAGCGAGATCGTACCGATGGCGTAGTTGGCGTCTTTAACGCTTAACCCGATGTAATCCTGCAGAATATACAGCTGATACGTCACCACCCCCTGGTACCCCAGAAACATGGCGAATCGACCAAAGAACGCCCAGCCAAAATCGGGATAATGACGCGGACTGACCCAAAAGCTTTTGAAAAATGTCCCCCAACGGAAGGGTTCTACCTCCAGCGTCCGGGTAGAAGGCTCACGGTTGATCAGGACAAAGGCGATGCAACAGGTGACGATCGCCAGGCCAAACACCAGATAGCCAAGCTGCAGGTTCCAGGCCAGATAGCCAGCAATAATAATGCCAACCGTACCGCCCGCGGTCGATCCCGCCCCGACAAAGCCGGAGGCAATACCGCGGTTTTCCGGCAGGAAGCGGTCAGCAACCACCGTGGCTAAAGGGCCATTCATACAGTTGAGCGAGATCGCCGCCATCAGCCAGAAGACGGCGATACCCGCCACCGTGGTGGTCATCGAAATACCAAAAATCGCCAGCCCGCCGATGAGGGCGCCCCCCACAATCCACGGTGAACGACGTCCCCAGGTTGAGCGGCAGCGGTCGGACAATGCCCCGGCAATGGGTTGCGCAAAAATGGTAAACAGCAGGGCCGACGTCATGACAATAGCCAGATTGTTGGCTTTATTGGCAGGATCAATTTGCGCGATGTGGTTCGGCAACAGCACGGAAATAACGCCGCAGTACAGGGCCAGCAAGACAAAAAAATTGCTGAATAACGACGCCAGCAGGATCCGCTTTTTTCTTCCGGTCACCAGCAATGTATTGTCTGCAGGATTATCCTTAACGCTGTTGCCTGTCTTTGTCGGGTGCAGGATATGACTATTATCAGACATGCTTATTTCCTCAATTATTATTTTGCGTAGGGTAATGCGAAATAAACGTCATCCTGACTTTAGTGATGATTAAACGGCTCTCCTGACTGTGATAAATAAACCTCGCGTGCATTCCCGGCCATAATGGCCTGCCTGTCGGCGACGTAAAGATCGGCAATCGCCATCTCGACGCACTGCTTCCAGCGCGCATAGCCGCCAGCCAGATTGACTACCGGCCAGTCGCTACCGAATAAGCACCGTCGCGGGCCATACACCTGCACAGCGTGCTGGATCCACGGCACAATGTGCGCCGGGCTCCAGTGCTGCCAGTCCGCTTCGGTTGGCAAGCCAGAAATTTTGCAGCGTAAAGCGGGAAAAGCGGCTAACGTCTCGATGGCGCATTGCCATTCGTGCCACGCGTTATGGATAATTCCCGGCTTCCCCATGTGATCCAGCACGACCTTCGCGTCAGGATGCTGGCTGTACAGCCAGCTCAGGAGATGATGCACGGCCGGAAGCTGACGCGCCCTAACGCACAGGTCGAGGACAAACCCCTCCCGTGCCGCCGCCAGCAGACCGGCACGATAATGGGCATCGTAGAACAACGTATCAGGTTCGTTTTGCAATGAACGACGTACACCCACCACGCGGGGCATGGCGCGCAGCTGCCGCAGGTGCGCCACCACCGCGTCGCCCTCTTCTAACGGTGCCCAGGCCACAATGCCTGCAAGGTGAAAAGGCGAATCCTCGGCCAGCTGGTTAATCCACATCACTTCGTCCAGCGCCTGTTCCGCCGCACAGTCAGCCTGCACCACAATCGCCGCCTCCGGGATGTCCCCTGCGTGCGCCCGCTGGGCAGGCAGTTGCGGGCTATTGAGCGCAGGCACCGCATTCAGCCAGTCGTAGCGCAGTACCCGGGGATCCCACAGATGAAGATGGCTGTCGAGAGGCTTCATTTTTGCGCTTTTCCTCCGTTCCCTGGCCGACTGTCCCAGCCAATATTGAGAACCGGGGCCATCAGCGCATCAATGCGCTGCAGCAGTCCCTCATCCAGCGGCTGCGCGCTCCAGCGTACGTTGTCGAGCATGTTTTGCTGGCTGGCGGTACCTATCACGGTGCTGGCGATCCCTTGTTCTGCGGCGGTCGTCAGCGCAAACTGCAGCGCCACCTGCGAAATATTGACCCCTTCACGATCGCACAGGGCCGAGACCGCACGGCAGATAGCCTGCACGTCCTGATGCGCCGGGTGCCACGCCGGTGCGCCGTGGCGGGTGAGTAACCCCATTGACAGCGGCGACGCGTTTAACACTCCCGTTCCTGCCTGGTTGAGGCGTTTCGCCACCTCACCTAAGCGGCGATCCTGTAAGGTCCAGGTACAGTACGCCATCACGGTATCGACGCTCTGCTCCACAGCCAGTTTCTCCAACAGCGCAAGGTCGTAGCCGGTGATACCGAGATGACGCACCACCCCCTGCTCTTGCAGCGCCCTCAGCGTCGGCAGAGCTTCATCCACCAACTGGTTGAGATCGCCGTACTCAACATCGTGGCACTGAATCACGTCGATATAATCCGTGCCCAGACGTGCCAGGCTGGCGTCGATGCTGCGTAACGTGGCCTCCCGGGAGAAATCCCACTGGCTGTCCCCGTAGCGGCCAACTTTGGTCGCCAGGCTATAACTCTGGCGTGGCACGCCCCTGAGGGCGATACCGAGTGCGCTTTCCGCCCTGGTTAAGCCGTAATACGGCGCGACATCAAAATAGTTAACGCCGTGCTCAAGCGCGGTGGCGACGGTTTCATTCGCCTGCTGCTGCGAGACAGGATGGTAAATACTCCCCAGCGACGCCGCGCCCATCGCCAGCACCGGCACCTGGATGCCCGTGCGTCCCAATGCCACTGTTTTCATGGTCTCTGTTCCTTGGTCATTGATTAGGGAATATCGCGATAGAGCGTTTTTAGCGATCGCCAGCCGGTAATTTTCATGCTTCTTCCCTGTTAGCGCAGTTCTGGAACAACGTTGTCACGGATACGCTGGCGTCTGGCCACATAGGCCGGAAGCGGCTGCACGCCGGATTGTTCGGTAAACCAGGCAAACGGGTCGGTGCTTGCCACCAGCGCAAAGTTGGCCCACGGGTTGAAGGAGCCCGAGCGGATCACCACTTTTGCCCGGTGGGCAATGTCGTGACACAGGGTTTCGTGGCTGGCGGTGTGAAACTCCGCCCCGGAACCGGTGTAGATAGACTGCACGTCGCGATACAGCTGGGGATGGCAATCGCGCACTTCGCTGGCAAAATGGACCTCTTCGGCAAAGATCTCCCGGCGCAACACGCGCAGGATTTCAAGGACGTCGACCGTACCGGGCCAGAATCCCAGATCGATGCGTTTTGCCTGCGGGGGGATGGGAAAACCCGCGTCCGTCACTAAGACGATGTCGGTGTGGCCAAGGGTGGCTAAAGCGGCGGCGAGTTCAGGGTGTAAGATTCTGTCGGGTCTCATGTTTATTCCTCTGCAAGGTTCATGCTTTTCATAAAGGCGTCGACATCACTGCGACAGTGATACGAGGGGACGGTTTCCCAGTCCGTACAGCAGAGTGCGGCCGTCGCATTGGCTAACAGCACGGCTTCAGCGATCGGCTTGCCTTCATCAAGGGCAACGGCCAGCGCGGCGTTAAAGCTGTCGCCCGCGCCGTTGCTGTCGACCACATCCACCTTACAGGGTGGGATTTCCTGCGTGTCGTGCTGGCTGAAGACCGCAGATCCCGCCTCACCGAGGGTCATCACCACGTACTGGCAACCCGTTTCGAGCAGCAGATCGGCAATTTCGCGGTTACTGCGCCCATCATCCGGGGCCAGCCCCAGCGCCACGCGGGCTTCGGTCTCATTCGGGGTCAGATAGTCGATGGCGCTCAGATCGATGCCGCGTAAATTGCGCGCAGGCGCCGGGTTAAGAATGGTGGTTTTCCCCAGCGCTTTGGCTTTTCGCAGGCCGTAGAGCGCGGTGTCGAGCGGGATTTCAAGCTGCGCGAGCGCCACATTGCACTTCTGGATATGCGCCAACGCACTATCCACCAGCGCGGGGGTAAAGAGCTTATTGGCTCCCATATCCACCACGATAATATTGCGCGCCTCGTTATCTTTGACGATCAGTCCCGCCCCGGTAGGCAACGCGTTGGTGAGCGTCAGCGCCCGAATATCAACCCCTTCCTGCTGCATCAGGCTGACAAACTCATGTCCGAAGGCGTCATCGCCCACCACGCCAGCGTAAGCGACATCTGCGCCAAGACGGGCGGCCTGGACCGCCATATCTGACCCTTTTCCACCCCAGGTCTGACGAAAATCGCGGCCAATCAGGGTTTCCCCGGCAAGGGGGATACGGTCGGTTGTCATAACCAGCGCTTTCGCGTAGCTCCCGAGAATAAATACGCTCATCACATTCTCCGTTCACTGTGCTGTTTGTTTTCATTGCGGGACGAAGTGCCGTCAACGCACTGCCGACGGCATCCGTCAATCAGTAAGCGTTGATGTCGCCTGTCAGGCCTTTCACCAGTTCAGGGCCTGAGCTGGTGCCCACGAGCTCCGCTCCCGCGATGAACATCTCTTTCATTTTTTCCAACGTGTTGACTTTACCGGAAACTTTTACCCGGCAAGGTGCCTGAATATTGGCTTTGAGAAGTCGAACATCTTCTGCCGTTGCCGCGCATCCCCCTTTGCCCCAGCCGCTGGATTGTTTCACCCAATCAATACCGGCTTCGTACGCATAACGGGTGGCTTTGATTTTCATCGCCTCTTCGGTGATAAACCCGAACTCCAGCATCGCCTTCACTTTCATCCCCAGATCGTGGGCAATGTGAGTGACCTCTTTCAGCTCGTTGAAGTAGCGGTCGTCCATGCCCCCCAGCAGGAAGCCCGGGTTTGGCGGGAAGTCGAATTCATCCGCGCCCTCTTTGGCCAGTTCACGCACCACGGCGACTTTCATTGCCGTGGTGTCGTTGGCCTGCGGGAAGTTAACGGTGGTCGCCACACGCACGCCGCTGCCTTTCAGAACGTCCTTCGCCACAGAGACCCAGCAGGGGGCGATCATCGCGGCGTCGAACTGATACTCCATGCAAATATTCAGGTGCTGAATCAGCCCTTCATAGGTCAAATCTGCGTTGACGTTAGTGAACTGGATGGCTTTGGCGACCTGGCGGGGATCATTGAAATCAATCATCTACATCTACTCCTGTTGGCTACGTTTATGCATTTCACTGTAGGCAGCCTCAACAAAAAGTGTGATAGCCAGGATTCCCGGCAATATGGACAGAATTTCCACGTCAATAAAGTTGTGAGCATGTTCAAAAATCTACCGCTGCTCTGGCGACAGAACATGTCTTTTTCCCCTTGCCATGCTTTGATGAATCAAGGGTCAGCGGCATTTTCTTGCTCAAATCGGAATCAGGTATGGATAAGCGGGTGCAACAAACACAGGTTCTGGCGAACTGGTATCGGGAATCAGACAAGTTTTCGACGTTAATGAACTACCAGATCCTGCGCGCGGGACATATTCGAACAGCCGAGAACTTCCGTGTCCGACGCCAGTCGGTGGTGGGGCATGAACTGATTTTTTGCCTGAACGGCAGCGGCTTTGTGCGGCTGGAAAACATCCTTTATGAGGTGCAGGCAGGGTGTCTGGTCTGGCTGCCCGTCCGCTGGCCGCACGAGCACTACCCGAACAAAAACGATCCCTGGGAGATATTATGGCTGCGCATTGATAGCGCAAAGCTAAGCAATATCATGCAGATACTGGATGTTTCGCAGAACCCTGTTTTTCAGTTCGATAACCCTGGGAAGATCACTGAGATTTATCACCATATCTTCAGCCTGATGCAGAGCCACACCTTAGTGACGGATGCCCAGTGCGACGAACTCTGCGCCCGACTGATCTGCACCCTGCTGGAGAACCGTAGCGCCGAGGCGACAAAATCCCCGGTGATTACCCATCGCGGGCTGGGACGGCTGATTTACCAGATCCACAGCCACTACAGCGACGACTGGGACATTGAGAAATTTATGCAGCACTGCCAGGTGAGCAAGTCCCAGCTGTTCCGTCTGTTTCAGACCACCTTTAACCAAAGCCCACTGAAATGGCTGAAGAACTATCGTCTGTCACAGGCGCGTCGACTGCTGGTTGAAACCCAGGAGACGATAGGTCGCATCTCGGGCCAGGTGGGGTATAACGATCCCCTGCATTTTTCCCGTGATTTTCATCGCGCGGTAGGATTATCCCCCAGCGAGTTTCGCCGCCGGGAGCAGCGGTTGGACTGGGAGCAAACCCAGGTGGAGCGCCTGGAGAAAGAGAGTGCGGAGGGTAAAGGATAAGGCGACGTCCACAGCGCTAATTATTACCCGGAGTGGGTTAAAAAAGGATGTTCTCGAACAGAATATCCCTATTGCCCATCAAATATAAAAACCTTTCTCAAGCGTATTATCGATTCACCTAAAAATAACCCCTAATACAAATATCCCAAATTGTTATTAAGATTAATCTAATGTTCTGGTAATTTGGGCTTTTCGTTACATTGAGATAACATTATCGACATGGAATTAACATGAATCTTAATTCCTTTTTTATTGTCGTGACCCATTTCAATATTTTTTTGCATCAAATCGTTTACTTTTGAATATGCAATATTGCTCTACCAATGCAGGCTGAACGAATGGTAAATAAATACAAACTACATGAGTTTTTGGATGTACAACGTCTTCAGACCCTGCAGGATAACTTTTCAAAATCAATGATGATCGCGCTGGTGGTGGTGGATGAAAATGGCGTTCCCGTCACCAGACCCAGTGGTTTTTCGGACTTCTGCGCACGCTCTCGCCTCAACCCTACGCTGACCCATCACTGCTATGAAAGCGACAAAGCCGGCGGGCGTGCGGCGATGCATGCCCGGGAACCGGTGGTGTACCGCTGCTACTGTGGTTTTGTGGAATTTGCCGTCCCTATCATGATTAACGATCATTACCTCGGTGCATTTATTTCCGGGCAGGTCAAGGTGGAAGAGGAAAAAGAGCGCAGTATTCCCTATATTCTTAATAACAATGAGATCTGGGAAGAAAATCCATGGTTGATTAATTTGCATCAAAATACGCGAAGAATGAACTATGAACGTTTTGAATCCACTGCCTCTACGCTATTACACGTTTCTTCATATCTGGTGGAACAGGCACACGCCAATAATATTCAACGTGAGTTGCGTAAAAAAGATCTTGAGCTGACCAATGAACTAAGAATGCGCGTTGAAATTGAGCGTTCGTTACATGAAGCAGAATTCAAAGCACTCTCTTATCAGATTAACCCGCATTTTTTATTCAACGTATTAAATACCATAGGCCGTCTGGCGTTTCTTGAAGATGCCCAGCGCACCGAAACCATGGTGCACGATTTTTCCGACATGATGCGCTATCTCTTACGCAAAAATAACCGTGGACTGATTACGCTGCGCAATGAAATGAATTACGTGAACAGTTACATGTCGATACAGAAAGTGCGGATGAGCGACCGCTTCGATTATCTGTACGACATCCCCGAAAAGTATCTGGATGTGGTCTGCCCATTTTTGATCCTGCAACCTCTGGTGGAGAACTTCTTCAATTACGTGGTTGAGCCGCGCGACACCAGCAGTCATCTATTGATCCGCGCCACCGATGACGGCCAGGATGTGATTATCGAGGTCACAGATAACGGCGACGGCATCTCGGGGGAGGCTATCGACCAGATTTTATCAGGCGATCAAAATCTACAAAAAGGCAGCATCGGCATCAACAACATAAAAAATAGATTAAAGCTGTTATTTGGTGAGAGCTACGGCCTGGAAATCATGAGCGCCAACAAGCCCAGGATGGGTACAACCATTAAACTTCGGTTCCCAATGCTGGAAGCCTGATAGCAGGAAGAGGACATATGTTTAACATTGTTATCGTTGAAGATGAGCCCATCGAGCTTGAATCACTGAAACGGATAATTTCCCAGTGCGTGGAAAATGCCGTCATTCACGAAGCCTCCACGGGCAAAAAAGCCATTCAGTTGATCGACCAATGTAACCACATCGATATGATCTTCGTGGATATTAATATCCCGCTGCCAAACGGCAATCAGGTTATTGAATACCTGAGGAAAAAATGCACTGACACCAAAGTTATCGTCACGACAGCGAATGATGATTTCAATATCGTGCGCAGCATGTATAACCTTAAAGTGAGTGATTACCTGCTGAAGCCGGTGAAAAAAAGCATTCTCATCGACACCATCAAAAAAACGCTTGAGGTGAACGAAGACGACAACGAAAAATCCCGGGCGCTAAAGCAAAAAGTGTTCACCATGATCGACGAATGCAGCTATGCCCCGTGGCACAGTCTTATTTTCGACATTATTAACGGCGCGTGTCATATCGACAGGCATAACGAGGACAAACGTAAAGAGGTTATCGATTTCCTGGAAGTCGTCAGTCAGTATACGACCGTACAGGGTGAAAAATTAGCGCCAACACACCGTAAAGTCACCGCCATGATAAAAGACATCAATCAGTACGGGGTCATGGACAGCCGTTATTTTCGGGTTATGATCGGCCTGCTGACCATTAGCGAAGAGCTGTTTGATTATGCATTTAAAAGCTATACCGGCAATATCGATTTTATTGAGCGGGCAAAATTTCACATTGAAAAAAACATCCTCAGAAATCTGACTCTGGACGACGTTGCGGCGAAATCGTTCGTCAGTTCCTGCTACCTGAGCCGGGCGTTCAAGAAAATCACCGGTATCGGATTCTCGAATTATATCGCCACGCGCAAAATCACTATCGCCAAATCGCTACTGCAGTTTAGCGACATGAAGGTCAATACCATTGCGCTGGAACTGGCCTATCAGGACTCCAACTACTTCTGCAGGATCTTCAAAAAAGAGACCGGCATGGCGCCCTCTGATTACCGGAAAATCGTTACACCGGAGGAGTCCGCAGCCCTGGCGTAATTTTGCGCTAGCCTGCAAATGAAAACAAAATAGTCCAACACACCCGCAAGATAGTTTACGCCCCCTTGTCTGGTTGGCCCCTAAGATAGGAATAAAATTTCCAGACAAGTGGCCTCGCTTTGAACGATTACCTGTTTACCTCCGAATCCGTTGCCGAAGGGCATCCGGACAAAATGGCCGACCAGATTTCCGATGCCATTCTGGATGCCATTCTCCTGCAGGACCCTTGGGGCAAAGTGGCCTGCGAATGCCTGGTCAAAACCGGTGTCGCTATCGTCGCAGGTGAAATCTCTACCCATGCCACGGTAGATATCGAGCAGATCGTCCGCAACACCATTAAAGAGATAGGCTACGATCATTCCCGGCTGGGCTTTGACGGCAATACCTGTGGCGTACTGAATATTCTCGGCAAACAGTCCAGCAATATTGCCGACGGTATTCGCGGTGGCTCTCCAGAAGCGCTGGGCGCAGGCGATCAGGGCATCACCTTTGGCTACGCCTGCGATGAAACACCACAACGGATGCCCGCCACGCTGGTTTACGCCCATCGCCTCATGGAACGTCAGGCACAGTTGCGTAAGTCGCAACGGCTGCCATTTTTACTGCCCGACGCCAAAAGCCAGGTCACCCTGCGCTATCAGGATAACCAGGTGCATTCTGTGGATACCCTGGTAGTGTCTACTCAGCACAGCCCGGATATTTCAATGGCGACACTGCGTGAAGCCGTTATCGAAGAGATCATTAAACCGGTTATGCCATCACATTGGCTCACCCCAAACACCCGTTTTCTGGTCAATCCAGCCGGGCCCTTTGTGATTGGCGGCCCGGTGGGCGATTGCGGTTTAACCGGGCGCAAAATCATCGTCGACACCTATGGCGGCGCGGCCCGTCACGGCGGTGGCGCATTTTCCGGTAAAGATCCGTCGAAGGTTGATCGTTCTGCCGCCTACGCCGCCCGTTACGTGGCGAAAAATATAGTCGCTGCCGGCCTCGCGTCGCGCTGTGAAATCCAGCTCGGCTGGGCCATCGGCCTGCCCCACCCCGTTTCCGTCAGGATCAACACCTTTGGTACGCAAAATGTGTCAGCGGAGGTGTTGCAGCAGGCGGTTAACCGTCATTTTGATCTCAGCGTCTACGGCATCATCAGCATGCTTGACCTGCTGGTCCCCCGCTATCGTAAAACGGCCTGCTACGGCCACTTTGGTCGCGACAGCTTTCCGTGGGAACGCACGGATAAAGCGGCGCTATTACGCGAAGACGTCGGCCAATAAGCCGATGCGCGCGCAGCACAATGTGAATTTATCTACAGGAGAAGAGTATGTCCGGGCAAAGTTTAGGCTTGATCGAAACCGTCGGAATGGCTGCGGCGGTGGAAGCTGCGGATGCCGCCATGAAATCCGCTAACGTCAGCCTGGTAGGCTATGAGCTCACCAAAGGCGGCGGGATGGTCACGGTGAAACTGGAAGGCGAAATTGGCGCGATGAATGCCGCCGTGGCGGCAGCCATCAGCGCAGCCAGTCGGGTAGGGAGCGTTTACGCCCACAAAGTTATCGCTCGTACCGCTCAGAATATTGAGCATATTATTCACTCCAGAGAGACGGTCGGCGTCGTCCAGCCAGAGCCTGAAACACCCGCGCCTGTGGCCGCACAGCAGGTTGAAGAAGTACCCGCCCAGACCATCCCGGTGCTGCATATTGATACATCTCCCGGCGCATCCTGCATGGATATTGCTGATGAAACGCCGCAAGACCCTATGAAGAAAGGGCCACGTCCAGGCCCGAAGAAAAAATAACGCGACCGGAAGTCAAAAAGCCGCACTGAATATTCGTTCAGCGCGGCTTTTTTTTATTCTGCGCAAAACAAAAAAACCAGCAGGCATCACCCACTGGCTTTTCTTAAACATCAAAGAACTACATTAACGGCATCAGCGTGAACAGCCCAATAGTCGCCAGCACGTTAACTGCTGTCGTCATTATGGCGATGGCCATTGCTGGCGGATCGATATGGGTATCCCCATGGATCAGAAAGATACGCGACATCAGTTCACCTAACAGCGCGCAAATAATACCGACAATGCCAGCCCATATCAGGCTGCCCGACAGCACTGCCGTCAGCGCGGCGGGCAGTGCGATGTGGTGCGATACGGGCACCTGGGTGTTGAAGTGCAAGAAGATCAGCGAAAACGCAGAAATACCGAACGCCAGCAGCGCGCCGTTGCCGCCGAACTTCAGTCCTAAAAACCCAGCCATCAGGCCGATGCCGAGACCCAGCACCGAAAGCTGCGGAATACGGCTGTGGTAAGGCATCCAGCATTTATCCTGCGGCGGATAGCAGTGACGTATCCCCTGCTCTGGCTTGCCAAACAGGCCCGTTTTGCCGAACATCAGTCGGCTAATTACCCCGGAGATCACCACCGTCAGCGCCACGGTATCGGTCCAGGCATTACCGGATGGGAACGCCGGGATCTGGTTCAGCCCCCAGGCGATAAGGTAACCACCTGCCCCGAAAATCCCCCCCACCAGCAGCACATCATAGGCCGCCAGCCCGCTCAGCCCTGCAGTAATATCGCGCCCGGAGCCCAGTTTGCCTCTCTTTGCCGCATAGGCCGTTGCCGCCACGCCTGCGGCAAAGCCGCCGGTATGCGGCCCAAACAGCCCAAACGGAAACGTAATAAAATCCGATGGCGCGCCGGTAATAATCTGCACTACCGCCATGGCGATCACCAGAAGCCCAACAAATTCAAAAGCTGCCAGCGCGCCAATCGCCGCGCCAAATATGCCGCCGCCGAAGGCAACGAGAATATCTAAGCTATTCATATAGCTCACCTCTGTAATAGGATTAAATTAAAGGACAACGTAGATTAAAATGCAGACTGGCTGCGGATAATTTTATAATTCGTGTAATATCACGTTTAAAAACTTAAAAAGCGCAGCATGATTGTGCCGCGCTCTGCTGATACCGTTAATTAACCACCGATATGACAGTTAAAGCCTAATGACTCAACCGTCGCTTTCAACGTTTCCATTTTGGTCTCGGCAATACTTTTTGCATCGCCCATCGAATATTGACGGCCTAATAAATTATATTTATTTTCGCCAAAGCTGTGATAAGGCAATAAATGAATGGTATCGACGTTTTGCATTAATCGGGCAAACTCGGCGATATTATGAATTTCCTGCGGATTATCGTTAACGCCGGGGATCACCGGAATACGCACCACCACTTTGGTTAAAAATGAAATGCGCAGCAGGTTTTCCAGAATCACGCTGTTTTTTACGCCGGTGTTACGCTCATGAACGTCAGGGTCGATCGCTTTGATATCGGTTAGCGCCAGGTCGACGTATGGAAAAACCTCGTCAATCACCGCCTTAGTGGTGTACCCGGTGGTTTCAATGGCGGTATGCCAGCCCTTGGCCTTACACGCTTTCAGCAGTTCACGGGCAAACTCAGGCTGCGCCAACGGTTCGCCGCCTGACAGGGTAATGCCCCCGCCGGAGCGACGGTATAAATTTTCTTCTTTTTCCAGCTCACGCATTACCGCCGTCACCGACATACGCTTGCCTTTCATTTCCAGCGCGCGTGTCGGACAGACGTCAGTACATTTACCGCACTGGATACAGCGGTCACGATCGATAAACCAGGTATTAGCGGTTGACAACGCCTGTTGTGGACAAACATCAATACATTTCCCACAGCGGATGCAATCATTCTTTTTGAATAACAATTCTGGCTGCGGACGTTGTGATTCAGGATTACTACACCATTTGCAGGAAAGCGGACAACCTTTAAAAAAAGGAATGGTGCGAATGCCTGGGCCATCATGCAAAGAATAGCGTTGAATATTAAAAATGACGCCTTCGGTTTCGTACTCAACTTTATTCATAACATCACTCTATATTAACTAGTCAAATTACCTTTCCAGGTAAAAATAGAAACCAGACAGTGTAAAAATGAATAATAACGGGCCAGATTGATTATCCTCTCTGGCCCGCGGGGTATTTACGACAGCTGTTGCTCAGTACGGCTAATGATGTCGTCCTGCACTTCCTTCGCCAGAACCACCCACTGGGCGCTGTAACCTGCCACGCGTACCACCAGATCCTGATGCTGCTCCGGGTTTTTCTGCGCTTCGATCAGCGTGTTGCGGTCAATAACGTTGAACTGGACGTGCATCCCTTTCTTATCGAAGTAGTTACGCACCAGGCCGCTGAAATTACGCAGACCATTCTCGCCAGCCAGTGAAGATGGCAGGAATTTCTGGTTATAGAGCGTACCGTTAGAGGCAATAAAGTGGTCAAGCTTGGCCACCGAGTTGGCTGCAGCAGTTGGGCCAAGGGTATCTTTACCCTGACGCGGTGACACACCATCTGCCAGTGGCTCTTTTGCCAGACGTCCATCCGGCAGCGCCGCAACGTCTTTCCCAAATAGCACGTTAGCCGAAACCGGGTAGATACCGGCCTGGAACTGGCCGCCACGCGGGTTGGTGTATTTCTCCACTTCCTGGCAGTAGATCAATGCGCATTGACGCGCCACTAAATCCACGTCGTCGATATCGTTACCGAAGCAAGGGGTGTTTTCCAGGATACGGCGGATTTCTTCGTGGCGGGACAAGGTACCGGATTGCGTCGGAGCCGCAGTACCGGATGTCAGTTGACGATAGACTTCGTTTTTAATCGCCGCCGGATCCAGCGCACCGTGCTGCTCAATGATGCGTTTCACCACATCATAAATGTCCTGCTCGTTAAGCGAGGTTTTTGCCGCCGGGCTATGTGGGTTGCTGCCCACCGCGTGGCCGAAGTTGCTATCCAGTGCGCTTTTCAGCTCGCTCAGAGATAATTTGCGATCTTCGAACACCTGCTTCTGGATGGCATACACAGAGTCGCCGGTGTCAGCAACACCAAACGCCTGTGGACCGGTGAAGTTGTAGATTGCACCGCCCTCCTGCAGGGATTTACCCCGGCCGATACAATCGTCGACCAGCGCAGACAGGAACGGCAGCGGGCAGCGCTCACCGTGGGCGATATCCACGCTATTGCAGGCTTCAACCAGTTGATGAACGAAGTGCGCCATTTGTTTCTGGAACGCGCTGTAGAAATCATCCATGCCGGTGTACTGAGTCAGTTCACCCGTTACCGGACCAAGCTGTTTGCTACCGACACGCCCGTTGTTAAGGGTGATTTCCAGCACTTTTGCTACGTTAAAGAACGCCGCATCATGCCAGCCTTCAGTACGGTGCGGTGCCTGCGGCTCCACACAGCCGATGATGCAGTAATCACGCGCGTCACGCAGCGATACGCCACGGTTTTGCAGCGCGGGGATGATCACTTCATCGTTGTACATCGCCGGAACGCCAAGGCCCATACGCACCAGCTCGCACGCGCGATACAGGAATGCATCCGGGGTACCCTGCCATACACGAATAGAGAAAGACGGTTGCGGCAAACGCACGTGTGCGGTCGCTTCCATACACATGTAGCTCAGATCGTTAGTCGCGTCGCGACCGTCTTCGGTCTGGCCGCCACAGCACAGGTTCTGGAATACGGCATAACCGGCGAACGCCTGGGCAGACACTTCGTCACGGGTTTTGTTAATGTCGTTGAGTTTGATCCAGCAGCAGTCGACCAGTTCCTGGGCGAATTCGCGTGAGATAGATTTGTCCGCCGCCAGATACGGATACATGTACTGGTCGTAACGGCCCGGGGAGATAGAGTGGCCGCTGGATTCGATCTGCAGCATGCTCTGGATAAACCAAAATGTCTGGCACGCTTCCCAGAATGTGGTCGCACCGTATTCCGGTACGCGGGTACAGTTCTGAGCGATTTGCTCCAGTTCGCGTTTACGGGTCGGATTGCTTTCCAGCTGCGCCAGACGGGACGCCTCTTCCGCATAGCGATGAGCAAAACGGATCGCCGCGTTGTAGCTTATCAACACCGCATTATAGAACTGCTCTTTTTTGATATAGCCAGGTTCGGTGCGGTCCAACGCGTCCAGCGCACGGGTGACTTCGTTAATGATGCCGCGAAAACCGATTTTCAGTACCTTGCCGTAATCGACGCTAACGTGACCGACACCCCCGAAGAAGTAGTTGCCCACGGTGAATACGCCGCTCGCCATACTCTCTTTGGTGCTTTCGGACATGTAAGAGGCGGCCAGAGAACTGGTGGTTTTACCCGGCCAGTATTTGAACGCTTCATGCAGATCCTGGGCGGTCTTTTGCGGAATAATGAACGGGTCGGCGACACGGTGCTCCATCGTCTCGAACTCTTTTTCCACCCAGTCGTAAGAGAATTCCGGGCAGATTTCAGTCGAGCGTGGATTAATCGTTACTGCACCCACAATTAATTCGTCCGGGCGAATCGTCACCGGTAATTCGTTAAATATTTTTTCAACCACTTTTGCACGGCGCATAATGGCCGGCAGTTGTTCCGTCTCTTTATATGCTTCGGTTGCCAGTACTGCGCGCTCTGATTCCACATACGGCTTTGCCGTCAGGATCATATTTTTAAGTCTTACAACACGGTCAGTCGGATTAGAAAAACCTTTCTCTAACATAGAAAACTCCCGAATATATTTTGATAACCTTGCGGCAGTGCCGGGGTATTAATGAATAATACTGATACCTATCTGAGCAATAAATTGACGTAATATTTCCGGATGCCCCATCCAGGTGGTCGCAGTGATGAGGTTGCCATCGACGACGGCCTCATCATCCGCAGCAGTAACCCACAGGCCACCTGCCATTTCCACCTCTGGTTTTACCGTAAAATACCCTGTCAATTTCCTGTCTTTTAATACCCCCGCAGCGGCCAGAATTTGTGGGCCATGACAAATTGCGGCAACAGGTATTGAGAAATTCATTGCATAATGTATGACATTCAGGACCGATTTATTTAATCGCAGGTATTCAGATGAACGCCCGCCTGAAATATATACACCGCAATATTCCTGTAACTTTATTTCGTCAAACGATGCAGTTAATCTAAAAAGGTGTCCGGGTTTTTCCGTGTACGTTTGGTCACCTTCAAAATCATGAATCGCAGTTTTAATAAACTCGCCGGTTCGTTTACCCGGACATACAACATCCACTCTGAAACCTAACATGCTTAATGCCTGCCATGGCACCATGACTTCATAGTCTTCAGAGAAATCGCCTGCGATAAGTAATATCTTCTTCATAAGCGAACTCTCAGAACGGGTTATCGTTTTCCTCAATGATTCGCATGGCTTCATGCACCGCCGCAACTTCACCAAAAATGGCCAGGGTGGTGATGTGCTGAGGGCAACTGCCAAAGATTTCCGAAACCACCACATTGGCACTTTTGCTGGCGACATCGGCATAAAAATAGAGATCCGGTACCGGCAGCATTAACAATCCAATAGCGTCGATGCGAATCAACTCCAGACGCGAACGAAACTCCCCTGGCATGCGCCGTTTCAGCATCGCCAGGATATCCGGGGTCGGCGCGTTTATGATCCGTGTTTTCATCTTTGAGTCACCCTTCGCAATGGTTAGCGAATATTCAGCGCTTCAACCATGACACAGCGACGATGCCGTGCAAAAGCGCGTGCTGACGTAAGCCCTTCACCGGTCGGCCCGGCAATCGTGAAGGTGGCATGCCCTTCGCCACCCACCCCGATCCCCGCATAGGAGGGACCATTTTTTACAAATATGGTGGTCTGGATCAGGCGCGCCATTTTGGTCAGCTTTTCGACGTTGGTAGAGTGCATAATCGCGGTATGTCGATTGCCGTGCTCCACTTTCACCGCCAGCTCGATAGCTTCATCAACGTTGTCGACACGCACCACCGGCAGGACCGGCATCATCAGTTCATGTACCACGAACGGATGGGTTTTCTCCGTCTCGATTAAGATGACTTTAATATCGTCACCCACCGTGATCCCCAGTTGCTGAAGGATATAGCGCGCATCTTTACCGACGAACCCGGTATTCGGCCCGGTGCCTTTTTCGTTAAGCACCAGGGTCTGTAACTGCTGAATCAGTTTCTTGTCGCACAGCAGATAAGCACCGCTTTTCTTCATGCAGTGGATCAGATAGTCAGCGACCTGATTCACCACAATCACCTCTTTTTCAGCCACGCACGGCAGGTTGTTGTCGAAGCTACAGCCCTTAATGATATCGCGGGCCGCTTTTTCGATATCCGCCGTCTCGTCCACTACGGCTGGCGGGTTGCCTGCGCCTGCGCCAATCGCTTTCTTGCCGGATGACATCACGGTTTTCACAATGGCCGGACCGCCGGTTGCCACCAGCATGTTGATACGCGGGTCGTTGATCATGGCGTTGGTGTTATCGATTGACGGTTTCGTCACCGTTACCACCATGTTTGCCGGTGCACCCAGCTCTGCAAGCTTGTTATTGATCAGCTCAACCGCGTACAGCGAAACCTTGCGCGAACGGGGGTGTGGGCTAAACACGACGGTGTTGCCCGCCGCCAGCATGCTGATACTGTTGTTAATGATGGTTTCGGTCGGGTTAGTGGTTGGTGTAATCGAACCAATTACCCCGAACGCGGAGTACTCGATCAGGGTTAACCCTCCGTCTCCGGTAATCGCGCGGGTTGCCAGGTCTTCAAGACCTGGCGTTTTCAGCGCTGCGACGCGGTTTTTGATCAGTTTGTCCTCATAATTACCCATGCCGGTTTCGTCCACCGCCATACGGGAAATGGCGCACAGCACCTCCTCCTGCAGGAAAATGTCACGAATGCCATTAATAAATGAGGTACGGTCTTGCATAGAACAGTGGCGATACTGCACCTGCGCCAGTACGGCTGCTGAAATCGCCTCGTCCATCGTTTCGAATGCGCCGGTTCCGGCATTCGCGACCGGAGAGGATGCACAGGCGGCGCGTCCGGAGGTTTGCTGCGCCAGCGCCTTAGCGACGATATCATCCAGGCTTTCAACCCGTGCCGCATCTGAGGTCGCGGGAACCGCAGCCGGGGCCGTATCCGGTGTTGCTTTGGTGAATTTGCTCAGAATGGTCGAGACAGCCTGAGCGATTTCAATATCATTCATCTTTAAATTCCTTACTACCGACCGCGTCGCGCGCGTCGTCACCCGATGCTTAGATATACGGCGTCGTGGTGGATTTAATTTCCGCTGGATCTAACGTGGAGAGCAGTTGCAGCCCCACTTCACGTGCGGCAATAACGGCCTGGCGTACCGCACCGGAATCACCGGAAAAGGTAAAGATCACTTCGTTACTGAAGCTGGTACCTTTCGACGGGCTGGCGTAGCCCACCGGGTCGATAACGGCGGATTTCGCCGCAGCGTCAGCAATCACCAGGCCTATCGCCGCAGGCGAGGCGCAGGTCATCCCGAAGGATTTACCCATTGGTGCACCGAGCGCTTTATGCAGCGCACTGCTGGCGCGCGCGGTGTATTGAAATTCGAGGTGGCCAGCCGGTGAGCCATACACGTCGCCCATGGTGCGTTCAATTTCTGAGAGCGCAACTTCAACCGCACGTCTGACGTCGGAAACATCAGACGCGCCGAAAATAATCAAACAACCGTGTCCACCGCCACCTTCAGTGTCGCGAGCCAGCTCGATAGAAATGATTTCACTGTTAGTGGCTTTGATGGCTTCATCAGCGGCAAAAATTTGCGGACCTGCGCCGGTACGCGCACCCAGAATACCGATAGAGCGATATTTCTTGTCGATATTCATAATTTCATGTAACTGATTATCGACATTGGCAATCACCAGGCCGATAGTGTGACCCAATGCAGTGCCGACAAATTCCGTAATTCCACAACCTGCGAAATGCGCGGCGGTTTTGGCCTTCGGTTTCGTGTCGGTTTGTTTATTCATTACGTCAGATATAATCTGCTCAACAAGATTATCTCTCATGATCAGTATCCTTTATTGTTATTAACCGACGGCCTTCGGCAGAATTTTTTCCACCTCAATGTGCGGGCGTGGAATAACGTGTACGGAGACCAGTTCACCCACTTTACCCGCAGCGGCAGAACCCGCGTCGGTAGCGGCTTTCACAGCACCCACGTCGCCGCGAACCATCACGGTTACCAGGCCAGAACCGATTTTTTCATAACCCACCAGGGTCACGTTGGCAGATTTCACCATGGTATCTGCAGCTTCGATTGCAGAAACCAGGCCTTTTGTTTCAACCATTCCTAATGCTTCTTGTTGCATACCAACCTCGATATTTCTGATAGAAAGAAAACGTGCACAGGAATAGAAATCCACAGATTCACCCTGTGCGTTAATTATTTACGCATGATGATACTAAGGTTATTTGGACAAAATGTTTTGCGCGCTAGCGGGACTATCTTGTTTTCAGATTCGCCCCGCCGACAATAAAATCCACCTACCCGCGGCAATAACCTCCCGGGTTTTATTACAGGTTACGGGCAATGTCCGCCGCGTCTCTGGCAATCATTTTTTCTTCATTGGTGGCGATGACGGCGATCGTCATCGAACCCGCTTTTGAAATCAGCCCGCTGCGACCACCGAACATCTGCTGATTGCGTGCCCCATCCAACACCAGTCCCAACGCCTGAAGCCGTTGTACGGTGAGTTCACGGATCAGCGCCGAGTTTTCGCCAATACCACCGGTAAAAATCAGTGCGTCGAAGCGTTTAAGAGACGTGACATGGCCGCCGATATGCCGGGCGAGTCGATGCACCATCACATCGATGGCCAGCGCCGCCCGTTCGTGCCCCGCAGCACGGGCTTCCTGCAACGTTCGGCAATCGCTGGACAATCCGGAGATACCCATTAATCCGGACTGGCTGTTAACCATTTTGTACAGGGCGTCGAGAGACTGCCCCGTGCACTTCGCCAGATAGGCGGCGACACCAAAATCCAGATCGCCGCAGCGCGTGCCCATAACCAGCCCTTCCAGCGGCGTCATGCCCATCGATGTATCGACACTCTCGCCGTTCTGCACGGCGCAAAGTGACGACCCATTTCCCAGGTGGGCAATCACGATACCGTGATCCGCCGGGTCCAGATCCAATGCGTTGAGCGCTTCGCTGGCGATAAAACGATGGGAAGTACCGTGGAAGCCGTAGCGACGCACCTGATAGTCACGCTGGTAATCCAGTGGAATAGCATAGGTATACGCCGCCGGGGATAACGTCTGATGGAACGCGGTATCGAACACCGCGATCTGCGGCAGTGCAGGCAGCAGCGCACGCGCCGCTTCAATTCCCATCAGGTTGGCGGGGTTATGCAGGGGCGCCAGTGCGGACAACGCACGGATTTTTTCAATCACCTCGTCGGTCACCCGCACCGAGCTTTTGAAATCACTGCCGCCGTGTGCCACGCGATGCCCGATAGCGGTAATGGTTTCCAGCAGTTGCTGCTGCGCAAGTGTCCCGAACAGGACGTGCAACGCACATTGATGGCTGGCTTCCGCCAGCGCCACGCGGGATGTATTACCGTCACGGTCTTTAAATGTCATGGTGGCATGATCAATCCCCAGCCGCTCTGCCAGGCCAGACAGCACCGGCTGGTCGGCATCCTGGGGGATGACCGAGAACTTCATTGAGGAAGAACCACAGTTAATCACTAATACACAAACTAAGGACATGATGACCCCTGAAATGGACTGCGATGAAAAATTAACGTGTTATTGCGAGGGGAAAACGCAGCGCGCTAAACCGCGCCAGCGCCTGGCGGGCGATGGACATATCGTCTTCCACGCTGCCACCGCTAATGCCAATGCCGCCGAGCAGGCATCCGCCCGACCAGCAGGGAAATCCGCCGCCGAAGCAACAAATCTCTTTTTCTTTATCAAGACCGTATAGCTCACCGCCCGGTTGTACTCGCGTCGCCAGTTCATGGGTCGCCATCTTCAGCGCCACGGCGGTCCAGGCCTTTTGTGGCGCCAGGGTATGGCTTACCAGCAGGGCGTTATCCATGCTAAAGAAGAACCGCTGCTGCCCGTGGGCATCCACCAGGCTAAAAACAATTGGCACATGGCAGGCCATGGCAGCCTCTTGCGCCAGCTTCGCCAGCAGCGCACAGTCTTCCAGGCTCAGGGGCATGTGCCGCTCCGGCAGTTGCGTGGCGATAGCGGCGGTGATCCAGTTGTCGAGAAAATCGTCGTGCGCAGCCATACATTACCCTCCTCTGAGCGCCGCTATTTGCCGTTAAGGTCAAGCGCGTCCACGATGCCCACCACGGCAGCATCAATCACCGAATGCTCTTTGCTGTTGCTCATCCGCGCCGAGCTGCCGGTGGTCACGATAACAATCTCGCCGTTACCCGCGCCGACGGTATCCACAGCCACCTGTGCATGGCCGGTAGGCCGATAGTTTTCATCCAGGCGCGCCACTATCAGCAGTTTCGAGCCGTTCAGGGAGACGTGTTTGGTGGTGGAAACTAACGCGCCAGTGACTTTTGCGAGATACATACTTCCTCCGGTTAGCCGTAAATAAGGGTGAGATTGCGCCGCTTGATTTCGTCTTTAGCGGCAGGGGTAATCAGCGTATCGCGCTCGACCCGCAATCCTTCGCCGGGGGCAAGCAGACGAATATCGCGCAGGGCGATTAAGCGTTTTTTACCGGCGAACGGCAGGCTGGTGAATGGCGCAGACTGGCTCACCGGGGGAGAGTCGATGTGGGCCATTTTTTTGCCCGAGAGCGTCACGCCGTAGCTTTCCAGCATGTGCGTATAACCCTCCAGCCGGGCTAACAGCGGCAGCGGTAAGCGGTTGTCATGGCACTGGGGATGCAGCGTGGCGATCGTCTGTTTACGCTGATGCAACGCCTGGAATACCGCCTCGCAAGCCAGGTTGTCGCGGATGCCCAGCGCAATTTTGCTCATACTGTTAATCGAGAGCGCCGGGAGATAGAGTGCGTCGTAATCACCGCTATGGTGGTCGAATCCGGCGCGAGAACCCCACTGGCGCAACCTGTCGATGCAGGCATCTTTCAGCGCCGACTGGCTGGCACTGTGAGAAAAACTCACCCATAACTGGTAGCCCGCCTGCTCGAGTGCCGCGAGACAGTTCAAGGTGTCAGGGAGCGAAGAAAGATCGTCGCCGGTCACTACCACCCGAACATTTTTTTGCGCGACGGACTGTGCCAACAATTCAGCGATCGCGCGGTCCAGCAGTTGCGATAAGGTCTGGCTGTCCATCGATTCTCACTTACCCCGCATTCATCGCGATGCCTAACGGCGTAACTAGCAGTGGCTCCACCGACGGAACCACATTTTTGCCCGTGTGTTTGCTAAACACTGCAGCAAACTGGCTGAAGCTGCTGGCGCCGCCCACCAGATAAATATTTTTCACCCGCTGCGTGGCGAGCCATCCCGACACCAGGCTGGCCATTTTTTGCGCCACCGGCAGCACCAGGGTAAAGACCTGCGCTTCCAGAGCCGGATCTTTCTTCATCTCTTCTGCCTCGGCATACGCCAGACCGAGCGCACCCGCGATAACCAGCGTCATGTGGCTGCCGCCGGTGGGTTCATCAGCGCTAAAGGTCACTTTGCCGCTTTTCAAAATGCTCATTCCGGTTGTCCCGCCCCCCACATCCACTACCGCACCGTTTTTGATATTCAGCGCACTGGCGGCGGCCACCGGTTCATCAAGCACTTTCGTGACGGTAAAGCCCGCAGACTCCACGACGTTGACGATCACCTTGGTGTTACCGTCAGAAATTCCCGGTGGAATCGCGGTCGCCGCGCGATCGAGGGTGCGGCCCAGTCTTTCCTCGAGGATCCTTTTCAGCCGCGAGACCACCCGGCTGGCAGTAAGGTAATCCACCACCACGCCGTCTTTCACCACACTGGAGGGGGATGTCACGCCCGCCACCGGTTGGTTATCCGCATCCACGACCACTATCGCGATATTGGCGGTACCGAGGTCCACCCCCACCTTCAACGCGCCGGTGCAGGGCCGACATTCGCCGCTGTCAATCAGCGCGGCCAGTTCGTGCAATCGGCGGTTTTCGGGGCTGTCAGCCATGGCGCACATCCTGTTTGATACCGCGCACCGTGTCGCCGTTACGCAGGCCGAAACCGTTGGCCTCCTCCACATCGATATGCAGTTCCAGCACGGCATCCGCCGTGACGCGCACCACCACGTGGCTCAGCACGCCGCCGCGTGGGCCGTTGGTCTGAACATCAATTTCCATCCCGTCGCGCAGGCCATGCAGCTCGGCTTCCTGCGGTGAAACATGGATATGGCGCCAGGCCACAATCATGCCGTTGTGCTTCACCACGCGTCCTTTCGGGCCGATGATGTCAATCCCTGGCGATTCCAACAGATCGCCCGACATGCGAACGGGCGCTTTGGCACCCAGCGCGAAACCATCGGCGACGGAGATTTCCACCTGAGTGGTTTTACGCAACGGGCCTAATACCCGCACTTTGCTCAGTTCACCTTTCGGACCGCGCAGCGTCACCATCTCTTCGGCAGCATATTGCCCAGGCTGTTTGACCGCTTTAAAACGGGTCAGCGTTGAGCCGTACCCAAACAGAATGTCCATATCCTCCCGGCACAGGTGGACGTGACGGTTCGACACGCCCACCGGGATCTCCAGCGCAACGGGCGCGGTGGCGGACGCCGCCGGGCTTTTACGGGCAGCGAGCTCATGCAGGATTTGTTGGGTGATCCATTCAGCTTGTTGTTCGGTGTAATTCATAACGGAAACGACCTGATCATTGGGTTAACTCATGGGTACTGAGCGTCTGTACATCAGGATAGGGAGTAACGACGCCCGATATTTGTTGTTCGACAGGACTTTTTTGCCTGCTTCATGCAGGCAGGACAAACGTATCCAGTTAGCCAGTCACCTGATCGATGAGGGCTTCCACATCCTGTGGGTTAACAGGCCGTGGGTTTGATGCCGTGCAGCCGTCAACCAGCGCGGAACTCACCAGTGCCGCGCGTAGCGTGCTGATCTTCGCCCGTTCAATGCCCAACGCGTTTAGCGTGGCGGGAATACCGAAATGGCGGTTAATCTGCCGGATAGCCTGCGTCATCTGCGCGATAGCCTGCTCGGGAACGGCATGATCGATCCCCATGATCTGCGCACAGCGGTGGTAGCGGTCGCGGGTGTGTGTGGAAGCCTGTTTGCTGTTGAAGTCGATAATAATCGGCAGCAGCATGGCATTAATTTTGCCGTGGGGAATATGCAACATACCGCCAATGGCATGGGCCATGCCGTGGACCAGTCCCAGCCCGGCGGCGTTAAACGCCATGCCGGCCATGCAAGAGGCATTGTGCATATGAGTACGCGCCAGAATGTCTTTTTCATCGTTGAACACCTGCGGCAGGTAGCGCCAGGTGAGCGCGATGGATTTTTCCGCCAGCGCATCGCTAAAGTCGTTCGCGCCGGTGGCGACAAACGCCTCGATGGCGTGAGTCAGCACATCCATACCGGTATCCACCGCCACATGGCGCGGGACGGTTAATACCAGGTTGGGATCGAGAATGGCAATATCCGGCACCAGATGCCCGGAGATCAGCGGGTATTTACGCCCGTTTTTCGGATCGGAAATGATCGCGTAAGAGGTCACCTCTGAACCGGATCCACTGGTGGTGGGAATAGCGATAAGATCGATGTGATGACTGGCGAAATACTCCTCCAGCGTCACTTTGATGCCTTTCGCTGCATCCAGCGACGACCCCCCGCCGAGGGCAATAATCACCTCAGGTTTAAAGGTTTTAAAATGCGCCGCACCCGCGGTCAAAATATCAATATCAGGATCGGGTTTAACCTCGCCAAAAATAGACACCGACGCCTGGGGCATGTAATTAATCAAATAACGGGTTTTACCTGACGTCACCATAAAATCGTCGGTGACAATACCGACGCGTTTGCCATTAAACTGGCTCAGCGAGGTAATCGCCTCCTCACCAAAATAGATATCAGGGCAGGAAAAAGAATAACTGGCCATGTGTTAAAACCTTTATCAGGATACCGGCACGGTAAGCAGCAATAAACGATGGGGTTAAGCTAACATGGCATTATTTGTGAGAGGCTAAGGATGTTTGTGCAGCTGGAGGATTATTTTGCGCGATTGATTTGCCGTGGGCAAAAAAGTCCTTCACCGAATAAAAAACCCGATCTAAACAGGTCGGCATAAGGCAGGATCTCTCGACGAACAGGGGATCGCTGCCACAGCATCCGCGCCTGCAAAAACGCAAAAAGCGCCACCGCAATTCATCTTTGCGAGGCGCTTTCCAAAAATCCGCTATAAGTGCGTTTATCTCGCCAGCGACACCAGCATCTTCAGGCTCGCAGAGTAGTAATCCTCTTTGGTGGTGATCTGCGGCTCGCCCGCCGGGAGTTGCCCCATCGTGAAGTCGCGCACCGCCAGCAAACCGCCGTCCATCATGTACGGGGCCGGATCGTTGGTGGTGATGTTCACCCAGGCAGGCGTCTGAGTCCGCGTAAAACGTCCCCAGTAAGCGTTATACGGTGCCAGCAGCGGGCTGGCGGGCTGCGCCCATTTCACGTACAGCGGCACCCGAATTGCATCGTAACTAAAGCGCGCGGGCCACTCTTTGGCCGGAGCGACGCGCCCGTCGGCATACAGCGACACCCAGTCTGCCGGAAGCTGCGGATTGCCAAAGCGCATTTTCACCAGCAGCTTTTGCCCGTCATTGATCAGTTCCCGCCACACGGTCAAATGACTGCGTTGGGCGAAATCTTCCCACGCCGGGAAGATAAAATACGACGGGTTGAGATTAACGTAGCTGTTGAGGTTAAAGCCTTTCGCACCGGGCAGCATCACGCGATACCCGGCAAAACTGATGACGTTCCGCGCCACCAGCGACTTAGTAATTGCATCCGAGGCGTTCAGGTAGGCGTTGTCCTTCCACTGGGTGCCCGCTTTCAGCAGCGCCCAGGCGATAAAGGTGTCGCCGTCGGTGGCGTTGTTTTTATCGACAATCGGATCGGCGGCAACCGGGTTATAGCGCCAGTAAAACAGGCCCGTCTCCGGGTTTTGCAGATTTTTTTTCGTCCAGCCCCAGATCTTGTCAAAGCTTGCCCGATCGTTATTACGCACCGCCATCATCATGGCGAAGCCCTGGCCTTCGGTATGGCTCACGCTGTTGTTGCCGGTATCAATGATCCGGCCATCCGCCATCAAAAAGCGTGCTTTGTAACTGTCCCAGGCGCTGCCGGCGATCGCCGGGTAACTGCATATCAGCCCCAGCACCAGAAGCAAGGTTTTACTTCGCTGCCACATGCCTGTTCCTTACTGATTATTTTGATATCTGAAGTGGATAACCGTAGCCGAGGGCGATGCCTCCCGCCACAGGGAAACATGGGATTTACCACCCTGCTCACGCATCCAGCGTGCGTACAGCCCTTCCAGTACCGCGCTGAACGCGTGGTTCCATGCAAGCTGCTGCGCCGGTTCAGCCGGAACCGGCAGCGCCATATGGCTGATGCGGATCGCCGTGTCGCTGGCATCGATATCAATCACGCCCCAGTCAAACGCCGCCAGACGGGCGTTGATCTGCGCTTCAAGCTCACCGACGGTATGCGCAGGGGTGAGCGGGAAACGCTCGGCCAGCGTCTCCCCCATCTGCACGAGGAACGGGTGACTTTGCGCCTCGCCGACGTTCGCCACCATCCCTTCAATCATCACGTGGAGCAGTGAAAACCAACCCGACCGGGACTGTTGATTCTGGTAATACTGCAAAAGCTGCTGGTCATTCATCACTTGTTCCCCAGAAGGTAGCGGAAGTAGAGGTTGGCTGTACTTTCGTTGTAATCGCCAAAGGTGTCATAGCCAATCTGCCCGCCGATACTCATGTCTTTATTGAGTTTGTAGTCGGTTGAGGCGCGCAGGTTATACCCCATGCCGTTCTTGCTGCTGCCGCTGTAGAACGACTCTTTGGCAAAGCCGCGAGCGACATAATCTTCCAGCTGGCGCTGCATGGCGGCATCGGTCGGGAAGTACGGGCTCTCATCCTGGGAGTAGGACTGATAGCCAATCGACGCGCCCAACCCCAGCTTCCAGTTGTCGAACTTCTGGGTGTAATCCACCGGGAAGGCGACGCTGACGTAGTCCTGCGGGCTGAAATAGCCCCCCTGACCGTAGCTGAAGTAGCTCAGGTTTTTGTCGAAGTTCATATAACTCATGTTGATGCCAGTTTTTAACTCGCGATCGTCTGAGTAATACGGGCGGAAATAGACCCCCGCCGAGCCGTTAACGCTGGTGTTGCTCGGGACGTTCTCCCCGACGTAATCGTACACGCCAAAACCGGCATAGAAGCCCGCATCGGCATTGTCATAGCTGAGCTGCGCGCTGCCACCGTTTTTGGTGACCTGGCCCCACTTCTTGCCGCTGTATTTGTCTTCCACACCGACATACGACAGCAGGCTGTCCACCACCGCACGACGTTCACCCACCAGCACCAGCTTGAGGTAATCGGTCAGCTGCGGGGACCACTGCACACCACCCACGACGGTATTCAGATCCTGGCCCAGCGGCGTGGATCCGACATCAATTTTGTACTGATCCCCGGTGAGCGCCATCGCCACTTCAACGCCGGACGCGCTTTGCGAGCCCTGCGAAGGCACCTTAATTTTGTCGAGATTCGGCAGCTCCGGCGGCGTGGTGGTTGAGGCGTTATACACCTCTTCGGCCACTTCGCCCTGGATCAGCGCCCCGGTACCAAAACGACGGCTGGATTCATCGGACGAGCTACCGGCATCGAGGGTTATCGGCGACACGTTGACGTCCAGACGCGAATCGCCAAACGGCACGGTGGACCACTGCAGCGGGGCCTTAAATTCGGTGAGCTTGCTGAGCCCCTCTTCGCCGTCACGGGAGCGCATTGCCGTTGAGCCACGCGCCCAGGTGGCGGTTTTGTCGACCAGCATCTCCATCATATTATCCACCTGACGCAGCGTGCCGGCCTGCGCCGTCTCGACCGGTAAATCGGTGCGCACGGTGCCCGGCGGGGCGGTCTGTGGATTACGCGCCAGCTGGGCCACCTGCCACGGCATCGCTTCGCCATACAGCGACGAGGAGGTGGTCAGATCGCCCGCGCGGGTGGTGCCGACAAACGGGTTGTCGGCTAAGGCCAGGCCGCCCAGCATCGGTGCGGTTTCGCCGCTGTTGTCCTTCAGACCCAGCAGGCGTCCGCGCGCGGTGCGCAGGTAGCTCATGGCCTGCTGATGGTTACCTTCGGCCTCTGAGACACGGGCCAGCAGCAGCAGGCGTTCCGGCGTGCTGTCGTTTTTCAGCCCGGCGGTCAGTTGCTTCGCTTTGTCCACATCGTTGTTGGCTAACGCCACATTAATGGCCCCGGCACGCGCATCCTGCTGCGGCGTGTCGCGGGTCATCAGGTAGTCGTATACCACGCCGGCTTCTTTGTTCATCTTGCCGGACTGATACACGCGCGCCATCGCAAACATCAGATCGGTGTTTTGCGGATCGTTTTGCATCGCGCGGATCAGCTTGTCGTAGGCCGCCGCGTAGTTGCCCTGAGTGCGCAGGCGATCGACATCGTTGATCACGTAGCCGTTGCGAAGGCTGGCCAGCTGCGTAGGGGTGCTGCGCGACTGGAGTTCCGGGTTGGCAAGCCAGGCCTGAGCTTCACTGCCCAGCCCCGCCTGATTCAACACGGTCACCTGATCGGCATAATCTCCGGCGTTACCCTGCACGCCGCGGCGCATGTTATCCCGCACCACGCTCACCGCGCTGGTCACATCCCCACTCTGCGCCAGCATCCGCGCCAGCTTGCCCGCATCTGCCGGGCTTTCTGGTGGACGCACCGCCAGCGCTTTCAGGGTGTTGGCTGCCGCCGCCCGGTCGCCCTGGGCCAGATAACGTTCAGCCACGTTCATCTGCAGGTTGTAATTCACCCGCTGCGACAGCTCGCGCATATCCCGATTCTGGCTGCTGGCCGGAATCCGCGACAGCAGGGTCTGGGACTGCTGCCAGGCATTGTTTTCGCTGGCGAACAGGGCAGCCGCATACAGTTCACTGGCGCTGGCGTTCGGCCGGAACGACGGTGCCATAGCATTTGCCGCTTCTGCGTCACGGCCCTGCTTCTGCAGCAGACGGGCCAGATCCAGACGTAGCCACGGATCGGCCGGATAGCGCGTTGTGCCTTGCGACAGCAGGGCGATAGCGCGTTGCGGATCGCCATTGGCCACCGCCTGCTGCGCCTGACGACGCAGCGGATCGGTCGGGTTGCCGCCGCCGGAGACACGCGGCTGGAGCTTAGCCTGCAGGCTGGCGGGCAGGGTTTGCAGCATCGCCTGCGCCTCAGCCGTTTTGTTTTGCTCGCGCAACACATAGTACAGGTTTTCGCGAGCCGCGCCGTTATTCGGCTGCTCCGTTAACAACCCGCGCAGCGTCTGCTCGGCAGTGGTGTAGTCCTTGTTATGTCGCTGGACGTCGGCGCGGAACAGCTTCGCGGCCGCCCCTTGCTCGCCGCTTCGCTGAGCCAGCGGTGCGCTCAGGACCAGCGCCTGGCTGATATTGCCTTGCTTGTAGGCCGCCTGCGCCTGGGCAAGCTGACCATAAAACTCGGCATCCACCGCCTGCTGCTTGCGCTCATCAGAGGCAGAGCCGCCCAGACTGGCAGCGCGATTCAGGTACTGCGCACCTGCGGCGTAGTCACCCTTACGCAGGGCAACGTAGCCCATCCCGGCCAGCGCGTCGGCATCTTCCGGATTGGTCTGTAAAACCTGTTCAAACTGGCTGCGGGCGGTGTCGGTATTGCCGCTGTTCAGCGCCTCAAAGCCCTCACCTTTTGCCGCGCCGCCGATGCTCTTGCGGTAATAATCCCGCAGCGCAGTATCGTTCGGGTGGCGCTGGATATAGGTCTGGTACAGGGCGTCATCACCCGCCTGTGGCCCCAGCCACAGCAGCGCCTGACGCAGGGATCGATCCGCATCCTGACTGCCGCTCGCCAGATCCTGCAGGACGTTAATCCCTTCCCGGCGCGTGCTTTCCTGATAGGTCAGCACTTTGCCCAGCGCAATTTTGATGTTGTTATCCTGGGGATATTGCACCCGCAGCTGGCGCAGCTCGCTCACCGCCTGCGGATAGAGGGATTTGTCCCCCGCCATCGTCAGATAATATTCCGGGGCCAGGCTCGGCGGCGGCTGACTGCCGCTAAACAGGTTCTGCCAGGTGGCCAGCGCGGCCGGAATGTTACCGCTGCGCGCCTGCTGACGGGCCAGCTCCAGCTGACCGCGCGGCACCTGCTGCATCTGTTTGGCATTGTCCAGCGCCTGCAAATTAGCATCCTGCGGCGAGACCGCCGTTAAGCGCGCACGCCACTGCTCGGCGCCTTTAATGTCACCGGCCTGCTGCGACCACAGGGCCATCAGGTAGAGCGCCTGAGTATTGTTGGCATCCACCATCAGCACTTTTTTCAGCGATTCCATCGCCAGCTCATCGTGAGATTTTTCGTGCCAGTAGTTCGCCTGATCGAACAGCGCTTTCAGTGCCGGGTTATTGGCGTCTGCCGCCTGGGCAGCGTTGATGCCCCCCAGCGCCAGGCCACTGAACAGACAAAGTAAAGGCAGATGTCTGGCGGTTTTGCGCTTATTTTCCATTTTGTTACCACCTTTACTCACGATCTGAATCCTGAGGGTTAAGACGTTTGTGCGCACGTTTTTTGAGGATCGAGTAGAGACTCAAACCGATAATCGACGCAAACAGCAGTCCAAAAATCGCCAGCATGGCGGAGTGCTGCGCGGCATACCACACCACCATCATGTACCAGGGCATCTGGCCACTTGGGAACTGGGGTCCGACCCGGAAACTGCGCACGCCGTTTTCATCGGTTATGATCGCGGTATCGCCACGGATCCCGGCGTTAATGCGGGCAGAATTAAGATCGTTATGCAGGCGAGAAAGCTGTTCATCGTTGCTGCCAATGGCCATCACCACCAGCCGCGATGGGTTCCACTGGGAGCGGAAGCTGACAAATCCGCGCCAGGCTTCATTCGACGAGAAGTAGCGGTCGGCATCAACGCTTGAGGCTTTCCAGTCGCCTTCCAGCCAGCTTTGCACTTTTTCCAGCAGCTTCGGTTCACGCACGCCAAAGGTATGCTCCTGACTGACAAAAGGCGACTGGGCCAGCAGTGCCCGGTTAAAGGCGCTTTGGTTCAGGGTGGAGACCGCCAGCACGTCGCTGTCGCTCAGGCGCAGCAGGTTCGCCCCGCCGGACGGCAGGCCAAACATCACGCGGTTGTTATTGAGCGTGGTGCCGGTGGCGTTACCTGAACGCGCGGCCAGATCCAGCAGGGTGCTGATCTCATTTTCGCTTGGGTTTTCCGGCAGCAGCAGTACCGTCTGGGAGAAGTCCGCCAGACGAGTGAACGGGAATGAAGCACCCACGAAGTAGGAGAGATTCGGCAGCAGCGTGAAGTGACGCGTTTTGGTCAAATCAATCTGGGCGTCGTCATCGATACGACTCTTGATGTTGTTATTGAGTAATACGCTGCACGGCGCCGTCTCTTTGGTGGCGATGTTGAAGTACAGCTGCAGCTGGTTATCGCCGTAAATCAAATACGGCTCCAGCGGCATCTCTAACGTTTCCTGACGTGCATCGCCGCCAAGCTTGTGCCACAAACCTTCGAGCAGACCCTGCTTGTTGACCGGCAGGTTGCGCAGGAACGCACCGTTAAAGGTCATCGACAGATAGGAACGATCTTCGTCAATCCAGCTCTCGGACGGGAAACGGTAGGCGATTTTCAGCGGAATAGTGTCGCCATCCCACATAAACAGATCCGGTGCCGCGCGGAACGCCAGGGTCAGCGGTTCGTGCCAGATGCCGGTCACGGTCATGCTCTGGTCTTTGCGGACCAGCTCGCTCAGCAGTACCGGGCGTTCGGTGGAGATCCAGCGCGGCGCATCGTAAGGTTTGCTGAGCGGGATATTTTGCGCGTCAACCGGGGCACTGACCGTCTGGGTGTTGAACTGCCCCCGCGTCAGGCGCCACGCGGCGCTTTTCAGCTGTTGCTCGTTATTGCCCACCACCAGCAGCAGCTTGTAGATAGGGTTGCCGGGATTATCGATGATTTTGAGCGTCGCCCCGCTGCTGGCGGGCAGCGTCACGCCGCCAATCGTCTCGCCGGGTTTACCGAACAGCACGCCGTTTTTTTCCGGCAGGCGATCGTGCAGTACCTCAAACGAGATGCCGCGATAGTCCGCCTCAATCCCCAGCCAGGACGCGAGCAGCGATGCCGCCCCCACCTGCTCCGGCAGGGTGTTGGCCGGGAACGCGAACGCCATGGTGGCGGGCGTCATCTGCATCGCATCAAAGAATGGACGCGGGAAATGGCTGAGATCCGCGCCGATATTCAGCTGCTGCGCCTCCAGATCGAGGCGGGTCGTTGGCATGACGGTGACCTGATAGCTGTCGGAGATATCCCGCTGGCACAGCAGCGCATCACCGTCGTTAATTTTGAAGCTGATGTTGTTGCGTGACACCACCATCGCCGCCGGGATATCCAGCTGGTAGCTCGAGACGTTTGTGTCTGCCGCACCCAGCGGCACCGTGCCCAGCGGCTGGCCGTTGAGCATCAGCTGCATGGTGGTGTTACGTGCCGCCATCGCCGGAGAGACTTTCAGGTTCAGCTCCAGCTGGGCGTTGGTGATCACCTGGTCGGCCGAGAGCGTAAAATCGATCCCGCCCTGCAGCTGACCACCGCTCAGCACCACGCCATTGGGCTGGCCCATCTGCGCGACGGTAATGCTGCTGGTGGTGCCGGGAGTGATGCCCATCGGAACCGGGTTCGCCGTAAGGGCATCGGGAGTCGGGATCGCGTCCGCAACTGCAGGCGCGTCCATTGCCGGTTCGGGATCGGCCGCGGCCGGAGTCTCGGCTGCAGGTGTTGCATCCATCACCGGCGGCGGGAGATCCACCGGCAGCAGTGACTCGACGGGGGTCGGCTCTTCCGCCCTGACGGGCAGAGCCAGCACGCTGCACACCATCAGCATCTGGAAAGCTTTACGGGTCATCCCTTTCATACCGCGGTATCCTCGCTGGCACTTTTTCTGCGGCGCGCTTCGTCCTGACGTCGACGGCTGTTCTCGCGCCGTGACTTCCAGGTCAGCCAGAACAGATCGAAGACGCTACGAATAATAATAAACAGCGAGCGGAACGGGTTGTCCTGCGGCTTGAGTGGATTGATCCACGCATCAGCCCGGGTCAGCACCACGCGCACCAGCTCACGGCGACGGTCCAGTGGGATCTCATCAAACATCAGGCGAATGTATTGCTCATCATGCGCAATCACGCTAACCGGAATACTGATCGTACCGGACTGCAGCTGCAGCTCGATCTCTTCAATCTCATCGGTCAGATGGCGATCGTCCACGGTCACAATACGGCACCCGCCCATCGACAAATCGGCGGTGTGGCTGCGAGAAGAGATGCCGCTGGCGTAGTGGATAACGACCGGCACGCTGACATCAATACGGATGGTTTTACGCGTCTGACGGGTTTCACGCGCTACCGCAATGGCGGCCAGCAGGAAGATTAAGCTGTACAGCCCCCAGCCCACGTTTAAGGCAATAACCATCGGGTCGACGTTGAAATAGTCATGGGCAATGGCCCGCGCAATCCCGGCAATCACCCCCGCCGCCAGCAGGACCGCAATAACCAGATGCGGACGCACAATGCTGAAGTCGAAATAACCTACATCGAGCAACGCGCCTTTATCCGTCACGTTAAACTTGCCGCGTTTCGGGAATATCAGCGTAATAATGGTCGGCAAAATTAAATGGAAGGCCAGCACCAGGTCGTAAATTTCGCCCCAGAAGCTATAGCGGAAGCGTCCATTCAGCCGCGAGCTGACGTAAATACATAAGAACAGGTGCGGCAACATATAGGCAAAAATAAGGCTCGCCGACGAGTGGATAATATTCAGGTTGAACAGCAGATAGGCGAGCGGCGCGGTCAGGAACGCCACGCGCGGCAAGGCAAACTGGAAGGAGAGCATTGCGTTGAGATAGCACAGACGCTGCTGCCATTTTAAGCCCCGGCCAAACAGCGGGTTATCGACGCGCAAAATTTGCGTCATGCCGCGCGCCCAGCGGGTACGCTGAATCACGTGAACCACCAGACGCTCGGTGGCTAACCCGGCCGCCAGCGGGATATCGAGATACGCCGACTTCCAGCCCAGACGCTGCATCTTCAGTGCGGTGTGAGCATCTTCGGTAACCGTTTCTACCGCAAAGCCGCCAATCTCTTCTAACGCTGAACGGCGGATAACCGCACAGGAGCCGCAGAAAAAGGTCGCGTTCCAGTTGTCGTTTCCGCGCTGAATTTGCCCGTAAAACAGCTGGCCTTCGTTAGGAATATCGCGGCCCGCCGACAGGTTACGCTCGAACGGATCCGGCGAGTAAAAGTGGTGCGGGGTCTGCATCAGCGCCAGTTTTGGATCGACGAGGAACGCCCCGACGGTGGCCTGCAGGAAGATACGCGTCGCCACGTGATCGCAGTCAAAGACGCAAATCAGCTCGCCTTTGGTCAGCTTCATGGCGTGGTTGAGGTTGCCCGCTTTGGCGTGGGAGTTATCATTACGCGTGATGTAACCGACCCCGACGTTGGCCGCAAAGACCGCAAACTCATTACGTTTGCCGTCATCAAGCAGATAGATCCTGAGCTTATCCGCCGGATAATCCAGGCACTGGGCGGCCAGCACCGTATCGCGCACCACGTCCAGACTTTCGTTGTACGAAGGAATATAAATATCCACCGTCGGCCACGTCGACATATCTTCGGGCAATGGCACAATCTTGCGCTGGAGCGGATATAGATTCTGCAGATAGCTCAGTAAAATCGTGACCCAAATATAGAGTTCAGCGATAAATAACCCGATCCCAAGTATGGCTTCTATTTCGGAATTAAAGTGCAGCGTCTGCGTCGCCCGAAACCAGATATATCGGGTGGACATGAGCACCGCCACCACCATCATGATTATCGAAATACGGTGATTTTTGCTGAACCCTAACAAGACCAATACGCCGATACTGATTAAGCCAAAGATATATTGTTTCTGGCTGTCCATCGGGGTAATAACTATCAGTACCGCAATTGGCAATAACACCAGAAGCAGTAAATAAAACAGCACCTTTTTCATAGGACGTCCTGAAATTGTCGTCAGAAATTAGAAGTTTTCAGGTTAGCGTGCACTGCGCCGTCACCCACATTAACCCCCAACATACCCGCAATACGTTTGCTCACCAGTTCGATATCAAACGCAGCCGCCGAGGTGGCGTTGAAATCCAGGATCGATTGCTGTGACGCATTCGCCTCCGCCACGCTTTCATCCCGATTGATCACCCCCAGCAGGCGATCGCCGAGGCGCTGCTGTAAAAAGGCGGTGACATCGCGACTGATATGGCGACGACTGTCACTCTGGTTCACCAGGAACGAATAGCCCGCCGGGTTCTTCGGCGGCGTGCCGCCGGTCAGGCGGTGGTTTTCAATATGCGGCAGCAGCGACAGGGAGGCGGTATCGGCCAGCAGCGTCACCAGATGCATATCCGCCAGCGGAGAGATCGCTTTAAGCGCCGGATTCGGCCCCGGTGGGAAGTCGGCAAGAACGATCAGCCCCGGATAGTTCAGCAAGGAACTTAAGCCGCGCATCAGGAAATGGCTGTCGGTGGTGAGATTATGCTCGAACATGATGCGCTGCTCTTCCGTCACTTCCCCGTAAGGCAGAACGAACATGTTGCTGCCCGCAGTGAGCACTGACTGACTCCAGTCGGCAGATTCATTGGCCCGGGCAACGTACCCGCGTCCATCGGACAGCGGCACGCCAAAATGCAGACGCAAGGCGTTCTGCACATCAAAATCAATGGCCAGGACTTTACTGCCGGAACGCGCCAGGGCGTAAGCAAGGTTGGCCGTGACCGTGGTTTTTCCCACTCCGCCTTTTGGCGAGCAAATACACACTAACGGCATGAAGCGATTTTCTCCAGGAGCGGTTGTAACGGAAGGTCTTTGACCGGATGGCTGACGCGGGCGGTGGCTTTGGTGGCAAACAGCTGCTCAAAGCGCACAGGCTCGGCGGGCGCAGGTGCGGCCAGCGGCGCAGCAGGTGCAACAGCAACAGGCGCGATCTGCGGCGCGGGTGCGGCCACGGGCGTCGGTGCTGGCTGAATCAGCGGCTGTGGCGCAGCGGCAGGCGCTTGCGGGATCAGCTGTTCAAACAGCGAGGGTGCAGGCACTGCCGGATCCGGCATTGGGGCAATTGGGGCCTGCGCGAAAGGCGCAAATGCGGCCTCCAGTTCGCCAGGCTTGAGCGGCTGAGGAACGGGCACGGCTACGCTGCCGGCTTTTGCCAGCGCCGAGTCACTATTGCCGCCCGCAAGCTGATTGATAATCGCCCAGTCGCTGGTCGCAGCGTTCTGCTTTTGCGCTGAGAAATCTTTGAACTTGATGTCACCCGTGCGCGTTTTATCCTTAAAACGCTGCAAATCATCATAATTTTTCATGGCACTACTCTTGATTTACAAACCAATGTGTTCGTACCTGAGCGATGTGCCAGGACAGCGTTTGAGGGAATTAAAACAGTCAAAGGGTTGATATTGCACATCGTCATGGGGGCTTCCCTTCGCACGTTTTAACATTTTGAGAGCGAATGACTAATACATTTTACGTAGTGCTAATAATATGTACAAGCTTATCGACTGATTGCAAAATTTCTCTACTTTCTTTGCTTAATTAACCACAACATAAATATAAAACAGCGATTTAAATCAAAAATCCAGCAAACAAGACCACCTGACTAACAGTTTAAAACATTTTATAGCGAAAAATAATGATAAGCGGAGTTTATGAATGAATTTCCATCGCCCCTTTTTTTAACGTGCCGCGGGATGGTTTCTGCGCATTACCCCGTCGCGCCAGACATCAGACGTGTGTATTATTCACTCTCGTTCTGACAACAACTATCCTTAACTCAAATACTTAAGCGGCAAAGCGAACAGCACGATGAGCACACCGATCAAACGGCTAGAAATCATTAAAAATGCCATTGAACTTGAAGATGACGACATCATTGCAAGCCAGCTGGCACGGTTAAAAAGCGAAGCGTTTGACGATGAGCTGCTGGCGATCGTCGTGGCGCTTGAGCATAAAAACTACACCGCCGCGCTGGCGGCCATCACCGGCTGGCTGCAAAATCAGCGGGCCCTCGCCCCATGGCGCGATCCGCAGCTTGCCGCCAGCAAGCTGGAGCTGAAGGCGCTCGAGGAACGCCTGCGCGATCTGATCGATCGCCGCAATGCCCGCGTGCAGCAGCTGGATGAATTTAACGATCTCTATTTCTCGCGCCTCGGCCCCCTGATGACGCAAATTCTCGCCCTGCGCAAAACGCTGGCAGAACTCAATCTGCGCCGCCAGCAGGCGGAAGCCCGTCGCCGGGAGGCGGACTATCGCCGCTGCCAGCAGTATGTGGCCCAGGCAGTAGAGGTGCTGACCACCCTCACCGGCCACTGGCGCGATCTGCCTGCCGAGTCGGTGCAGGCGGCCGGGGCGCGTAAGCATCTGCAGCAGCAGAGCAACCTGATCGCCAACCTGCTGGCCGAAGCCCAGGAGCTGGAGACGGGCCTCACCCGGGAAGAGGAGCCCGCCCGCCAGGCGCGTGACGAGGCTAACGACGAGTACGAAAAATACCGCGAGCAGCATCACGATGCCGAGGTGCGTCTGCGTAAAGGCAAGGATCTGTCAGAAGAGGATCAGAATGAGTTAAAACGGCTCTGGCGCCAGGCGAGTAAGCTCTGCCACCCCGATCTGGTGGCGGACGATCTGAAAGAAGAGGCCAACGCCATGATGGTGCAGCTGAATCAGGCCAGGCAGCGCGGCGACGTGAAAACTATCCGCTCGCTGGTCGCCCGTCTGCATCAGGGGTTTGAACCGCTGATGGCCAGCGACCGTCTCAACGATCTGACGCGGCTGCGCAAAAAGATGGCCCAGGTGCGCGAGCAAATCGACACCCTGGTGAGCGAGCTGGCGGAGCTGGAGAAAGAAGAGTCCTGGCTACTGGTCTCCTCGCTGAGCAATATGGACGTCTACTTTGCCCAGCAGGAGAAAGCCCTGCACGAGGTGCGCGCCGCCCTTCAACATCAGGTCAGCACCGCGCAGCTCGACGACGTGGCCTGATTATTTGGCGTGCCAGTAAGCGCTGGCACGCACCAGTTTCTGGTCGATAGCGTCGGTTTCAAACTGGCGACTCAGGTTTTTCACCACCTTCCCTTCCCCGGTCAGCCAGATAAAGTAATCTTCGGCGGGTACGCTGAGCGTCGCCAGATGGTCGGCCACCGCCTGTTCGCTATGCCCTACCACCCAGTGGATATTGAACTCGCTCAGGTGTGCCAGATAATCCTTATACGAAGCGTCACCCACCGTCACCACCGCATGGACTTCCGGGCGAACCGGCAGTTTTGCAATGGCCTCTAAACGACGGCGCAGCGCGGGCATGCCCGACTCATCGCACACATAGAGCTGCCAGGCGTAATCTTCCGGCACCACCAGCGATCCGCGCGGTCCGCCGATCGAAAGCTCGTCACCGACGTTAGCCTCCATCGCCCAGCCGCTGGCAACGCCCCCGTCGTGGATAAAGAAATCGAGCGCCAGCTCGTGGCGGGCAGCATCATACAGCGGGGTGTAATCACGCGCCTGCGGACGCACGCCATCGCCCCAGTCCACGCCTTCGTCGGTCACCACCGGGGGAACGAATGTCGTACCCGGCTGTGGGAAAAAGACTTTGGAATGGTCGTCGAAGCCGCGGGAGCTAAAGCCGTCGAGCGCCTCGCCGCCTAAGACGATGCGCTGAAAACCGGCGCTGATGCGCTCGACGCGCAGCACGTTCAGCGCACGAAAGCGCAGCTCATTGCGAACACGTTGGGGGTAGCGGGTAGCGGTCATGTTTATCCCTTTATCCTGTGAATACGATATATCGAAATTAATTTTAAATGATAATGATTGCTAACAACAAAAAATGCAAGATTTTTTAGATTGCATCTAAAACTAACTTAGATATAAATTAGATATATCAAATAAAAGGAAATCCTATGCGACATGCACACGAAGGCGGCGGACGCCGTCAGCGCTTTTTTGGTCACGGCGAGTTAAGGCTGGTGATTCTGGACCTCCTGACCCGCAATGCCAGCCACGGTTACGAGCTGATTAAAGACATCGAAAGCATGACTCAGGGGAACTACACGCCGAGCCCTGGCGTGATCTACCCGACGCTCGATTTCCTGCAGGAACAGGCGTTTATCACTATCACCGAAGAAGAAAACGGGCGCAAACAGATTGCTATCACCGTGGCCGGGCAGCGCTGGCTGGATGAGAACCTGGACCAGCTTGAGAACATCCAGGCGCGTATTAAAGCCCGCTGCGTGGGCTTCCAGCTGCGTAAAAACCCGCAGATGAAGCGGGCGTTAGATAATTTTAAAGCGGTGCTGGATTTGAAGGTCAATCAGGAAGGGCTGAGCGACGCGCAGCTGAAACAGATCATCGCTGTTATCGACCGTGCGTCGCTGGAGATCAATCAGCTCGATTAAACCAGCGCGCCCTCACGCACGCGGAAGACTTTAACCAGCGCTTTCAGGTGCAATGCCTGCTCATTCAGCGCCGCCGCCGCCGCAACGGACTCTTCCACCAGGGCGGAGTTCTGCTGGGTGGTGGAGTCAATCAGGCCAATCGCGCTGTTAATCTGTGAAATCCCCTCGGTCTGCTCGTGGCTGGCCTGGCGGATTTCCCGCAGGATCACATCCATCTCTTCCACGTTGCCGACCATCCCGTTAATCAGCCCGCTGGCTTTTTCCACCAGGTTCATCCCGTCCTGAGTCTGGCTGGTTGAGCTTTCAATCAGCTGGCGAATTTCACTGGCCGACGAGGCGCTTTTTTGCGCCAGCTGACGCACTTCGCCCGCGACCACCGCAAACCCGCGCCCGTGCTCACCGGCACGTGCCGCTTCCACCGCCGCGTTGAGCGCCAGAATGTTGGTCTGGAAGGCAATCGAGTCGATCAGGTTGATGATGTCGGACATGCGGGTAGAGGTTTCGTTAATCAGGCGCATTTTTTGCGTGACCTGCTTCATCATCTCGCCGTTGTGTTTCACCACCGTTGCGGCATCGGCAGACAGATTTGTCGCTTCCCCGGTGTGCGCGGCGGTGTTTTTCACCGTCGCGGTGATCTGCTCCATCGAGGCTGCGGTCTGTTCTACGGAACTGGCCTGCTCTTCGGTGCGCGCCGCCAGATCCTGGTTACCGGCCACAATCTGCGCCGCCGCGCTGGAGATGTTCTCCGAGCCGGATTGCACCTGCTGCACAATCTCCAGCAGTCGGGTTTTCATCTCCATCAGGGCATGGAGCAACAGACCGGTTTCGTCTTTGGCACGCGTGGAGATGTTGCGGGTTAAATCCCCCTCCGCGATGGCTTCAGCAAAGCTCACCGCTTCGCCCAGTGGGCGCGTAATCGAGCGCACGATAAACCAGCCCATCGCACTACCGGCCAGCACGCTGACCAGAGTCAGTAAAATCAGCATCAGGCGGTTGGTGTGATAATCCGCATCGACCTGCTGGCCCGCGCTCTGCATCTCGGCGTCTTGCACCGCGATCAGCTCCTGCACCTTGGCTTTGTAGGCACTTTGCAGCTTAACGGTGTGGGTCATCATCTCCTGAATCGCCCCGGCGCGATCGTTGTTCTGCACGAATTGCAGAATGCGGTAGCGGGAATCCAGATACTGCTGGCGCACCTCGCCGATCCCGGCCAGGATTTGCTGCGATTTTTGGTCCGGCAGCGCGCTGTTCAGCGCCTTGAGGATAAGGGTGATCTGTTCGCTGATGGTCTTCAGGCGCTGCTGCGACTCTGCAGCATAGGTTCCCTGGTCATCCAGTAGCATCAGCTGTTGCGTGCTAACAAATTCCTGAAAATTATCGATCAGCTGGTTGGCTTTTACCGTCGTGGGGTAGTCGTTAACAATAATGGCTTGCATCTCATTATTCGCCCGATTCAGGCTCAGCAGGGAGAGCGTTGCGCTCGCCACCATCAGGATAATAAATAACCCAAAGGCCAGAAATAATTTTGTGCCAATCTTTACGCCATGTAAGAACATATATACTCCATCAATGTGATTATTTCTCAGACGATCATCGTTATCGGTAACACTTTCGCTAACTTTATGAGATTGATCGTTTTTTTATTTGATAATGACATTATGGATAGGTCACACCTATTGAAGTTCCCGCATCGATCGTTATATAGCCAACGCAGCAAGTGCGCTGAAACACAATGGTGTGAGATTGCCTTAGGGTGTGATAAATAACTTTCCAGCTTATTTTAGTTATTTAATATTAATTTAACATTGTCGGATCACTATTCCGACAATTAAAGAAATAAAAAAGCCGCTTATTCCTCGCGAAATACACGGCTTTACTGGAACATTACTGACTCAATGGAGAACCGTGACCGCGTCTTTCAGTCTCCCGGCACGATGCTTCACCATCGCCGAGACGCGCGCGCTCTCTTCGACCAGATCGGCATTTTTCTTGGTGATACCGTCCAGCTCCGCCACAGCACGGGTTAAGTCGTTCAGGCCCGTGGCCTGTTCCGATGTTGAATGGCTGATCTTCGCAATCAGGCGGGTGACATTTTGCACCTGCTCGACGATATCATCCATGGTGCGTCCTGCGGCGTGAACCTGATCGGAGCCGGACTGCACCTTACTGGCGCTGGCATCAATCAGCTTGCGGATGTCGTTCGCGGCGTTGGCGCTGCGGCTGGCCAGATGGCGGACTTCACCCGCCACCACCGCAAATCCTTTACCCTGTTCACCCGCACGCGCGGCCTCAACCGCGGCGTTCAGCGCCAGAATATTGGTCTGGAAGGCGATATCGTTAATCAGGGTGGTGATGGATCCAATGCGCTGGGTGCTGTCGGCAATTTCATCCATGGTCTTCACCACGGTCTGCATCGCGTTACCGCCCTCGCTTGCCGCTCCGCTCGCCGCCATCGACAGCTTGTCGGCGGCAACGGCGGTTTCGGAGTTGCTCTGCACCGACGCTGCCATCTGATTCATGGTGGCGACCGTCTGTTGGACGTTAGCCACCGTCTGGCGCGTGCGGTCATTCAGATCTTCGTTACCTTTCGCCAGCCGCTCACTACCGTCACGCACGCTCACCACCTGGCTGGAGACATCATTGATCAGCCAGCGGCACATCAGACCCAGTTGGCCTACCGAGCGCAGCGTCAGCCCCAGCTCGTCGCTGCGGTTCAGATGATCTACCGTATGCCGCTCGCCGGTTGCCACCTTCAGCGCCTGACGCGCCACGTTCTCAACCGGACGGACAATCTGCTGCTCAAACAGCAGCGTGCCCAGCAGCATCACCAGCGCACTGGCGGCAAGCGGTATCCATCCTGCATCGGTGGCATACAGGGAGCCCGCCAGCAGCAGAAACAGCGCGGCCATCACGCTACGCGTCCGCCAGCGCAGCGGCATGGCGGGGAGTTTGCCGGTCCAGCCTTTTGCGCAGACCAGCCCTTTATGAATGCGCTTGTTGCTGCGCCCTGCGTTCAGGGCCTGATACAGCGGCTCCACGGCGGCAATTTCGGCGTCCGTTGCCCGGGTGCGAATCGACATATAGCCCGTCACCTGCCCGCCCCGCACCATTGGCACGGCGTTGGCGCGCACCCAGTAATGATCGCCATTCTTGCGCCGGTTTTTGACGATCCCGCTCCAGGGCTCCCCCTGCTGCAGCGTGTACCACATATCGGCGAATGCGGCTTTTGGCATGTCCGGATGGCGCACCAGGTTGTGCGGTTGCCCCAGCAGCTCATCGAGTTGGTAACCACTCACTTTCACGAAGGTATCGTTGGTGTGGGTCATGTAGCTGTTGAGATCGGTGGTGGACATTAAGGTGGTGTCATCGTCCAGAGGATAGTCATTCTGAGTGACATAAGGTTGAGCGGACATAGCAGGCATCCCTTGCAGGTTATTTGAATGTTAATTTTTAGGGTTAATCTTTTTTCGGCGGTAAAAAATTTATCTTTAGTTGTTAAAACCGATCGCGATCTCAAATTTTGGTTAAACCGCACTTTTTGTACGTTTTTGTAATTGATTGATTTCAAATACTTTCATAGAGAAATTACTCTCAAAGGGTTACCTGTTAATTTCTGCTTCACTAAAGGCGTGCACCACAGTCGTGCACCTGACCCTTTCAAGGGCAAGTCAACTCAGCGGCAAAGTAGCGGATCCTCACCCGGCACGATTAAATTTTGTGCAGTATCGGGTTGAACAGGCGTTTATCCCGATTTTCGTTAAGTCACCGGAAGTGGCGTAATCCCTGCAATACTTAATTCAGTATCATGTGATACGCGATACCCGGGAGCTCATTTTGAACAGGTTACCTTCCAGCGCATCGGCACTTGCCTGTACCGCGCACGCACTGAATCTCATTGAGAAGCGAACGCTTGATCATGAGGAGATGAAACAATTAAACCGAGAGGTGATTGATTACTTCAAAGAGCATGTGAATCCGGGGTTTTTAGAGTACCGAAAATCTGTTACCGCTGGCGGGGATTACGGAGCCGTAGAGTGGCAAGCGGGAAGTCTGAATACGCTTGTCGACACCCAGGGACAGGAATTTATCGATTGCCTGGGTGGTTTTGGCATTTTCAATGTGGGGCACCGTAATCCAGTAGTGGTTTCCGCCGTACAAAATCAGCTCGCGAAACAACCCCTTCACAGTCAGGAGCTGCTCGATCCGCTCAGGGCGATGCTGGCGAAAACGCTGGCGGCACTGACGCCGGGCAAACTGAAATACAGCTTCTTCAGTAACAGCGGTACGGAATCGGTCGAAGCGGCGCTTAAACTCGCCAAAGCGTACCAGTCGCCGCGCGGGAAATTCACCTTTATCGCCACCACCGGCGCCTTCCACGGTAAGTCGTTGGGCGCGCTCTCTGCGACGGCAAAATCGACCTTCCGTAAACCCTTTATGCCGCTGCTGCCAGGCTTTCGCCACGTGACATTCGGGGATATCAACGCCATGCGCAGCGTGCTGAGCGACTGCCGTAAAACCGGCGACGACGTGGCGGCGATTATCCTTGAACCCATTCAGGGCGAAGGCGGGGTGATCCTGCCGCCACCGGGCTATCTGCCTGCGGTGCGTAAGCTGTGCGATGAGTTTGGCGCGCTGCTGATCCTCGATGAAGTGCAGACCGGCATGGGCCGCACCGGCAAGATGTTTGCCTGCGAGCATGAGAACGTGCAGCCGGACATCCTGTGCCTGGCCAAAGCGCTGGGCGGCGGCGTGATGCCGATTGGCGCAACGATCGCCACCGAAGAGGTGTTCTCGGTGCTGTTTGATAACCCTTTCCTGCACACCACCACCTTTGGCGGCAACCCGCTGGCCTGTGCGGCGGCGCTGGCGACCATCAACGTGCTGCTGGAGCAAAACCTGCCCGCGCAGGCGGAGCAGAAAGGCGACATGCTGCTGGATGGCTTCCTTCAGCTGGGACGTGAATACCCGGATCTGGTGCAGGATGCACGCGGTAAAGGGATGTTGATGGCGATTGAGTTTGTCGATAACGAAACCGGCTATAACTTCGCGAGCGAGATGTTCCGCCAGCGGGTGTTGGTGGCCGGAACGCTCAACAACTCAAAAACCATCCGCATTGAACCACCGCTGACGTTGACCGTGGAGCAGTGCGAGCAGGTGCTGAAAGCGGCCCGTAAGGCGCTGGCGGCAATGCGGGTCAGTGTGGCTGAAGCGTAAAACTCTGTTGCCCGGTGGCGCAAGCGCTACCGGGCAACAGAGTTACGCCGGCATTAAGCCCACAAAACAGCGTTTTTTACGCGGCTCCGACATCAGATCCTCAAGCTTTTCCACGCACGCCAGATAGTGCGGAGTCTGCTTGTGCGCCTGCACCGCCTCTTCATCCTTGTAAGCTTCGTAGATAAAGAACCGGGTTTTCACCCGCGGATCCTGCAGCACGTCAAAGCGCAGGTTGCCCGGCTCCTGGATCGCCCCTTCATGATTGGCGCGAAACACCTCCAGAAACTCGTCCACCTTGTCCGGCTTTATATTGATCTCCACTAACGTCACGTTCATTGTGCTTCTCCCTGTTTTTCCTCCTGCCAGAACTGGTACGCCTCGCGGGCGCTGACGTTCTCATGCACCACTTTTTTTACCGCTTTGAGCATCGCCAGCGGTGCGCTGGACTGGAAGATGTTACGCCCCATATCGACGCCGGACGCACCCTGGTCAATGGCGTGGAAGCACATCTCCAGCGCCTCGAGCTCCGGCAGTTTTTTGCCGCCTGCGATCACAATCGGCACCGGACAGCTGGCGGTCACTTTCTCGAACCCCTCCTCCACGTAATAGGTTTTGACGAACTGCGCCCCCATCTCGGCGGCGATGCGGCTGGCAAGCGAAAAGTAGCGCGCGTCGCGGGCCATCTCTTTGCCGACCCCGGTCACCGCCAGCGTCGGGATGCCGTAGCGATTCCCGGCATCCACCAGCTTGATGATGTTGTTGATCGACTGATGCTCAAACTCGCTGCCGATATAGACCTGCGCCGCCACCGCGCAAACGTTCAGACGCAGGGCATCCTCCATCGCCACCGCCACGCACTCGTTCGACAGCTCGCCCAGAATCGAATTGCCCCCCGATGCGCGCAGTACCACCGGTTTGTTGGTGGCGGGCGGCACCTGGCTTCGCAGGATCCCGCGGGTGCACATCAGCACGTCGGTTTCGGCGAACAGCGGCGCAATAGAGAGATCGATGCGCTCAAGCCCGGTGGTCGGCCCCTGGAAATAGCCATGATCGAAGGCCAGCATCACCGTGCGGTTGCTGGCGGGGTTGAAGATCCGCGCCAGCCGCGACTGCATTCCCCAGTCCAGCGCCCCGCAGCCTTTCAGCGTGAACGGCACGTTCTGCTGCGGCCGGTCGAGGCCAAAGTTCTTACCTTCTTTGATGTCGTCTAAATCAGCCATGTTCTCCCCCGTCAGAAGTCGTATTTGTTGATGTTCTCTTTGGTGAACACCACCCGCTCCGGCAGCAGCACGATGCCATTCCCTTTCGCTTCATACTGATAGCCCTGCACGCTGTTCGGTTCGACCTTCAGGGTGCCGATATCTTTGACCTCTACGCTATCGCCGACGTTAAGATCGCCTTTTTTCAACAAACGATCGGCGACATTGACCGCAATTTTGCCCTGTTGCACTACATCCCACAGGCCGAAGGCTTTCACCGTGCCGCGCTCAACGTACGGGCGCATCACATTGGGCGTACTGAATCCGACAATCGCCACCCCTTCGCGCTTCAGGTTCTCTGCCGCCTGCGCCGCCGCCGGCAGCGCGTTAGCGTCCGGGGCGATGATCGCATCCAGATCCGGGTAGGCTTTTAAGATCCCTTCGGCGGTCTGCAGTGATTTGGTGGCGTCGTTATAGCCAAACTGGGTGGTGACGATCTGCCACTGAGGATGCTCTTTCGCAATTTTCGCTTTCGCGGCGTTGACCCACTGGTTCTGGTCGGTGACGGTCGGGCTGGAGTAGAAGAACGCCACTTTGGCGGCCGGTTTGGTCACCTGCTTCGCGGCCATCTCCACCAGCAGACCGCCAAGCTGTTCCGGGGTGCCCTGGTTGATGTAGATGCTGCGGCACTCCGGTTTGGTGTCGGAATCCCAGGTCAGCACTTTTACTCCGCGCTGCATGGCGCGTTTCAGGGCCGGGCAGAGACCGTCCGGCGAGACCGCCGAAACGATAATGGCGTTATAGCCCTGGTTGACGAAGTTATTGATCAGCTGCACCTGCCCGGAGACGCTCGGCTCGGTCGGACCATCGTAGGTAACGTCCGCGCCCAGTGCTTTACCCGCCTCTTTCGCGCCGTTGCCGCCGCTGGTAAAGAAGCCCACCCCCACCAGTTTCGGGATAAACGCGATGCGATCCGCCGCCTGCGCCGAGGCGACGCTTAACGCCACTGCCAGCACCATCAGTTTTATTTTCATCTTACGCTCCGGGTATTTTTTGTGAGAAGAGAACGCACCCATTCACGGTGCAGACTCAGCGAACGCCCCATGACCACCACAACCAACAACGCCCCTGACAGCGCGCTCGACACCTGGTTGGGGATGCCGACCATCTGTAAACCCTGTTGCAGATACCCCACCAGCAGTGCCGCCAGCGCTGTACCGATAACCGAACCTGAACCGCCATAGATATTCGCCCCGCCGAGCACCGCCGCGGTAAGCGCGGGCATGAGCAGATCGCGCCCGAGATCGGAACGCGCCGAGCCGAAATAGGAGACCATCACCAGCGCGGCAATCGCCGACGCCACCCCCACCAGACCGTACAGTGCATACGGCATGCCGTTGACCGACAGCGCCGCATAGCGCGCCGCACGCGGGTTTTGCCCAATCAAAAACAGGTGGCGGCCAAAGCGCCCGCGATGGGCAATCAGCCAGAAGAAAAGGGTAATCACCGCGAATAGCACCAGCGGGATCGGCAGGCCCAGCAGCGTCAGGTTGGCAAAGGCGGTGAAGCTCTCCGGAAAACCGCCGATGCCTTCGTAGCCGGTCGCCCCCGCCATCCCCGAAAGCAGCAGCGCCCCGCCGCCGTACAGGTACAAAGTACCGAGTGTGATCACCAGCGGGCTGATGCCGGTGTAGTGGATCAGCGCCGCGTTGAACAACCCGCACAGCAGCCCGATCAGCAGGGTGAGCGGGATCGCCGCCGCCATCGGCAGCCCGGCCTGCATCATCACCCCCAGCGCGATGGCGCACAGGCCGATGGTGGAGCCGAGCGAAATGTCGATCCCGCCACTGACGATCACTAACGTCAGGGGCAGCGCCACAATACCGATGCAGATGAAATCGCTGGTGCTGAACAGCAGCATATTGATGTCGAGCATCCGCGGATTGAGGGCGCCAAACAGCAGGATCTCCAGCACCAGTAACACCAGCAGGACCCATTCCCAGTTAAGCTTCATTTACGCCACCTCTTTTTTGCGTTTGGGAAACGGGGTGACGTGCTTCCCGCCTTTGTTGCCCGGCTGGAAGCGGCTGTATTTCAATGCCCGCTGATGCCGCGCCAGCGCCTGGCGCAGCCGCCCGTCGAGCACCAGCACCCCCAGCAGCACCAGCCCGGCGATAAAGTCGTTCCACCAGGCCGGGAGGCGGAACAGCACCAGCACGGTGTCGATTTGGGTCAGGAAGAAGGCCCCGAGCAGCGCGCCGATCAAGGTCCCGGTGCCGCCGAGCAGCGAGATGCCGCCCAGCACGCAGGCGGCGATGGCTTTCATCTCCAGCCCGCTGCCGGTCTGGTTGGGTACAAAGCCAATCTGCGCGGCAAACACAATCCCGGCGCAGGCCGCCAGCACGCCATTCAGGGTGAAGGCCGCCATCCGGGTGCGATTGACCGCCACGCCCAGCTGGCGCGCGGCGGCCAGGTTATCGCCTACCGCATAAAAATCCCGGCCAAAAGCGGTGCGCGACAGGGTCCACGCGCCGACGGCCGCTAACGCCAGCACCACCATCCCCAGCGGCGAGATGCCGAGCGCCAGCGGTGCCGAAAGAGACTTCAGGCCTGGCGGCAGGCCTTCAATCCACTTGCCGCCGGTCCACAGCAGCATCGCCCCGCGATACAGCCCCAGGGTACCAAGGGTGGCAACAATCGCCGGAATGCGCAGCCCCACCACCAGCAGGCCGTTAAACGCCCCCGCCAGGGCACCTATCGCCAGCGCGAAGAGGATCGCCACCGGCAGGCCGTAACCGTTGTTCAGCGCGACACCAACGGCAATGGCGCTCAATCCGACCGTCGAGCCTACCGAAACGTCAATGTTGCGCGTCAGCATCACCAGCGCTGCCCCGAGGGCCAGCAGGATCAGGATCTGCGAGCTGGCAAAAATCATCCCCAGCGTTTGCAGGCTCAGGTAGGCCGGGTTGAGCGCCACCAGCACCGCAAACAGCGCCACGATGGCGAGGAAGGCGCTGAGCTCGCGGTTTTTCAGCAGTGTTTTCATGCCTGTCCTCCAAAGGCCAGAGCCATCATCCGCTCGAGGCTGACGGCGTGGCGCGGCAGTTCGCCGTTGAGCATCCCCTGATGCATCACCAGCACCCGGTCGGCAAGACCGGGGAATTCGTCCATGTCGCTGGAGATCATCAGCACCGCCACGTTCTGCGCCGCCACGCTTTTCAGCAGTTGATAGATGTCGGCGCGGGCCGAGACGTCCACGCCGCGGGTCGGTTCATCAACGATCAGTAATAAAGGATTGGCTTCGAGGCAGCGCGCCAGCAGCACTTTTTGCTGGTTGCCGCCCGACAGCGTGCGCACGGTCTGATCCGGGCCGTTGAGTTTGATCCCCAGCGCCCGGTGATAGCGCTCGACCACCGCCGCCTCGCGGCTCTTTTGCTGCCAGAGGGAGGGCTCGTTCAGTGCCACCGTGTTCCAGCGCACCGGCGCATCAAGGAACAGACCGGAGACCTGGCGGTCTTCCGGGAGATACACCAGCCCTTTGTTGAGCCGGGCGCTGACCGGATCGCCGTCGATCTGCTGGTTCTCAAGCCAGATGCGCCCTGCGCGCTGCGGGCGTAAGCCGTACAGCGTTTCGGCAAACTCGGTGCGCCCGGATCCCACTAACCCGGCGAGACCGACGATCTCCCCGGCGTAGATCTCCAGATTCAGATCGATAAAGCCCTCCCCGGTGAGGTTTTCTACCCGCAGCACCGGGAAGTCTTTGGCCTGCGTCCGCCGATTGCCCGGCAGCGCCAGCCACAGCTTTTGCGTGTCCGTCAGTCCCTGCTCCCGGCTGACCGGGGTCATGGCGGCAATCAGGGCCCGATCGTCGAACTGCGCCGTTTCGCCGCTCAGCACCACCGCCCCGTCACGCATCACCGAGACGTGGCTGGCGAGCTGGCGGATTTCAGGCAATTTGTGCGAGATAAACACGATGCCGACGCCAAGCGCCTGCAGAGCGCGGATCTGGCGAAACAGGCGTTCCGTTTCGCCGGGGGTCAGCGAGGCGGTGGGTTCGTCGAGGATCAGGATCGTTGCCTCGCGCATCAGCCCACGCAGGATCTCCACCATCTGCTGATCCGCCACCTCCAGGGTGCTGGCGGCGGCGTCCAGATTGAGCTGGCACTGAAGCTGCTCCAGCTTATCGGCGAGGCGTTGGGCGGTCGCGTTGTTACGCGGCAGGCGAAAAAGGATGTTTTCCCGCACGCTGAGGTTCGGGAACAGCATTGGCTCCTGCGGCACCAGGTAGATGCCAAGCTGGTGCGCCTGCACCGGCTTCAGGCGAGCAAACGGGCGGCCAGCAATATAAAGTTCACCACGGTCGGGGGTTTCGACCCCGGCGACAATCTTCATCAGGGTGGATTTTCCCGCGCCGTTGCCGCCCATCAGGGCATGCACCTGACCCGCCTGTAGCGTGAAATCAATGTCTTTCAATACAGGAACGCCGGAAAACTGCTTGTGGATCCCACGCGCTTCGATAAGTGCTGTCATTATCGCCCCACCATTGAACAAATGATTTTTTGATTCAATAATGTTCAAAAGCGTAGACCCTGAACTATATTTACAACCGTGCAGGGATCACACTTTCAGGGATAGGATCCCGATAAAGCGGAAACATTCCTGAATATGCAATTTGCCGTGTGGCTCACACTTTCGCCCTGTGGCACACCGAACATATGATCTAAATTTTGATAAGAGTTCATCTATGAGCGAGAAACGCAGTGTCGAAGAGGGACGTTTTGCCGGACTGGCGCTGGCGGAAGAGGAGCTGGTGGCCCGCGTGGCGTGGTGCTATTACCACGACGGCCTGACGCAGAACGATATCGGCGAGCGGCTGGGATTGCCGCGCCTGAAGATTTCGCGCCTGCTGGAAAAAGGGCGCCAGTCGGGGGTGATCCGCGTACAGATCAACTCCCGCTATGAAGGCTGTCTGGCGCTGGAAACCGCGCTGCAGCAGCGCTTCGGCCTGAAGCTGGCCCGCGTGCTGCCTGCGCTGAACACCCCGCCGATGAACGTGCGCTTAGGGATTGGCGCCGCCCAGTCGCTGATGGGCGTACTGGCTGCAGGCCAGCTACTGGCGGTGGGATTTGGTGAAGCCACCATGAGCTGCCTGCAGCACCTGAGCGGCTTTATCAGCTCCCAGCAGGTACGACTGGTGACGCTCTCCGGTGGGGTCGGGCCGTATATGACCGGCATCGGCCAGCTGGATGCGGCCTGCAGCGTCAGCATGATCCCCGCCCCGCTGCGGGTGTCATCCGCGGAGGTAGCCGGGATCCTAAAACGGGAAGCCAGCGTGCGGGATGTGATCCTCGCCGCCAGCGCCGCTGACGTGGCGGTGGTCGGGATTGGATCGATAAACCAGCGCCGGGACGCCACCATTTTGCGCTCCGGCTATATCAGCGAGGGCGAGCAGCTGATGCTGGCCCGCAAAGGGGCGGTCGGCGACATCCTGGGCTATTTCCTGAATGCCGCAGGGGAACGGGTGCCGGATCTGGCCATCCATCAGGAGTTACTGGGCGTGACGCTCGACGAGCTGGCGCAGCTGCCTACCATCGTTGGCGTGGCCGGAGGGGAAGAGAAAGCCGATGCGATTTATGCCGCACTGAACGGTCGCCGTATCAATGGCCTGGTGACGGAAGAGATGACAGCCCGCGCGGTGCTGGCTCTGGCAAGCTAAGGGCCAATCCCGTGCCTGACACGAGGCAGACTCATGAGTTACCTTTTAGCGTTAGATGCAGGGACGGGAAGCGTTCGCGCCGTGGTGTTCGATCTTAACGGCAATCAGATAGCGGTCGGCCAGGCGGAGTGGAAGCACCTGAGCGTGGAGAATGTCCCCGGCTCGATGGAGTTCGATCTCGACACCAACTGGCGGCTGGCCTGTCAGTGTATTCATCAGGCGCTGGAGCGGGCCCACCTGAGCGCTGTGGATATTCAGTCCGTCGCCTGCTGTTCAATGCGCGAAGGGATCGTGCTGTACGATCGCAACGGCGAGGCGATCTGGGCCTGCGCCAACGTCGATGCCCGCGCCAGCCGCGAAGTGGCGGAACTGAAAGAGATCCACGACTTCCGCTTTGAATCCGAAGTGTACGACGTCTCCGGCCAGACCCTGGCCCTGAGCGCCATGCCGCGCCTGCTGTGGCTGGCGCACCATCGCCCGGATATTTATCGCAAGGCCGCCACCATCACCATGATCAGCGACTGGCTGGCAGCGAAGCTCTCCGGCGAGCTGGCCGTCGACCCTTCTAACGCGGGCACCACCGGGATGTTGGATCTGTTCAGCCGCGACTGGCGTCCGGCGCTGCTGGACATGGCCGGGCTGCGCGCCGACATTCTCTCTCCGGTGAAAGAGACCGGCACCCTGCTTGGGGCTGTCACCCGCGCAGCCGCCCAGCAATGCGGCCTGCGCGAAGGCACGCCGGTGGTGATGGGCGGCGGCGACGTGCAGTTGGGCTGCCTTGGGCTGGGCGTGGTACGCCCCGGGCAAACGGCGGTGCTGGGCGGTACCTTCTGGCAGCAGGTGGTGAATCTGCCCCAGGTGCGAACCGATCCGCAGATGAACATCCGCGTCAACCCGCACGTGATCCCCGGTATGGCGCAGGCCGAGTCGATCAGCTTCTTTACCGGCCTGACGATGCGCTGGTTCCGCGATGCCTTCTGCGCCGAAGAAAAGCTGATTGCCGAGCGGATGGGTGTGGACACTTACACACTGATGGAAGAGATGGCCAGTCGGGTGCCGCCGGGCTCTCACGGGGTGATGCCGATCTTCTCTGACGCGATGCATTTTAAGCAGTGGTATCACGCCGCGCCGTCGTTTATTAATCTCTCCATCGACCCGGAAAAATGCAATAAAGCCACGCTGTTCCGCGCCCTGGAGGAGAACGCCGCGATTGTCTCTGCCTGCAATCTGGCGCAAATTTCGCAGTTTTCCGGCGTGACCTTTGACGGCCTGGTGTTTGCCGGGGGCGGCGCGAAAGGGGCGCTGTGGAGCCAGATATTAAGTGACGTCACCGGGTTACCGGTGCGGGTGCCAGAGGTGAAAGAGGCCACCGCGCTGGGCTGCGCAATTGCCGCCGGGACCGGCGCGGGGCTGTTTGCCGATATGGCTGCGACGGGCGAGAAGCTGGTGCGATGGAGCCGGGAGTTCACCCCGAACCCGGCGCACCGGGAGCTGTACGACGGCATGATGCAGAAATGGCAGGCGGTGTACGCCGACCAGCTTGGACTGGTGGACAGCGGTCTGACCACCTCGATGTGGCAGGCGCCGGGACTGGTACGGTCTGTCCCCTCACCCCGTCCCTCTCCCCAAAGGGGCGAGGGGGAAAACCCAATCGAGCCTACCCTCTGAACTGAATGTTCCCTCTCCCCTATGGGGAGAGGGTTAGGGTGAGGGGTACCCCATCCACCTTGCCAATCTTTGAATCCCATCACATTCACTACACTCCCTTTTTACCTTTTCCCCGCCGCTGGCTAAATTATTAACTCATCCGACCACATAACAATAATTTTACATTGGAAGAGACTATGAGCCGCTACCCGTCGTTATTCGCCCCCCTCGATCTGGGGTTCACTACGCTCAAAAACCGCGTGTTAATGGGCTCGATGCATACCGGTCTGGAGGAGCGCCCGGACGGCGCAGAGCGGCTGGCAGCCTTCTACGCCGAGCGCGCCCGCCACGGGGTGGCGCTGATTGTCACCGGCGGCGTGGCTCCTGCCCTTTCGGGCGTTGGGATGGAGGGCGGCGCGGTGCTCAACGATGCGGCACAGCTACCGCACCACCGGATCGTGACCGATGCCGTCCACCGGGAAGGCGGCAAAATCGCCCTGCAAATTCTGCACACCGGACGCTATAGCTATCAGCCGAACCTGGTGGCCCCGTCGGCGATCCAGGCCCCGATCAACCGCTTTACGCCCCACGCCCTCACCCACGATGAGATCCTGACCCTGATCGATGACTTTGCCCGCTGCGCCGCGCTGGCGCGGGAAGCAGGCTACGACGGCGTGGAGGTGATGGGCTCCGAAGGCTATCTGATTAACGAATTCCTTGCCGCCCGCACCAACCAGCGCGATGACCAATGGGGCGGCGACTATCCGCGCCGGATGCGCTTTGCGGTTGACGTGGTGCGCGCGGTACGCGAACGCGCGGGGGCCGACTTTATTATCATCTTCCGCCTGTCGATGCTGGATCTGGTGCAGGGCGGAGGCACCTTCGACGAAACCGTCCAGCTGGCGCAGGCCATCGAAGCCGCAGGCGCGACCATCATTAACACCGGGATCGGCTGGCATGAGGCGCGGATCCCGACCATCGCGACCCCGGTGCCGCGCGCAGCGTTCAGCTGGGTGACGCGCAAGCTGAAGGGCAAGGTGTCGATCCCGCTGGTAACCACCAACCGCATTAACGATCCCCGGGTGGCAGACGATCTTCTGGCCAACGGTGACGCCGATATGGTGTCGATGGCGCGGCCGTTCCTCGCCGATGCCGAGCTGCTGTCAAAAGCCCAGAGCGGACGGGCGGATGAGATCAACACCTGCATCGGCTGTAACCAGGCCTGCCTGGATCAGATCTTCGTCGGCAAAGTGACCTCCTGCCTGGTGAACCCCCGCGCCTGCCACGAAACCAAAATGCCGGTTGTGCCAGCAGTCAATAAAAAGCGGCTGGCGGTGGTGGGCGCAGGCCCGGCAGGGCTGGCGTTTGCGGTGAATGCCGCCGCGCGCGGTCACGCGGTAACGCTGTTTGATGCCGCCGCAGAAATCGGCGGACAGTTTAATATCGCCAAACAGATCCCCGGTAAAGAGGAGTTCTATGAAACCCTGCGTTATTACGCGCGGATGATCGAAATCACGGATGTCGATCTGCGGCTCAACCAGTTTGTCACCGCTCAGGATCTGATCGACTTTGACGAAACGATCCTCGCCAGCGGGATCGCTCCACGCCTGCCTGAGATCGAGGGCATCGATCATCCGAAGGTGTTGAGCTATCTCGACGTGCTGCGCGACAAAGCCCCGGTGGGGGAGCGCGTGGCGATTATCGGCTGCGGCGGGATCGGCTTTGACACCGCTATGTACCTGAGCCAGCCGGGGCCGGCCACCAGCCAGAATATCGCCGAGTTCTGCGAAGAGTGGGGGATCGACACCAGCCTGAACCAGGTCGGCGGTTTGCGCCCGGAAGGACCGCAGCTGCCGTTAAGCCCGCGCCAGATAGTGATGCTGCAGCGTAAAGCCAGTAAACCGGGGGATGGGCTGGGGAAAACCACCGGCTGGATCCACCGCGCCACCCTGCTCTCTCGCGGGGTGAAGATGATCCCGGCGGTAAGCTACCAGAAGATCGACGACGACGGTCTGCATGTGCTGATCGGTGGTGAGCCACAGCTGTTGCGGGTGGATCAGGTGATTTTGTGCGCCGGTCAGGAGCCGAAGCGCGATCTCGCTGAGCCGCTGCGTGAAGCGGGCAAAACGGTACATTTGATTGGCGGGTGCGACGTGGCGATGGAGCTGGATGCCCGGCGCGCGATTGCGCAGGGCACCCGTTTAGCGCTGGAGATCTAGCGGTTACGGCCTAATTTCACCGCTTTCAACACCACGAATTTGTTGTTGGTCGCCACGGTGGCGCAGTTGCCGAAGATCTTCTTCAGCTTATGGAAGTAGTCCAGGTGGCGGTTAGCCACGATGTACAGCTCGCCGTTGATTTTCAGGCAGCGGCGCGCGTGGTGGAACATCTCCCAGGCAACGTTATCGGTCAGGGCATGCTGCTGATGGAACGGCGGGTTGCACAGGATCGCGTTAAAGCGGAACGGCTCCACGCCTGACAGGGCGTTGTTGATCATAAACTCGCAGCGGTCCAGCGCATCGGGCATGTTGGTTTCAACGTTCAGACGGCTGGAGGCCACCGCCATCGGCGATTCATCGGTAAAGAGCACGCTCGCCTCTGGGTTTTTCTCCAGCAGGGTCAGACCAACCACGCCGTTACCACAGCCGAGATCGACGATTTCGCCTTCCAGGTTTTGCGGCAGATGCTCGATAAAGAAGCGCGCGCCAATATCCAGCCCGGTACGAGAGAAGACGTTTGCGTGGTTATGGATGGTCCAGTCGGTGCCTTCCAGCTTCCAGCTCAAAATCTGCTGTGCGTCCGCAAGCGCAGGCTCGCTGAAGGTACAGTTGATCAGACGCGCCTTTTTCCACGCCAGGGTGGTGGTGGTTGGACCCAGCACTTTCTCGAACAGCTCCAGCGTCGAGGTGTGAATATCACGCGCTTTTGCACCGGCAATAATGCGCGTTTGCGGCGTGACCACATGACGCAGTGCGCGCAGCTGCTGTTCCAGCAATGCCATTGTTTTCGGGATCTTAATCAGCACAACACCCGGTGCCTGCGGGTACTCGGCGGTGCTGTCGAGGAACTTGACGCTGGATTCCGCGATGTCGTTGTGACGCAGGTTCTCACGCGTCGCCAGCTCGCTCAGATAGGAGTCACCGATGCTGTACGGGGTATGTTCGGCCAGCGCGCAGCTCAGGGCACCGAAAATATCATTCAGGATCAAAACCGGGCCGCTGATTTCGGTGTCATCCAACTGCTGCAGCAGGTATTCATCCGCTGCTTCCCACGCCTGGAGCGGGTTAACGTCATCCGTTTCCGGGAAACGTTTTAAGTCGAGTGAACGGAAACCGTTGTCTAAGTGGCTCATCGGCCCTCCTGAATGGTAAAATTTCGGCGTTATCCCTGAAAAGGGTGCGTGAGTATACCCGTTTTCAAATTATTTTGGGGTTTTGATGAACCAACTAACCTATCTCCAGGGCTATCCGGAGAATTTATTGTCCCAGGTACGCACGCTTATTAGCGAGCAAAAGCTGGGCGCGGTACTGGAAAAACGCTATCCGGGTACCCACGACAACGCGACGGATAAAGCCCTCTGGCAGTATACGCAGGATCTGAAAAACCGGTATTTGAAGAGCGCCTCCCCGATCAATAAGGTGATGTACGACAACAAGATCCACGTGCTGAAAAACGCCCTCGGCCTGCATACCGCCATCTCCCGCGTACAGGGCGGAAAGCTGAAAGCCAAAGCGGAAATCCGCGTGGCGACGGTGTTTCGCAACGCGCCGGAAGCATTCTTACGCATGATCGTGGTACACGAGCTGGCGCACCTGAAAGAAAAAGAGCACGACAAGGCGTTCTACTCCCTGTGCTGCCATATGGAGCCGCAGTATCACCAGCTGGAGTTTGATACTCGCCTGTGGCTGACGCATTTATCGTTAAAGAGTAATGCGTGATGGCGCACTGGTTTTGTCATCCTCGCGTGCTACAGTGACCACAGACCCCCTCTACGGAGCACGTAAAGCGTTATGATACGTTTCGCAGTCGTTGGTACGAACTGGATCACCCGCCAATTCGTCGATGCCGCCCATGAAACCGGCAAATATAAACTCACCGCAGTCTATTCCCGCAGCCTTGAGCAGGCACAAGCTTTTGCGAGCGACTACCTCGTCGAGCATCTGTTTACCTCTCTGGACGATATGGCGCAAAGCGATGCCATTGACGCGGTCTATATTGCCAGCCCCAATTCACTGCACTTCCCGCAAACGAAGCTGTTTCTCAGCCATAAAAAACATGTGATTTGCGAGAAACCGCTGGCGTCCAATATTCAGCAGGTTGAAGAGGCCATTGCGCTGGCGCGGGAAAACCAGGTGGTGCTGTTTGAAGCCTTTAAAACCGCCAGCCTGCCGAACTTCCTGCTGCTGCAACAATCGTTGCCGAAGCTGGGCAAAGTGCGTAAAGCCTTTATTAACTACTGCCAGTACTCATCGCGCTATCAGCGCTATCTGGACGGCGAGAACCCTAACACCTTTAATCCGGCGTTCTCCAACGGATCGATTATGGATATCGGCTTCTACTGCCTGGCCTCCGCGGTCGCGCTGTGGGGTGAACCGCACCGGGTGCAGGCCACCGCAAGCCTGCTCGAGAGCGGCGTGGATGCCCATGGGCTGGCGGTGCTGGATTACGGCGATTTCAGCGTCACGCTGCAGCACTCGAAAGTGAGTGACTCGGTGCTGCCGAGCGAAATCCAGGGCGAGAACGGCTCGCTGGTGATCGAGAAGATTTCCGAATGCCAGAAGCTGAGCTACGTGCCGCGCAGCGGCAAAGCCCAGGAGCTGACGCAGCCCCAGCATATTAACACTATGCTGTATGAGGCAGAGGTGTTTGCGCGCCTGGTCGAAACCGAGGAAGTGAACCATCCGGGCCTTGCAGTAAGCCGCACCACCGCGAAGCTGCAGACCGAGATCCGTCGTCAGACGGGCGTGGTCTTCCCGGCGGACGGCGTGAGCGCAGAAATTCCCGCGTAAAGCTGTGTAATGAGTCTGTACAGGTCATTGACGAAATCAATGACCTGACATATTTTGTTACCCGCAAAGGGGAGTAACTTCCTTGCCGGTGGATCGTCATTACGATGCGTACAAAACCGCATCCGGTCGCCGGGCAACGAAAAAGGAATACGATGAACGTATTCCTTTCTTGTTGTAAGTGAGACCTTGCCGGAAGGCGAGGTCTATGCATAAAAAACGCAACGGCTATCGTCTTCTGACGTTAGCCGTTTTTGTTTTTTAAGCGTAAGGAAAATAATATGCATTCTGTCGGTACTCCAATGTTATGGGGCGGATTCGCCGTTGTCGTGCTCATCATGCTGGCGATCGATCTCTTTTTGCAGGGGCGTCGCGGCGAGCATGGCATGACCATGAAGCAAGCGGCCGCCTGGTCGCTGGTGTGGGTCACCCTCTCTTTGCTGTTCTGTGCCGCCTTCTGGTGGTATCTCTCCATTACCCAGGGCCGCGCGGTGGCCGATCCGCAAGCGCTGGCGTTCCTCACCGGCTATCTGATTGAAAAAGCGCTGGCTGTCGACAACGTCTTCGTCTGGCTGATGCTGTTCAGTTACTTTGCCGTTCCTGCTGCGCTGCAGCGTCGGGTGCTGGTGTACGGCGTGCTGGGCGCGATTGTGCTGCGTACCATCATGATCTTCGCCGGTAGCTGGCTGATTTCGCAGTTCGAGTGGCTGCTGTATGTCTTCGGTGCGTTCCTGCTGTTCACCGGCGTGAAGATGGCGCTGGCGAAAGAAGACGAGGCGGGTATCGGGGAGAAGCCGCTGGTACGCTGGATCCGCAGCCACCTGCGAATGACCGACACCATCGACAATGAGCACTTCTTCGTGCGTAAGAACGGCCTGCTGTTCGCTACGCCGCTGCTGCTGGTGCTGATCCTCGTGGAGCTGAGCGACGTGATCTTCGCCGTCGACAGCATCCCGGCGATTTTCGCGGTGACCACTGACCCGTTCATTGTCCTGACCTCGAACCTGTTTGCGATCCTCGGCCTGCGTGCGATGTACTTCCTGCTGGCGGGCGTGGCAGAGCGCTTCTCGATGCTGAAGTACGGCCTGTCGGTGATTCTGGTGTTTATCGGCATCAAAATGATGATCGTCGATTTCTATCACATTCCGATCGCCATTTCGCTGGGCGTGGTGTTTGGTATCCTGGTCTTGACCCTGGCAATCAATGCCTGGGTTAACCATCTGAACGATAAGAAACAGCAGGCGCAGTAATGTTTGGGCCCGGCACGCATATCTGCGCGCCGGGCCAATAAAATGTAAAATTAAAGTTAAAAAGTATGACGCAGTACGTAAAACCCAGCATTTTGCACTTCTCACTCCCCGCGCATTCAATATACTCAACCAGGCAAACAACAAACCTCTATCCGGAATCACAAGTGCCTTAGAGCACCTCCGGGACGGAACGCAATCTCACTTAAGGAATACTCAATGACCATGCAATCGTCTGGTCTGCTCGGGCGTCTTTCGCGCGGCAGCCTTGTTAAACAGATACTGATAGGCCTGGTGCTGGGCATCGCCCTGGCGCTTCTCTCGAAACCTGCAGCCGTTGCCACCGGCCTGCTCGGCACGCTGTTCGTTGGCGCGCTGAAAGCCGTTGCGCCGGTGCTGGTGTTAACCCTGGTGATGGCCTCTATCGCCAACCATCAGCAGGGTCAAAAAACCAATATCCGCCCTATTCTGTGGCTCTATTTATTCGGCACTTTTGCTGCCGCACTCACCGCCGTGTTGGTGAGTTTTATTTTCCCTTCCACGCTGCAGCTGACCACCGGCGCGACCGACATTACGCCGCCGGCGGGCATTGTTGAGGTCATGCACGGCCTGCTGATGAGCATCGTTGCGAACCCGATTCATGCCCTGCTCAACGCTAACTACATTGGGATTCTGGTATGGGCCATCGGTCTGGGCTTTGCCCTGCGCCACAGCAACGACACCACCAAAAATCTGATCAACGACCTCTCCGGTGCCGTGACCTGGATCGTACAGCTGGTGATTCGCTTTGCACCAATCGGCATCTTTGGGCTGGTGGCATCAACGCTGGCAACCACCGGTTTTAGCGCACTGTGGGGCTACGCCCAGCTGCTGCTGGTGCTGATTGGCTGTATGGCCGTGGTGGCGTTGGTGATCAACCCGCTGCTGGTGTTCCTGCAGATCCGTCGCAACCCGTATCCGCTGGTGCTGATGTGCCTGCGCGAAAGTGGTGTTACCGCCTTCTTTACCCGCAGCTCGGCCGCCAACATTCCGGTGAATATGGCCCTGTGCGAAAAGCTGAACCTGGATCGCGATACCTACTCGGTGTCCATTCCGCTGGGGGCGACCGTTAATATGGCCGGTGCGGCGATCACCATTACCGTGCTGACGCTGGCGGCGGTGTATACGCTGGGTATTCCGGTGGATCTGCCGACCGCGCTGCTGCTGAGCGTGGTTGCAGCCCTGTGCGCCTGCGGTGCATCCGGCGTGGCGGGCGGTTCCCTGCTGTTGATTCCGCTGGCCTGTAATATGTTCGGCATTCCGAACGAGATCGCCATGCAGGTGGTGGCAGTAGGCTTTATCATTGGCGTGCTACAGGACTCCTGCGAAACGGCGATTAACTCCTCCACTGACGTGATGTTTACCGCTGCGGTTTGTCAGGCGGAAGACGCGCGTCTGGCGAAAAACGCGTTACGAGGTTAACAGCAAAACGGCAACCCAGAGGTTGCCGTTTTTAATCTCCCTGTAGGAGAGGATCAGGGTGAGGGCATCAGGCCGCGCGGTACTACAGCGTCACACCACTCTTAAAGATTGCCAGCTCGCGGAAGTCGTTGCGTTCGTTGCAGGTCGGCTTGCCGTTAGCAATATCCACTATCACATCCACAAACTCATTCAGCAGCTGCGGCATCGCTTTGCCGTGGATCAGCTGACCCGCATCAAAATCAATCCAGTGCTTTTTCTTCGCCGCCAGCTCGCTGTTGGTGGCGATTTTTACCGTTGGCACAAAACCGCCGTACGGCGTACCGCGACCGGTGCTGAACAGCACCATATGGCAGCCTGCCCCCGCCAGTGCGCTGGTGGCGACGGCGTCGTTGCCCGGGGCGCTTAACAGGTTCAACCCCGGGGTAATCAGCCGCTCGCCGTAGCGCAGCACATCCACCACCTGGCTGGCACCCGCTTTCTGGGTACAGCCGAGAGATTTCTCTTCGAGCGTGGTGATACCGCCAGCTTTATTACCCGGGGAGGGGTTTTCGTAAATCGGCTGGTTGTGGGCAATAAAGTACTGTTTGAAGTCATTGACCATGGTGACGGTCTTTTCAAACGTCTCTTCGTCGCGGCAGTGGCTCATCAGAATGCGTTCCGCACCGAACATCTCCGGCACTTCGGTCAGCACGGTGGTACCGCCATTGCCAATCACATAATCGGAGAAACGGCCCAGCATCGGGTTGGCGGTAATGCCGGACAAACCGTCCGATCCGCCGCACTCGAGGCCAAACTTCAGCTCGCTCAGCTTGCCCGCTTCGCGCTGGTCGTGACGCATCACCTCATACAGCTGGTGCAGGTGCTCCAGCCCGGCTTCCACTTCATCATCCTGGTGTTGGCAGACCATGAAATGGACGCGAGAGGCATCGAAATCCCCCAGCGTTTCGCGGAAGGCATCGACCTGATTGTTCTCACAGCCCAGACCAATTACCAGCACCGCCCCGGCATTCGGGTGGCGTACCATGTTTTGCAGCATGGTGCGGGTGTTGATGTGATCGTCGCCCAGCTGGGAGCAGCCGTAAGTGTGGCTGAACAGGAACACGCCGTCGGTGCCTTCGGCATCGTTCGTCTCTTTCAGGAACCGACTCTGGATCTGACGGGCGATCCCGTTGACGCAGCCGACGGTCGGGAGGATCCACAGCTCATTGCGGATCCCCACTTCACCGCTGGCGCGGCGGTAGATCTGCACGTCACGATCGCTCTGCTGGCTCTCTTCAATCAGAAAATCAGGTTGATAGCTGTACTCATCCAGATCGCTAAGATTGGTGCGCGTATTGTGGGAGTGAATGAATTCACCCGCCGCGATATCAGCCAGCGCATGACCGATCGGCAAGCCGTATTTCACCACGTTTTCGCCTTTGGCAATCTCGCCCAGTGCGAATTTATGCCCGCGCGAAACCGCCTGACGAAGCGTGACGGCCTGGTTATCGAAAGTCACTTCCGTGCCTTCGCTCAGATCGGCCAGCGCTACTGCAACGTTATCCAGCGAATGGATCTTGATGTATTGCATATCAACCTCAAAGGCTTAGTTCAGTTCAATGGCGAAGTAGTCGCGCGCATTGTTAAAGCAGATGTTTCTCACCATTTCGCCCAGCAGCTGGATATCGGCTGGCGCTTCGCCCGCGGCCACCCAGCGGCCAATCATCTGGCACAGGATGCGGCGGAAGTATTCATGGCGAGTGTAAGAAAGGAAACTGCGGCTGTCGGTTAGCATACCCACGAAGCGGCTCAGCAGGCCGAGCTGCGCCAGCTGGGTCATCTGACGTTCCATGCCATCTTTCTGATCGTTGAACCACCAGCCTGAACCGAACTGCATCTTGCCCGGCATCCCTTCGCCCTGGAAGTTGCCGATCATGGTGCCCAGCACTTCGTTATCGCGTGGGTTCAGACAGTAAAGAATGGTTTTTGGCAGCAGGTTTTCTTCGTTCTGTTTGCTCAGCAGTTTAGAGAGCTCTTCCGCCAGCGGACGGTCGTTGATGGAGTCGAAGCCCACGTCAGCACCCAGCAGTTTGAACTGACGCTGGTTGTTATTGCGCAATGCACCGATGTGGTACTGCTGCACCCAGCCGCGACGGGCATATTCCGCTGCCAGCCATACCAGCACTGCAGTTTTGAACTGCGCCACTTCACGTTCGTTCAGGCTCTCACCGCCGAGGCGACGGGCCAGAATGCTGTCCAGCTCGCCTTCGTTGGCGTCGGCAAACAGCACCACGTCGAGCGCATGGTCAGACACTTTACAGCCGTGTGCTGCAAAGTGATCCAGACGTTTTGCCAGCGCAGTCTGCAGATCGGCAAAGCGGCGGATCTCGGTGTCAGACACTTCACCCAGCTTCGCCATGTAGTCGGCAAAGGTTGCCTGCTCAATGTTGAAGGCTTTATCCGGGCGCCAGCTCGGCAGGACTTTGACGTCAAACGAAGTGTCTTTGGCGACAACCGCGTGATGCTCCAGAGAATCAATCGGATCGTCGGTGGTGCCGACCATCTTCACGTTCATCTGCTTCATGATGCCGCGGGCAGAGAACTTGTCCTGGGCCAGCAGTTCATTGCATTCGTTCCAGATTTCATCGGCGGTGCTCGGGGAGAGCAGCTTGCCGGTAATGCCGAACGGACGACGCAGCTCAAGGTGCGTCCAGTGATACAGCGGGTTGCCGATGGTGTGTGGCACGGTCGCTGCCCAGGCGTCAAATTTCTCGCGATCCGAAGCGTCGCCGGTACACAGACGTTCCGCCACACCGTTGGTGCGCATCGCGCGCCATTTGTAGTGGTCACCTTTCAGCCAGATGTCATACAGGTTTTTGAAACGGTAATTTTCGGCAACCTGCTGCGGTGGAAGATGGCAGTGGTAGTCGAAAATCGGCTGATCTTTGGCGTAGTCATGATACAGACGGCGGGCAAATTCAGTATCTAACAGAAAATCTTCGGTCATAAACGGGGTCATTAGCGTCTTCCTCTTACGAGTTTACGAGTGCGTCAGAAAGGTAATGTTTAGATGCTGCAAAGTTATCACACCAATTTCCAGAGTCAGATGATTTTTTCGTGAGTTAGATCAATAAACGTCAACAAATAAACTAAGCCCAAAGGGGTAAACCCTGCCTAAGGCCGCGCCAGTACTGGCTTGACGCAGCAATTACAATGCCCTTACAAATATTGACACATTTGTGATGGCTCTCACCTTTTAAAGCTGTATGACAAGTTATCTTTTCGCCGTCGCAAAATATAAGCCGACGGAATGCAATACCGGTGCTTCAGGCATCGGATTCAGCGGTACGGATACCGACTTATGCACGATTACTTATGGCAAGGTTCGGGCCGTTCCGGGAGTTTCTCCTGGCTACGCCCTCCCGTTACAAGCTTCTCCCGCACCGCGTAGAGAGGCACCGCACGACAGTGCGGAAATAACATAACGATGAGGTTTTACATGCGTAAAATTAAAGGGTTACGTTGGTACATGATCGCACTGGTGACGCTGGGCACCGTGCTGGGCTACCTGACGCGTAATACCATAGCGGCGGCTGCGCCAACGCTGATGCAGGAACTGAATATTTCCACACAGCAGTACTCCTACATTATTGCGGCCTACTCTGCGGCTTATACCATCATGCAGCCGGTTGCCGGCTACGTTCTGGATATTCTCGGCACCAAAATCGGCTACGCGGTCTTCGCCGTGACCTGGGCGATTTTCTGCGGCGCAACCGCGCTGGCGGGCAGCTGGGGTGGCCTGGCGCTGGCACGTGGTGCAGTCGGTGCGGCAGAAGCCGCAATGATCCCGGCCGGTCTGAAAGCCGCGTCTGAGTGGTTCCCGGCGAAAGAGCGTTCCATCGCGGTCGGTTACTTCAACGTCGGTTCGTCTATCGGGGCGATGATTGCTCCGCCGCTGGTGGTGTGGGCTATCGTCATGCACAGCTGGCAGCTGGCGTTCATTATCTCGGGCGTGCTGAGCTTTGCCTGGGCGATGGCATGGCTCATTTTCTACAAGCATCCTCGCGATCAGAAAAAACTGTCTGAAGAAGAACGCGAATACATCATTGGTGGTCAGGAGTCTCAGCATCAGACCAACAACGGCAAGAAAATGACCGTGCTGCAGATTCTGGGCACCCGTCAGTTCTGGGGTATCGCCCTGCCACGCTTCCTGGCAGAACCGGCCTGGGGTACCTTTAACGCCTGGATCCCGCTGTTCATGTTTAAAGTTTACGGCTTTAACCTGAAAGAAATTGCGATGTTCGCCTGGATGCCAATGCTGTTCGCTGACCTCGGCTGCATCGTCGGTGGCTACCTGCCACCGCTGTTCCAGCGCTGGTTTGGCGTGAACCTGATTGTGTCGCGCAAAATGGTCGTGACCATGGGCGCACTGCTGATGATTGGCCCAGGGATGATTGGCCTGTTCACCAGCCCGTACGTGGCCATCGGCCTGCTGTGCATCGGTGGCTTTGCGCATCAGTCTCTGTCCGGCGCGCTGATTACCCTCTCTTCTGACGTCTTTGGTCGTAACGAAGTGGCAACGGCGAACGGCCTGACCGGGATGGCAGCCTGGACGGCCAGCACCATGTTTGCCCTCGTCGTGGGTGCTCTGGCAGATACCATCGGCTTTAGCCCACTGTTCGCCGTGCTGGCGATCTTCGACCTGATGGGCGCGGTGCTTATCTGGACGGTGCTGAAAAACCAGTCTGCTGAGGAGCTGGCGAAAAGCTCGCTCGGTGGGCCTGCGACACAAAGTTAGCGCTGTCGCACACTGAAAATGCCGCTCTCTGGAGCGGCTTTTTTATTGGCAAATCTGGAGGCTGACTCGCAAAAGTGGTATAACAAATTATCCGCCATACCCTTCCTGGAGCGCATATGGAAATCAACGAACCGCGTCGTCTTTATCAGCAGCTTGCCGCGGAGCTAAAAACTCGCATTGAGCAGGGCGTTTATCTGGTGGGTGAGAAGTTACCTGCGGAACGCTACATCGCTGATGAGAAGAGCGTGAGTCGCACCGTGGTTCGGGAAGCCATCATCATGCTCGAGGTTGAAGGCTACGTCGAAGTGCGTAAAGGGTCAGGTATCCATGTGATTTCCAGCCAGCCAAAACACTCGCCTGTGCCGGATGAAGAGCTGGAGTTTGCCAACTACGGTCCTTTCGAGCTGCTTCAGGCGCGCCAGCTGATTGAAAGCAACATTGCTGAGTTTGCAGCCACCCAGGTGACCAAGCAGGACATCATGAAGCTGATGGAGATCCAGGATAACGCGCGCAAAGAAAAATGTTTCCGTGACTCCGAGTGGGATCTGCAGTTTCACGTTCAGGTCGCACTGGCCACGCAGAACACGGCTCTGGCGGCTATTGTTGAAAAAATGTGGACTCAGCGCGTTCATAACCCGTACTGGAAAAAACTGCACGATCACATTGATTCCCGTACCGTTGATAACTGGTGCGACGACCACGACCAGATTCTCAAGGCCTTGATTCGCAAAGATCCGCATGCGGCAAAACTGGCCATGTGGCAGCATCTGGAGAACACCAAGCAGATGTTATTTAACGAAACCAGTGACGACTTCGAATTCAATGCCGACCGCTATCTTTTTGCTGATAATCCGGTTGTTCACCTTGATACAGCTGCCAGTCACGCAAAATAGTGACCCGGTCCTCCGGCAGGCGCTTTGCTGCGCCTTCCGGCTGGAGTGGGTAAACAAACCTCTATAGTGTCAGCCTGTGTAAATACCCTCGCGTCATCTCCTCGGGTTAGCCAAAATCATCCTTCATCACGATGCAATTTCTGTGACGAACAACCTCTGGCTTTGTTACAATTGGATTCATTTTGCATTTAAGTTAGTTAGTGCTTGCTTACCTAGCCGTTTAACAAGGATCAGTTCTGGCCACACAATGTGTCCGCGAGCGACCATAATAAAATCATAAAAAATGTCGCCGTGCTGATTGACCCGGTTGACAGGTGCGACGTTAACCGATTTCCAGGAATACTGAATGGAACTTTTGACCCAACTACTGAACGCCTTATGGGCTCAGGATTTCGAAACGCTGGCCAATCCCTCCATGGTCGGCATGCTCTATTTTGTCCTGTTTATGATTCTGTTTCTTGAGAACGGTCTGCTGCCAGCCGCGTTCCTGCCCGGCGATAGTCTGCTGGTGCTGGTCGGCGTCCTGTGCGCAAAAGGGGCGATGCAGTTCCCACAAACGGTCGTCCTGCTGACCATTGCCGCCAGCCTCGGTTGCTGGGTGAGCTATATCCAGGGACGATGGCTGGGTAATACGCGCATCGTGCAGAACTGGCTTTCGCATTTACCGGCTCATTATCATCAGCGTGCACACCACCTGTTCCACAAGCACGGGCTGTCTGCGCTGTTGGTTGGCCGTTTTATCGCCTTTGTGCGAACGCTGCTGCCAACAATTGCCGGTCTTTCCGGTCTTAACAGCGCGCGTTTCCAGTTCTTTAACTGGATGAGCGGCCTGCTGTGGGTGTTGATCCTGACCACTCTGGGCTACCTGCTCGGCAAAACGCCGGTGTTCCTCAAGTACGAAGACCAGCTAATGTCCTGTCTGATGATCCTGCCGGTGGTGCTACTGGTGTTCGGTCTGGTGGGATCGCTGGTGGTGCTGTGGAAGAAAAAGCACGGGAGCCAGGGGTAAGTTATGGCCAGCCCGAACCTTGCATTGCGCCGTTTATCCTGGGCCATGGTGGCGTTGCTTATGTTCAGCGCCATGCTGCTGGCATGGTCCGCCCTGCAGACGCAGGACTCGACGCTGGCAATCCGCTCTGTGAATCGCGGTGCCAGCATGCCGGACGGTTTCTCCGTCTGGCATCATCTTGATGCCAACGGCATTCAGTTCAAAAGCATCACGCCAAAAGACGACGTCCTGCTGATCACCTTCGACTCCAGCGCACAGAGCGCCGCGGCGAAAAAAGTGCTCGACCGCAGTATGGCCCACGACTACATCATTGCCCAACAGGATGAGGATAATGAGGCCGCTGCCTGGCTGACGCGTCTGCGCGATACTTCACGCCTCGCCGGCTAAACTTCCACTATTCTGAATCTTTTCACTCACTTTGGTGATATCACCGTTTACTTACTATGCTTAAGTACGCGGAGCACCTGCCACTCGTACTCCGCATGACTCTGGAAATTGACACACCCACCGGTGATGTCGAAAACAATGGAAGGTTTCAACAATGAATTACCGCATCATTCTGGGCCTCGCCCTTTTTTCGTTAAGCACAGCAGCGTTCGCGAACTCCCCCTGCCAGGAGAAGGAACAGGATATCCAGCGCGAGATCAGTTACGCTGAAAAGCATAACAATCAGAACCGAATCAACGGGCTGAAGAAAGCGTTAAGCGAAGTGAAAGCGAATTGCTCCGACAGCCAGCTGCGTGCCGATCACCGGAAAAAGATTGCCGAGCAGAAAGATGAGATTGCAGAGCGCCACCGCGATCTGGCGGAGGCCAAAGAGAAAGGCGATGCAGACAAAATTGCTAAACGTGAGCAAAAACTGAAAGAGGCGCAGGACGAACTGAAAGCGCTGGAATCTCGGGATTATTGATATAACGGAAGTCTCAACAGGAGAGAATCATGTCAAAAGATACCACGTCAGAACATTTACGAGCTGAACTGAAATCCCTGGCGGATACCCTGGAAGAAGTGCTGAGCTCTTCGGGCGATAAATCGAAAGAAGAGCTGAGCAAGCTGCGCAGTAAGGCACAGCAGGCTTTAGAAGAGAGCCGCTATCGTCTGGGTGAAACCGGTGATGCACTGGCGAAACAGACCCGTGAAGCCGCCGCTCGCGCCGATGAATACGTGCGCGACAATCCGTGGGCAGGCGTGGGTATCGGAGCCGCAGTCGGCGTCGTTATCGGCATGCTGCTTACGCGACGTTAATTATGGAAGATTCACGTCAACCACACGGCCCCGCTAAAAACGTTCTTGGTATCGGACAGCGGATTTTGACCACCCTCGTTGGCATCGCGGAGACGCGCATCCGGCTGGCGGTGGTCGAACTGGAAGAGGAGAAAGCAAACCTCTTCCAGCTGCTGCTGATGCTGGGGTTGACCATGCTCTTCGCCGCCTTTGGTTTAATGAGCCTGATGGTATTGATTATCTGGGCTATCGATCCGCAGTACCGCCTCAATGCGATGATCGCAACGACCGTGGTGCTGCTGCTTGCCGCCCTGATCGGGGGAATATGGACGATGCGCAAAGTGCGCCACTCCACCCTGTTACATCATACCCGTAAGGAACTGGCTAACGATCGGTCATTGCTGGAGGATGGCAAGCCGTGAGCAGAAGCCGATCTGAACGTCAGCGAGATAAGGCCTTTCTGCTGAGCCAGATTCAGCAGCAGCGGCTTGATCTGGCGGCCAGCAGTCGGGAGTGGCTGGAAGTGACTCACGCATACGATCGCGGATGGAATACCTTCCTGAACCTACGCGCCTGGGCGCTGGTGGTAAGTAGCATTATGGCGGTGCGGGCAGTCCGTCACCCCAATATGCTGATCCGTTGGGCGCGCCGTGGTCTGGGCGTCTGGAGCGCCTGGAGGCTGGTTAAATCCACGATTAACCAGCAGCAATTGCGCAAATTCGACGCGCGTTGACGTGACAGCCTGCTTCATCTGATAAAGCGCCTGAGGGCGCTTTACTTATTTCTGCTCCGCCCTTCCCCGCTGCGTTTACTCAATATCTTTGATGAAGATTGACAGTTTTCCTTGCTAACAATTGCCTTTCACCCCGTTTATGATTCTCTCCATCGACAGCAACATCGCGGCATCCGCCCGATAATGCACACTAAACCGTATTTACAGCCCACGTGGTTCCCTGGAGAGTAAGATGAAAAAATTAGAAGATGTTGGTGTACTGGTAGCGCGCATTCTGATGCCAATCCTGTTTATTACCGCAGGTTGGGGTAAAATCGGCGGCTACGCAGGTACCCAGCAGTACATGGAAGCGATGGGCGTCCCGGGGTTCCTGCTGCCGCTGACCATCCTGCTTGAACTGGGCGGTGGGCTGGCGATTCTGTTCGGTTTCCTGACCCGCACCACGGCGCTGTTTACCGCAGGCTTTACGCTGCTGACCGCGTTCCTGTTCCACAGCAACTTTGCCGAAGGGATGAACTCCCTGATGTTCATGAAAAACCTGACCATCTCAGGCGGCTACCTGCTGCTGGCTATCACCGGTCCGGGTGCGTTCAGTATCGACCGCGTCCTGAATAAGAAGTGGTAAGCACGCTATACTGAATTAAAAAAGCGAGGAGATATCTCCTCGCTTTTGCTATCTGAGGAGGAATACATGGGACAACTCGTAGACGGCGTCTGGCAGGACATCTGGTATGACACCAAATCCACCGGCGGACGTTTTAAACGTTCCACATCCGCCTTCCGCAACTGGCTGACGGCCGATGGTGCCCCCGGCCCGAGCGGTGAAGGTGGCTTTGCAGCCGAGAAAGATCGCTATCATCTGTACGTTTCGCTGGCCTGCCCCTGGGCACACCGCACGCTGATCGTGCGCGCCCTGAAAGGGCTGGAATCGCTGATCCCCGTTTCGGTTGTGCATCCGCTGATGCTGGAAAACGGCTGGACCTTTGGGGATGACTTCCCGGCGGCGACCGGCGATACACTGTATCACCATGATTTCCTCTATCAGCTCTACCTGCAGGCCGATCCGCACTACACCGGACGCGTGACCGTCCCCGTACTGTGGGACAAGAAAAATCAGACCATCGTCAGCAATGAATCGGCTGAAATCATCCGCATGCTGAATACTGCCTTCGATGCCCACGGCGCCCGGGCCGGTGATTTTTACCCCCCTGCGCTGCGCGATAAAATTGACGACCTGAACAGCTGGATTTACGACAACGTTAATAACGGCGTCTATAAAGCCGGGTTTGCCACTAGCCAGGAAGCGTACGACGAGGCAGTAACGAAGGTGTTTGAATCGCTCGGGCGGCTGGAGCAAATTCTGGGACAGCATCGCTATCTCACCGGCGACCAGCTGACCGAAGCCGATCTGCGCCTGTGGACCACACTGGTGCGATTTGACCCGGTATATGTCACCCATTTCAAGTGTGATAAGCACCGGATCAGCGATTATCTCAATCTGTATGGCTTCCTGCGAGACATCTATCAGATGCCGGGCATCGCGGAAACCGTCGATTTTGACCATATTCGCCACCACTATTATTGCAGCCATAAAACCATCAATCCGACGGGCATTATCTCCATCGGTCCGTGGCAGGATCTTAATGAGCCGCACGGCCGCGACGTCCGCTTCGGCTAAGTCTTCAGGGCGCTTTCTGGCGCCCTTTACCCTCCTTTTATTCCCGTCTATGCTTTTAGAAAACAAGCGATTAATTGCTACTGAGGCCACAAAAAAATGGACTGGTATCTAAAAGTACTGAGAAATTATATTGGGTTTAAGGGTCGTGCCCGGCGCAAAGAGTTCTGGATGTTCACCCTGGTGAACTTCATCCTGATATGCGTGCTGAGTTTGATCGACAAGATGCTGGGTTGGGAGCGGGCTGGCGGAGAAGGTATTATCACCACAATTTATGGCGTGCTGGTGTTTCTGCCCTGGTGGGCCGTGCTGTTTCGCCGCCTGCACGATACCGACCGTTCGGCATGGTGGCTGCTGCTGGTGCTGATCCCGGTGCTCGGCTGGCTGATAATCTTGCTGTTCAACTGTCAGCGCGGGACGGAAGGTGAAAACCGTTTCGGCCCGGATCCCCTGCTAAATCGCTGATGAACTGCCCGGCGGCGCTGCGCTTGCCGGGCCTCGAGATGGCATTATCGTTGGGTGAACAGCTTCTGGATCTCGCGCAGACACCAGGATTTAGCTTCGCCCATACTGTCCCGACGCCACGCCATAATAATGTCCACTTCGCTAGTGTATTCCGGGCTAACCACCCGCAACCGCCCTTCGGCAATGTCTTTTTCCACAAACGGATACGGCATGGTGGCTACGCCCAGCCCGGCCAGCAGCGCCTGACGCTTATCTTCCAGCGTGCTGACGGTAAGGCGCGGCTGTTTATCGAGCAGCTGCACGGTTAATACCGGACGCTCGCGGGCGGTATCGGCCACCGCCACGCCGCGATACTTCACGCGGGTGACTTCGGACAGTGGCTCAGGTTCCTGATGAATCGGGTGATCCGGGGCCGCCACATACACGTTCATCACTTTATACAGCTTGCGGGAGTTGATCTCGGACGAGGAGCGAAAGTGCATGTCCGGGGCAATCACGATATCCGCTCTGCCCTGCTCCAGGCGCTCCCACGCCCCGGCAAGCACTTCGGTAATGATCGACAGCTGAGTGTTGGCCTTCTCCGCCAGACGATCCACCAGCGGGTAGAGCGCCGAGGTCGGCACCAGCGCTTCGGTGACCAACGTCAGGTGGGTTTCCCAGCCGCGCGCCAGCGCTTCGGCATCGGTGGTGAGCTTATCTGCCGCTTCCAGTAGCACGCGGCCACGCTCGAGCAACATCCTTCCCACGTTGGTGAATTTTGTTCGATGACCGGAGCGGTCAAACAGCACCACATCCAGCTCTTCTTCCAGCTTCTGCATGGTGTAGCTCAGGGCGGATGGTACGCGCCCCAGTTCATCCGCCGCGGCCGCGAAGCTGCCCCGCCGGTCAATTGCGTCCATCACCCGCAGTGCTTCAAGGGTCAATGCTCTCTCTTTAGCCATGGCGTTCTCATTCAGGAAATTTGAACATACCGGGCAGAATATCTGGCTAACAATGCAGCGTCCATACCTTTACCATTGTTTTAGTGTAAAGAGAGGTCAAGAATTATGATTACGACAAGAACAGCTAAACAGTGCGGACAAGCCGATTTCGGCTGGCTGCAGGCCCGCTACACCTTTTCCTTTGGCCACTACTTTGACCCGAAGCTGTTGGGCTATGCCTCTTTGCGCGTGTTAAATCAGGAGGTGCTAGCACCTGGCGCCTCCTTCCAGCCGCGCACCTATCCGAAAGTGGATATCCTGAACCTCATTCTTGAAGGCGAAGCCGAGTACCGCGACAGCGAAGGCAACCATGTGCAGGCGAAAGCGGGCGAAGCCTTGCTGATCGCCACCCAGCCGGGCATTAGCTACAGCGAGCATAACCTCAGCAAAGATAAAACGCTGACCCGCCTGCAGCTGTGGCTGGATGCCTGCCCGGAACGGGAAAATCCGCCGGTGCAGAAGATTGATTTACAGGGGGGTAAGCAGCAGCTGCTGGCTTCACCGGACGCCAGCGCGAACAGTTTGCAACTGCGCCAGCAGGTGTGGCTGCATCATATCGAACTGGATAAAGGTGAGCGCCTGAGCTTCCAGCTCCACGGACCGCGCGCCTACCTGCAATCCATTCACGGGACGGTGCATGCGTTAACCTCTGCGGAAGAAAAAGAGGCGCTGACCTGCGGTGACGGGGCGTTTATCCGCGATGAAGCGAATATTACCCTGGTGGCCGACACGCCGCTGCGTGCGCTGCTGATTGATTTGCCGGTCTGATCCTGTGCTGCCGGGTATGTTGACACTCACCCGGCAAGCACGGACTGCTTACTCGCTCAGAGCCTGGGCGATTTGCGATCGGACCTCGGCACGCTGTTCTGCCGTCAGGATCTTGCTCACATCGAAGTAATATTTCACGCGATAGTAACGCGCCTGCTCTTCAATCCGGCTGAACGCTGCCAGCTGCTCTTTAACCGCTTTTTCATCCCACTTGCCGGACTGGATCACATCAATCAAAACCCCTTCTTTCACATTGGTGGTTGGGATTTTGAAGACGTTTTCTTCCAGCTGCTTGTGCAGGGCTTTGATCTTCGTGACCTGATCGTTGCTCAGCTTCAACTGCTGAACAATCGGATCCTGTGCTGGCTCTGGTGCAGTTGCGACGTCTGCCGCCTGCGCCATACCAGTAAAGCCCGCCAGGGTGGCCGTCATCAGAGCGATACGGAAAATCTTTTTCATTTCATATTCCTTAATTATCTGTCAGTGAAGAACCCGGGAAGTATTTTGCAATTGCGGATGTCGGTCTGTGATGAAGTATATAAACAATTGTGTATGTATAGGCGGCAGTGAGGCACATCCACAGATGTTGCCCTGGCAGGCTGCAAAAAAAGCCCCCTTACAGAAAGGGGGCGTGGTGACAGGATCGGACTTACAGCGCGTGAGTAAAGGTCCGTGAAATGACGTCCTGCTGCTGCTCGCGGGTGAGCGCATTAAAGCGCACCGCGTAGCCCGACACGCGGATCGTCAGGTTCGGGTAGTTCTCTGGATGTTCAATCGCATCCATCAGCATCTCCCGGTTCATGACGTTGACGTTCAGATGCTGCCCGCCTTCGATGGACGCTTCGTGGTGGAAATAGCCGTCCAGTAGCCCCACCAGGTTAGTTTTGCGGATCCCTTCGTCCTTACCCAGCGCCTGCGGCACGATGGAGAAGGTATACGAAATACCGTCTTTGGCGTAGGTGAAAGGCAGCTTTGCCACCGAGGTCAGCGAGGCCACCGCGCCTTTACGGTCGCGCCCGTGCATCGGGTTCGCCCCTGGCGCAAACGGCGTGCCGCCACGACGACCGTCTGGCGTATTGCCGGTCTTCTGGCCGTACACCACGTTGGAGGTGATGGTCAGAATTGACTGGGTCGGCACCGCGTTGCGATAGGTTGGCAGCGCCTGAATCTTCTTCATAAAGCGCTCAACCAGGTCGCAGGCGATGCTGTCCACGCGGTCATCATTGTTGCCGTACTGCGGGTACTCGCCTTCGATGACGAAATCGACCGCCAGGCCCGTGTGGTCGCGCACCGGTTTGACGGTGGCGTATTTGATGGCCGACAGGGAGTCTGCCGCCACGGAGAGCCCCGCCATTCCGCACGCCATAGTGCGATGCACGTCGCGGTCGTGCAGCGCCATCAGCGAAGCTTCGTAGCTGTATTTGTCATGCATGTAGTGGATCAGGTTCAGCGCGCTCACGTACTGCACCGCCAGCCAGTCCATAAAGTGATCGAGGCTCGCCATGACGGTGTCGTAGTTCAGCACATCGTCCAGCAGCGGTGCGGTCTTCGGCCCGACCTGGATTTTGAGCTTCTCGTCCACCCCACCGTTGATCGCGTACAGCAGCGTTTTCGCCAGGTTGGCGCGTGCGCCAAAGAACTGCATCTGCTTGCCGATCACCATCGGGCTGACGCAGCAGGCAATGGCGTAATCGTCGCTGTCAAAATCGACGCGCATCAGATCGTCGTTCTCATACTGCAGCGACGAGGTGGCGATCGACATGTCTGCGGCGTATTTCTTAAAGGCGATCGGCAGTTGTTCAGACCACAGGATGGTCAGGTTCGGCTCCGGTGCTGGCCCCATGGTGTGGAGCGTGTGCAGATAGCGGAACGACGACTTGCTCACCAGCGTGCGGCCATCCAGCCCCATCCCACCGATCACTTCCGTTGCCCAGATCGGATCGCCGGAGAACAGGGTGTCGAACTCCGGCGTGCGCAGGAAGCGCACCATGCGGATCTTCATGATGAAATGATCGATCAGCTCCTGAGCCTGGATCTCGTTCAGACGCCCCGCCTGCATGTCGCGCTCAATATAAATATCGAGGAAGGTCGCCGTACGCCCCAGCGACATCGCCCCGCCGTTTTGCGATTTCACCGCCGCCAGATAGGCGAAATAGAGCCACTGCACCGCTTCCCGGGCGTTCATTGCCGGACGGGAAATATCGCATCCATAACTCGCAGCCATCTGCTGGATCTGCAGCAGCGCGCGCTTATGTTCCGATAACTCTTCACGCAGGCGGATCGTCGCTTCCAGATCCACGCCGCGCTCCATATTCGACTGCAGATCGGCAAACTGCAGTTCGCGCTCACGCACCAGATAGCTGATGCCGTACAGCGCCACACGGCGATAGTCACCGATAATACGCCCACGACCGTAACCGTCCGGCAGGCCGGTGAGCACGCCCGATTTACGGCAGCGCATCATCTCCGGCGAATAGACGTCAAACACGCCCTGATTGTGGGTTTTACGCAGATGGGTGAACGTGTATTCGAACTGCGGATCCATTTCGCGACCGTAGGCTTCAAACGAGCTGCGGATCATGTTGATCCCGCCGTACGGGTGCAGGGCACGCTTAAGCGGCTTATCCGTTTGCAGCCCCACCACCGTTTCAAGTTCTTTGTCGATATAGCCCGGTCCGTGGGCGGTAATGGTGGTTGCTACGTTGAGGTCGAAATCGACCGGGGCGTGGGTGGCGTTTTCCTGACGAATGCCCTGCATTACCTTCTGCCACAATGCCGTCGTGGCAGGCGTGGCCTGCGCCAGGAAGGATTCGTCCCCCTCGTAGGGGGTGTAGTTGTGCTGAATAAAATCGCGCACGTTAATGCTGTCTTGCCAGTCGTTGCCGCGAAAGCCGGCCCACGCGTCGCTGTAAGGGGCGACACGGGTATCCATTGTTACTTTCATGATGTTCTCTCTGTATCAGGCATACGCCGCAGCCAGACTCACCTTTCCAAGACGGAGGGCATCCAGCGCGATCATTTTTTCTTCGTTAGTAGGGATCACCGCGCAGACGGCGCGGGAGGCGGCGGCGGTGATCACCCGCTCGCCTTCACTGTTTGGCAGGGCATTGCGGGCAGGATCCAGTTCGATACCGAATACCCGGAGACGATCCGTGACCAGCTGGCGGATCAGCACCGAGTTCTCGCCAATGCCGCCGGTAAAGACAATGCTGTCCAGTCGGTGCAGGGAAGCCGCGTGCCCGGCGATGTGTCGGGCGATACGCTGCACGAACGTCTCGATGGCGAGGCGCGCGCGCTCGTGTCCATCGTGCCAGGCTTTTTCCAGCGTGCGCAGGTCGGACGACAGGCCGGAGAGCCCAAGTAAGCCGGACTCTTTGTTAACCACGCGGGCCAAATCCTCAAGCGATTGCCCGGTTTGCTGGGCAATCCACGCCATCGCGCCAAAATCGACATCGCCGCAGCGGGTGCCCATCACCAGCCCTTCCAGCGGGGTCATGCCCATCGAGGTATCCACACTCTGACCGTTTCGCACGGCACAAATCGACGCCCCGTTGCCGAGGTGAGCAATCACCAGCCCGCTGTCATCCTGCGGCAGATCCAGCAGTGCATACGCCTGCTGGGCAACATAGCGGTGTGAGGTACCGTGGAAACCGTAGCGGCGCACGCCCAGCTCTTCAAAATAGCGGTACGGGAGGCCATACAGATAGGCCTGTGGCGGCAGCGTCTGATGGAAGCTGGTGTCAAACACCGCCACCTGCTGTACGCCAGGGAAAAGATGCTGCGCCGCTTCCACGCCACTGAGATTGGCGTAGTTGTGGAGCGGCGCCAGGGGAGACACCTGACGAATCTGGTCAATTACCGCCTCAGTGATCAGGGTGGACTCACTGAAAAGGCTGCCACCGTGGGCAATGCGGTGGCCGATTAAGGCCACGCTGCTCATCAAGTCGCGCTTTTCCAGCTCGAGGGCGATGGCTGCCAGCGCCCCTTCGTAGTCCTTGCGAGCCAGGGTTACTGGCTCGCCCCCATTCACGGATATAAAGGCGTTTTCTGTATTCACGCCGTCCGCCAGGCCCGTTACCAGCGCGTCGCAGCTTGCCGCATCGAGCACTGAGAACTTAACAGAGGACGATCCACAGTTAATGACCAATACAACCGGAAATTCATTCATCTCTTTACTCCGCTCATCCTGAGCTCAAATCAGAACAGTTTGTAGACGATGTTCAGAATGGTCAGCAGACCAATCACGGTAACGAAGATGTTCTCGGTTCTGCCTCTGAACTTCGCCAGGGCAGGAACTTTACGGATGGCAAACATCGGCAGCAGGCACAGCAGGGAAGCAATAATCGGTGCGCCCATGGCTTCGATAAGGTCGAGAATGTTCGGGTTGGCATAAGCCACCACCCAGGTAGAGCCCATGATGAAGACCATGCTGATGGTGTTCAGTTTACCGACGGAGACTTTCTTCTTGTCACCCTTGTAGCCGAATTTCAGTACCAGACCGTTCAGCCCTTCCAGCGTGCCCAGATAGTGGCCAAAGAAGGATTTGAAAATAGCGACCAGCGCGATAATGGAGGCACCGTATTCCAGCACGGTGGCAAAGGTCGATTTCGAACCTGACATGGAAGCAAAGTGGTTTGCCAGGTAAGAGAGCACCGGAATGTTCTGTGCTTTGGCTTCCGCCATGTTCTGCGGAGAGAGCGTAAACAGGCAGCTAAAGGCGAAGAACATCACCACGGCGACCATCAGCATGCTGGCGCGGCCGATGATTTTGGAACATTTCTGCTCGGTGTACTCTTTACCAAACTCCCCTTCGTACTCTTCACGTTTCGACACCACAAACGAGGAGACGATAGGTGAGAAGTTGAAAGAGAAGACCATGATCGAAATCCCCAGCCAGACGGTAACCAGAATGCCATCGTGCCCGGTAAAGGAGATATCGCTCAGGCTCGCCTGGTCGATCACGGCAGAGTTCCAGTAAGGGATCAGCGACAGAGAGATCAGCACCAGGCTGGCAATGAACGGGAACACCAGCCAGCTCATCACTTTCACCATCAGGTCTTTACCAAACCAGATGACGAATGCCATCAGCAGCAGCAGGAACAGAGCCACGAAGCCACGGTTCAGGGCCGGCATCTGGAGCTGGTTTTCCCAGAAGGTCATAAAGGTGTTGGTAATGGTGACACCGTAAATCCACAGCAGCGGGCAAATTGCAAAGAAGTAGAGGAAGGTGATCACCACCCCGCCGGTTTTGCCGAAGTGCTCCTCAACCGTCTCGGTGATGTTACCGGACGGATTGCTGCCCGAGAGGCACAAACGCGCCAGCGCACGGTGGCAGTAGAAGGCAATCGGGAAGGCCAGCACCAGCATCAGTAAAATAGGGATCAGGCCGCCAAACCCGGCGCGGATAGGGAAGAATAAAACCCCGGCCCCAATCGCCGTACCAAATAATCCGAGTGTCCAGGTGGTATCGGATTTTCGCCAGGACGACGTTTTTGTCTGGCCAACGATAATGCTTTCAGTATTGCTCATAGGAAATCCTTTTATGCGTCAACTAAGCCAGTAATGTGCGAAACGCGGGAGAGATCGATATTGCCGCCGGAAATAATGCTTACGGTTTTCCGGCCCTGAATATAGTGGTCCAGTTTGCCACTTAATAGCGCCGCCGTAGCCAGCGCGCCTGCGCCTTCGGTAACCACTTTATTTCGCTGAATCAGGGCCACCATGCTGTTGCGAATATCGTCTTCGCTGACCAGAACGATGTCATCCACTAATTCGCGCACGATTTCGAACGTTATTTTACCCGGACGGGAGACATCGCAACCGTCGGCTAATGTCCCGGTGGTGCGGTGGTTCATAATTTCCCCGGCATAATACGAGGCCGCCATGCCGTGCACATTTTCAGCCTGAACGCCGATAATATTGATGGTTGGGTTAATGGATTTAATCGCCGTGGCAATACCGGCTATTAATCCGCCGCCGCCAATGGGGACAATCACGTTATCCACGTCGTACAGGTCTTCCAGGATTTCCAGACCAATCGTTCCCTGACCGGCGATGACGAATGCATCGTCGTACGGTGGGATAAAGATCCGGCCTTCCATTTCAACGATTTCACTGACTTTGGCGATGGTGTCGTTGAAGTTATCGCCGTGGAGCACCACCTCTGCCGAGTAGTCACGCGTGGCGGCGACTTTGGATTTAGGTGCGCCCATCGGCATGACCACTTTACCGTCGATGCCCAACATCGCGCAGGAGAGCGATACACCCTGCGCATGGTTACCCGCAGAACAGGCCACCACGCCTTTGCGTCTTTCCGCTTCGGTCAGCGAGCTTAACTTATTAAACGCACCGCGAATTTTAAAGGAGCCGGTACGCTGCATATTTTCAAATTTGAGGTATATTTCACCTTTGCAACGTTCGCTTAAATAATTAGATCGCGGCATACCGGTTTTATAAATTTTTCCAGCCAGTCGTTTGCGGGCAGCCTGAATATCTTCAATCGTTACCGGAAGGTCATAAGTAATGTGCATATAATCCTCTTTATAATCATTAATGTTCTGTAGACAAAATCCAGCCATCGACGAACCATTGATATTCGCCTGAGGTGTATATCTTTATCGTTGGATTACTTATTCTGCTATTTCGGGTTGTTTTCGCCTTTCGCTATTCTGAGCAGAATATTGCTTCGCAAGTTCGACTAATACCGAAGCGGATTTTTTAATACGGTAATTTTTGGACCATACCGCCGCATAGCGCGCAACAGGTAATTTCTCTTCGACCGGCAGTACAACAAATTGATCCGAACCGAATGGCGCAATCATGTCGCGCGGGATCACCGTGAGATAATCGGCGTTAAGCACCAGGTTATAGATAGTGACAACGGAGTCGGTCTGGACGATGTTTTCAATTCTGATGTGGTTGTTCTGAAGGGTGGTTAGCAGTTCTTTGTAGTAGCCCATATCGGTTTGCGGCATCACCCACTGCTCATGGGTGAGCGATGCCAGGGTAGTCGGGCCGGTGCATGTTCGTGAACGGCTAGCCACCAGCACAAACTCAGATTCAAACAGGGGCTCAACGTGCAGATCCTGCAGCAGCATTTCATCGCTCAGGGTGCCAATAGCAAAATCCAGTCTGCCGTCGCGGATCGCAGGCAGGAAGGAGGAGAGCTGCGCTTCGAACATTGATACGCGCGCTTTCGGGAACACTTCCTTGAACGTCTTGATCATGCTGGAGAGAAAGGTAAAGCCAATCAGCGACGGGTAGCCGAACGACACATCGATAACGGTGCTAAAGCTCAGCGTGTTCATCTCGCTGACCATGTTCTTCATTTCACGGGTGATGGATTCGGAGTACGCGAGTAAGGTCTGCCCGGCACTGGTCAGCTTCACGCCGGTGTTCTTACGCACGATCAGCTCAACGCCGAAGTAGGATTCGATATCATTAATGATTTTGCTGACCGCCGGCTGCGTCAGACCCAGCTGTCTGGCAGCAGACCCGATAGATCCACTTTTAATGACTTCCTGAAATACGACCAGATGCTGCGTCTTCGGTAGAATAATAGTGTTCATCATATTCTGCGCTTATTTCCTTATCCCGATGCAGAATTCTAACCATTATTGATAACGAGGGTATGTGCTGTTACTCACAAATTACTTTTCCTTTTATAGAGCCCCACTAAAAAACCTAAATTAAGCTTTAAAAAACAACATCTTAAAATTAACACACCGCTATTTTGCCTGATATTGATCAACAAAAACCGCCGAGATAAATTTATTTTATGGCGATAACCTCGGAGGCCTAATGACAATTTACTCGCGCAGTAAAGGTGATATTTCAGGCAATTAAAGAGTAATAAATAGTCGTTAATCTAAGTAAAAAAAGATGTAAATTATCAAATAAGTTAATCATTAAACGGTTGAGCGGGAATAAAGCGTGGCGCGCATCACATCATTCATGAGGCAAATGCATTGAACATCAATATATAGTTAATGAATGACAAAAGTCATCACGAACACGCAACAAAGACAACATCAACTTAACACTGGAAAATGGCGATTTTATAGCGCGTAATTTTGTGATGCAGACCACTCACATTTAGTACAGGGTGAAGTTTTAACTAAAAACAGTGAAATGTGCTTATTGTCGCAAATATGAGAATTGGTTCATCTCTCAGGGGGATGCCAGAAAGCAAAAAACCCGCCGAAGCGGGTTTCTCTTGAAGAGGTGAAGCTGACCGATAAGCCGGGTTCTGTCGTTGGACAGTCATTCATCTAGGCCAGCAATCGCTCACTGGCTCAAGCAGCCTACCCGGGTTCAGTACGGGCCGTACCTTGTGAACCCCTATTTGGCCTTGCTCCGGGTGGAGTTTACCGTGCCACGGACTGTTACCAGCCGCGCGGTGCGCTCTTACCGCACCCTTTCACCCTTACCTGATCCCACTTGCGTGGGCCATCGGCGGTTTGCTCTCTGTTGCACTGGTCGTGGGTTTCCCCCCCAGGCGTTACCTGGCACCCTGCCCTATGGAGCCCGGACTTTCCTCCCCTCCGCCCGTCTCCCCCGAAAGGGACGACGACGAAGCGGCGACTGTCTGGTCAGCTTCGGCGCGCAGTATAGAGGGTTTAGCCGCTGCTGTCACCCTTCCGTGCGCATCCCTACCTGCAGGGTGGCGGCAATATTGCGCGAGGCGCGATAAATATTGTCAAACGCGCCGCGGAACGCCTCTTCCAGGGTGCTGATACGGGTCAGGACGCTGAACACCGCGTCGATGCCATACTGGTGCACGATACCCACATCGTTGGTCAGACTGCCTGCGATACCAATCACCGGCTTATGGTACTTTTTGGCGACACTCGCCACGCCCACCGGGACTTTGCCATGAATGCTTTGACTGTCCAGCCGCCCTTCACCGGTCACTACCCAGGTGCAGTCATGAATATGTTCTTCGAGGTTGAGTGCCTGGGTGACAATTTCGATGCCGCTTTTCAGCTCTGCACCGAGGAAAGCCATCAGCGCCGCGCCCATACCGCCTGCCGCGCCCGCACCGGGGACGTTTTTGACGTCGATGTGCAGTGAGGCGTTAATCACGTCGGCAAAATGCCCGAGGTTGTTGTCGAGTTCGACGATGATCGCTTCGGTGGCCCCTTTCTGCGGGCCGAAGATCCGGGATGCACCCTGCTCGCCGACCAGCGGATTGCTCACGTCGCAGGCCACGCGAATTGCGCAGGATTTGAGGCGCGGATCGAGCGCCGAAATATCAATGTTGTTCAGTGCCATCAGGCTGCCGCCGCCGTGGCCGATCTCAGTGCCATTAGCGTCGGTCAGTTTTGCGCCGAGGGCTTGCACCATCCCGGCACCGCCGTCGTTGGTGGCGCTGCCGCCAATCCCAATAATGATATTGCGCGCACCTTTATCCAGCGCCGCAAGGATCAGCTCCCCGGTACCGCGGGAAGTCGTGATAAGGGGGTCGCGCTGCGCCGGTGGAACCAGCACCAGTCCGCTCGCCGCGGCCATCTCAATGAAGGCCGTCACGCCATCGCCGGAAATCCCCCAGCAGGCATCGACCTTTTCGCCCAGCGGCCCGGTCACGACTGCGTGCTGTACCGTGCCGTGAGTGGCAGCAATCATCGCTTCAACCGTTCCTTCTCCGCCATCTGCAACGGGAACAGAAACATACTCTGCATCGGGAAAGATTTCCCGAAAGCCTTTTTCTATCGCCTGCGCTACCTCGGTGGCAGACAGGCTTTCTTTATAAGAGTCAGGGGCGATTACGATTTTCATAGTTATAGCCTGTTACCGCTTGAGGCAAAAATAGCGGGCGCGTTACCGCGCCCGTTTTTGTTAGCGAGAGACTTCGACTTTCGCCAGTTTTTCGTAATAGCACGCGATAGCGCTGTGGTCGTCGTTGCCATGACCGTCAGCACGCAGTGCCTGCATCATTTCCATTACAGCGGCGGTCAGCGGCAGCTGCGCGCCGACGCCGTGGGAGGTGTCCAGGGCGTTCGCCAGATCCTTGATGTGCAAATCAATACGGAATCCTGGCTTGAAGTTACGATCCATGACCATTGGCGCTTTGGCATCCAGCACGGTGCTACCGGCCAGACCACCACGAATGGCCTGGTACACCAGATCCGGGTTGACGCCCGCTTTAGTGGCCAGGGTCAGCGCTTCGGACATTGCGGCAATGTTCAGCGCCACAATCACCTGGTTTGCCAGCTTGGTGACGTTACCCGCACCAATATCCCCGGTGTGCACCACGGAACCGGCCATCGCTTTCAGCAGGTCGTAATACTGGTCAAAAATCGCCTTGTCGCCGCCCACCATCACGGACAGGGTGCCGTCGATAGCTTTCGGTTCACCACCGCTGACCGGCGCATCCAGCATCTGCACGCCTTTTACTTTCAGCGCATCGCTGATTTCGCGGCTCGCCAGGGGAGCGATGGAGCTCATGTCGATCAGTACGGTACCCGGTTTTGCACCGTCGATGATGCCGTTCTCACCCAGCGCCACCTCTTTCACGTGCGGGGAGTTTGGCAGCATGGTGATGATCACATCACACTGCTCGGCAATGCCTTTTGCGGTGGTCGCGGTCTCGGCACCTGCGGCGATAAGCTCGGCCACCACCTCAGGATTGCGGTCAGAAACCACCAGTGAGTAACCTGCTTTAATGAGGTTTTTACTCATTGGTTTACCCATGATACCCAGGCCAATAAAACCAACTTTCAGTGTCATAATTGCGTCTCTCTCTTTATTCAGTGGTGGTTATTTTTTAAAGGAATCAGCTAACTTCTGGGTCGCAGAGCGGAAGACGCCGAGATCGCTGCCGACGGCAACGAAGGTCGCACCCCATTCCAGATAGCGACGGGCATCGGCCTCAACCGGAGCCAGGATGCCGCACGGTTTACCATGGGCTTTCGCGCGGGCAAAAATATGCTGAATGGCGCGCTGCACCTCCGGGTGGTTGGCATTGCCGAGTTGGCCAAAGGCCGCCGCCAGGTCGCTTGGGCCGACGAAGATGCCGTCTACGCCGTCAGTGGCGGCAATTGCATCAACGTTGTCCACGCCCTGCTGGCTTTCAATCTGGACCAGGATGGTGATGTTCTTGTTCGACTGAGCGAAGTAGTCCGGCACAGTGCCAAACATATTGGCACGATGGGAAACCGACACGCCGCGGATCCCTTCCGGTGGATAGCGGGTGGACGCCACCGCCTGCACCGCCTCTTCCACGTTTTCCACAAACGGGATCAGGAAGTTGTAGAAGCCGATATCCAGAAGGCGCTTGATGATCACCGGCTCATTGGTCGGGACGCGAACCACTGGCGCGCTGTTGCTGCCTTTCAGCGCCATCAGCTGCGGAATAAACGTGGTGACGTCGTTCGGAGCATGTTCACCGTCCAGCACCAGCCAGTCAAAACCTGCCAGCCCCAGCACTTCGGTGCTGATTGGGCTTGCCAGTGCGGACCAGCAGCCGATCTGAATCTGATTTGCCGCGAGGGCCGCTTTAAATTTGTTCGGGAAAATATCGTTACTCATCGTTTATACCTTTGCTTATTTCTGCAATTCCATACGTTTGATGTCGCCCACTACGAACAGGTAGCAGAACATCGCCATCAGCGCTGAACACCCTACGAAGACCAGCGCTGCGTTGAACGAGTGCAGTTCGCTGACCAGATAGCCAATCACCAACGGCGTGACGATTGACGCTACGTTGCCAAAGACGTTAAACACACCGCCGCACAGGCCGATAATCTCTTTTGGCGCGGTATCGGAAATCACCGGCCAGCCCAGGGCACCAAAACCTTTACCGAAGAATGCCAGCGCCATCAGGGCCACTACCAGCGCAGTGTTGTTGGTGTAGTTACACAGAATAATGGTGGATGCCAGCAACATGCCGAGCACAATCGGCAGCTTACGCGCCAGGGTAATCGACTTGCCTTTCTTGATCAGATGATCGGAGAACACGCCGCCCAGTACACCACCGGCAAAACCACACAGCGCCGGAATCGAAGCCACCAGACCGACCTTCAGAATCGACATCCCCTTTTCCTGCACCAGATAAATCGGGAACCAGGTGAGGAAGAACCAGGTGATGGTGTTGATAAAATATTGACCGAAAAACACGCCCAGCATCATGCGGTTCGACAGTAATTGTTTGATGTAATGCAGCTTAGGACCGCTTGCCGCTTTATCGCCCGGCTTTTTATGATCCATGTCGACAACCGCGCCGCCGTCCTTGATGAACTGCAGCTCCTCGGCAGTCATCCGCGGATGATCGGTTGGGTTATGGATTAACTTCACCCACAGGCCGGTCAGCACAAAGCCAATCACACCCATCACGGTAAAGACATGCTCCCAACCCCAGGCAAAGGTCAGCCAGCCGAGCAGCGGAGAGAACAGCGCCAGCGAGAAGTACTGGGCGGAGTTAAAAATCGCCGATGCGGTGCCGCGCTCTTTGGTCGGGAACCAGGCCGCCACAATACGGGCGTTGGCCGGGAACGACGGCGCTTCGGAGAAGCCCAGCATAAAGCGCATAAAGAACATGGAGATACCGGCCCACGCCAGCGGGACGAAGTCGACAAAGCCCTGCAGGAAGGTAAACAGCGACCAGAAGAACAGGCTGTAGGTATAGACCTTTTTCGACCCAAACTTATCCAGCAGCCAGCCGCCGGGGATCTGCATCAGCAGGTAGGCCCAGCCGAAGGCGGAGAAGATATACCCCATCTCCACCGCGCTTAAATGCAGTTCTTCGGCCACTGCCGTACCGGCAATAGAGAGCGTCGCGCGGTCGGCGTAATTGACCGCAGTAACAATAAAGATAATTAACAGAATCAGGTAGCGGGTAGGTGTACCCTTTTTTGCACTCACGGTAGTATCCAGCAACATTTTTATTTCCTCTGGCACATCGATGTCGTTATTTTTATTATTTTAAGAAAGAGGCATTCCTGATTATTTATCGATAGCAGGCAATATCAGGTAATTAACCAGACGCATTGAAATCGTTATTGAGTATAATCAACACCCCTACCCTCCGCACTGTTGCATTGCTCAATTTTAGAGTGGTGTAACAATAATATTTTGAGCATATGCACAAACCCCTGGGCGCTGATGCACAGATTTATGCATTACCCTGCCCTGGCGGGATCTGATGTCAAAAATGAGTGATCTTGATCACGTTTTCAATTCGCCGCGCCTGACATTCTTTATTCCACTGAGCAGAGTCTTTATTTCCGACCACAAGAAAATATACGCACTCTTTTACACATTAATTATCTACCACTTGTTGGAGAATACTGGAAAATGGCCGATATCGAAATTCGACAAGAGTCGCCAACCGCGTTTTATATTAAGGTGCATGAGACCGATAACGTGGCGATTATTGTTAATGATCATGGGTTAAAAGCCGGAACGCGTTTCCCGGACGGACTCGAACTTATCGAGCATATTCCACAAGGTCATAAAGTGGCGCTGGTCGATATTGCCCAACATGGCGAAATCGTGCGTTACGGCGAAGTGATCGGTTACGCGGTGCGCGCGATCCCGCAGGGCAGCTGGATTGACGAATCGCTGGTCTCGCTGCCGGAAGCCCCGCCGCTCAATACCCTGCCGCTGGCAACCCGCATGCCGGAAGCGCTGCCTGCGCTGGAAGGTTACACCTTTGAAGGCTACCGCAATGCGGACGGCAGCGTCGGCACCAAAAACCTGTTGGGCATCAGCACCAGCGTGCACTGCGTCGCCGGCGTAGTCGACTATGTGGTGAAGATCATCGAGCGCGATCTGCTGCCACAATACCCGAACGTCGACGGCGTCGTCGGCCTGAACCACCTTTACGGCTGTGGCGTAGCGATTAACGCCCCGGCGGCGATTGTGCCGATCCGCACCATCCACAACCTCGCCCTGAACCCAAACTTCGGCGGCGAAGTGATGGTGGTGGGCCTCGGCTGCGAGAAACTCCAGCCCGAAAAACTGCTGCAGGGCACTGAAGACGTGCAGGCGATCCCGGTAGACAGCGCCAGTATTGTGCGTCTGCAGGATGAGCAGCACGTCGGCTTCCGCTCGATGGTGGATGACATCCTCCAGGTTGCGGAACGTCATCTGGCGAAGCTGAACCAGCGCAAGCGTGAAACCTGCCCGGCGTCAGAGCTGGTAGTGGGTACCCAGTGCGGCGGCAGCGACGCCTTCTCCGGCGTGACAGCTAACCCGGCGGTGGGCTATGCCTCCGACCTGTTTGTGCGCTGCGGCGCCACGGTGATGTTCTCGGAAGTGACCGAAGTGCGCGACGCCATCCATCTGTTAACCCCGCGCACCATTAACGAAGAGGTGGGTAAACGCCTGCTTGAAGAGATGGCCTGGTACGACAACTATCTCGACATGGGCAAGACCGACCGCAGTGCTAACCCGTCTCCGGGCAATAAGAAAGGCGGCCTCGCCAACGTGGTGGAAAAAGCACTGGGCTCGATTGCCAAATCCGGCCAGAGCCCTATCGTCGAAGTGCTTTCACCGGGCCAACGGCCAACCAAACGCGGCCTGATTTATGCTGCCACCCCGGCCAGCGATTTTGTCTGCGGCACCCAGCAGGTGGCCTCTGGGATCACCGTTCAGGTGTTCACCACCGGTCGCGGCACGCCGTACGGCCTGATGGCGGTGCCGGTTATCAAAATGGCGACCCGCACTGAACTTGCCAACCGTTGGTATGATCTGATGGACATCAACGCAGGCACGATCGCCACCGGCGAAGAGAGCATCGAGGACGTGGGCTGGAAGCTGTTCCACTTCATTCTGGATGTGGCGAGCGGACGTAAGAAAACCTTCTCGGATCAATGGGGACTTCACAACCAGCTGGCGGTATTTAACCCGGCACCTGTGACCTGATAATGCTGTAAACCTCCTTTAGCATGGCTTCGGCCATGCTTTTTTTTTGCCTTTCATTCTTTCGCAACCTTCCTTTCACTTTCGATTCTTTCGTTTTTACGATACCAATCACAAAAAAGCATTCCGAAACACTATATCTTCTTTCGAAGTAAATAAACGAAAGGTTTCGGAGGAAGGATGTACATCATTTCGACCAAAGCGATGCTGACGAAGGCCCGATACGGCGGTTATGCCGTTCCGGCGTTCAATATTCACAACCTTGAAACACTGCAGGTGGTGGTGGAAACGGCAGCCGAGCTGCGTTCCCCGCTGATTGTTGCCGGCACGCCGGGTACCTTCAGCTACGCCGGTACCGGCAACATTATTGCCATCGCCGGCGATCTGGCGAAAACGTACAACCAGCCGCTGGCGATCCACCTCGATCATCATGAAGATTTCGACGATATCGCGCAGAAAGTGCAGGCGGGAATACGCTCGGCGATGATCGACGGCTCCCACCTGCCGTTTGCCGACAACGTCGCGCTGGTGAAACGGGTCGCAGACTACTGCCATCGCTATGACGTTAGCGTCGAAGCGGAGCTAGGGCGTCTCGGCGGTCAGGAAGATGACCTGGTGGTCGACAGCAAAGATGCGCTGTATACCCATCCGCAACAGGCCCGGGAATTCGTCACGCTCACCGGCATCGACTCCCTTGCCGTCGCCATCGGCACCGCCCATGGTCTCTATACCGCCACGCCAAAACTCGATTTTGAGCGCCTGGCGGAAATCCGCAGTCAGGTTGATGTCCCACTGGTACTGCACGGCGCGTCGGGCCTGTCGACGGCCGACATTCGCCGCGCAATCGGTCTGGGTATTTGCAAAGTTAATGTCGCCACGGAGCTGAAAATCGCTTTCTCTGACGCGCTGAAAACCTACCTTGCCGTCCATCCTGATGCCAGCGATCCACGCCACTACATGATCCCCGCCAAAGCCGCCATGAAAGAGGTGGTACGCAAAGTCATTAATGACTGCGGCTGTGAAGGCAAACTGTAAACCACGCTAACCGGAGGAAACGGTGAAAAATATTATTGCCCGTCACAAGGCGGGAGAACATCTCGGGATTTGTTCGGTCTGTTCAGCGCATCCACTGGTGATTGAAGCCGCCCTGCGCTTCGACCTGCCGACCGACAATCAAGTGCTGATTGAAGCGACGTCCAATCAGGTCAATCAATTTGGCGGCTATACCGGCATGAAGCCTGCCGACTTCCGCGATTTCGTGCTGACCATTGCCGCCAGAGTGGGTTTTCCCACGGAACGACTGATCCTCGGCGGCGATCATCTGGGGCCTAACTGCTGGCAGAACGAACCCGCAGAGGCGGCAATGGAGAAAGCCGTTGCGCTGATCGAGGCTTACGTAGCGGCAGGCTTTAGCAAGATCCATCTTGATGCGTCGATGTCCTGCGCCGACGATCCGGTGCCGCTGGATCCCGTCGTGGTGGCCCAGCGGGCAGCGCGCTTATGTCAGGCCGCGGAAGAGACCGCCACTGATGCGCAAAAAGCGGCGCTGACCTATGTGATTGGCACCGAAGTACCGGTCCCGGGCGGGGAAGCCGGCAGCATCGACAGCGTGCACGTCACCCGGGTGGAGGATGCCGTCCGCACACTGGAAACCCACCAGCAGGCATTTCACGCTCTGGGGCTGGATGCGGCGATGGAGCGCGTTATCGGCATCGTCGTGCAGCCCGGCGTGGAGTTCGACCATACGCAGATTATCCACTATCAGCCGCACGCTGCCGAAGCGCTGTCGGGCTGGATCCGCCAGACCCCGATGGTCTACGAAGCACACTCCACCGACTACCAGTCACGCCAGGCATACCGGGCGCTGGTGCGCGATCACTTTGCAATCCTGAAGGTTGGCCCGGCCCTCACCTTCGCCCTGCGCGAAGCGATTTTTGCCCTCGCGCAGATGGAAGAGGCCCTCATCGCCCCGGAGAACCGCAGCCGGGTGCTGGAGGTGATCGATGAAGTCATGCTGAACGAACCGGATTACTGGAAAAAATACTATCGCCCGACCTGGAGTCAGGCGATGGTGGATATTCACTTTAGCCTGTCGGACCGCATTCGCTATTACTGGCCGCACCCGCGCATTCGCCAGAGCGTGGACAAACTGATCGCCAACCTCGGCAACCTGACCCTGCCGCTGGGGCTTGTCAGCCAGTACCTGCCGGTGCAGTTTGAACGCTTAACCGCCCAGACGCTCTCGGCCACGCCGCAGGATCTTATCCTCGATAAAATCCAGGACGTGCTGCGCGCCTACCGCTACGGCTGCGCCCCTGACGCTGCCTGAAAACCGGAGAACCCATGAGCAAACTGTTTGTCCGTACCGGCATTGCCTTCGCCACCTGCCAGCAGGCGCTGGCCCATATTGGCGAAGAGATGCTGGCGAAAGGGGTGGTTCATGCCACGTACCCTACCGCGCTGCTGGAAAGGGAAGCGTTCTTCCCCACCGGTATTGCCCTGGAGCAGCATGCGGTTGCCATTCCGCACTGCGAGGCCATCCACGCGAAAGAACCGGCCATTTACCTGATTCGTCCGGACCACCCGGTGAATTTTCAACAGGCAGACGATGATGCGGAGATCGCCGTGTCACTCATCATCGCGCTGATCGTTGAAAACCCTGCGGCGCAGCTCACCCTGCTGCGTCGGTTATTTAGTGAGCTACAGAACCCAGCCACGCTTACGGCGCTGCTTGCCGCGCCTGACCACCAGCTGGCGGCACTGTTTCAGGAATCTATCCTGACCGCTGAACCCTGCAAACAGGCCTCATAAACACACCAATAATAAGAAGGAGTACCCTATGAAACGTAAAGTGATTGTTGCCTGTGGCGGTGCCGTTGCGACCTCGACCATGGCCGCAGAAGAGATCAAAGAGCTGTGCGATGCCCACCATATCACCCTCGATCTGGTGCAGTGTCGGGTCAATGAGATCGAAACCTACATGGACGGGGCGGATCTGATCTGCACCACCGCGAAGGTTGACCGCACCTTTGGCGATATTCCGGTGGTACACGGGATGCCGTTTATCTCCGGCGTCGGCATTGAAGCCCTGCAGCAAAAAATCCTGACCATCCTCAAGGGGTAAGGCCATGTTTAACGAAATCATGCGTTATATCCTCGATTTGGGGCCGACGGTGATGCTGCCTTTAGTGATCATCATCTTCTCGAAGCTGCTGGGGATGAAGCTCGGCGACTGCTTTAAATCGGGGCTACATATCGGGATCGGTTTTGTCGGGATTGGGCTGGTGATCGGCCTGATGCTCGACTCCATCGGACCCGCCGCCAAAGCGATGGCGGAACAGTTCCAGATTAACCTGCACGTGGTGGACGTGGGCTGGCCAGGATCGTCGCCGATGACCTGGGCCTCGCAGATTGCGCTGGTCGCCATTCCCATTGCCATCGGGGTGAATATCCTGATGCTGGTGACCCGCATGACGCGAGTGGTGAACGTCGATATCTGGAATATCTGGCACATGACCTTTACCGGCGCGATGCTGCATCTGGCGACCGGCTCGTACTGGCTGGGGATCCTCGGCGTGGTGGTGCACGCGGCGTTTGTCTACAAGCTGGGCGACTGGTTTGCCAAAGACACGCGAGACTTTTTCGGCCTCGACGGCATTGCCATCCCTCACGGTTCCTCCGCTTACCTCGGGCCGATCGCGGTGCTGGTCGATACGATCATCGAAAAAATCCCTGGGCTTAACCGCATCCATTTTAATGCCGACGACGTGCAGAAACGCTTCGGACCCTTTGGCGAGCCGGTCACCGTCGGGTTTGTGATGGGGCTGGCGATCGGTCTGCTGGCCGGTTACGACGCGAAAGGCGTGCTGCAGCTGGCAGTGAAAACGGCAGCGGTGATGCTGCTGATGCCAAGAGTGATTAAACCGATCATGGACGGTCTGAACCCGATCGCTAAACATGCCCGCAAGCGCCTGCAGGCAAAATTTGGCGGCCAGGAGTTCCTCATCGGTCTCGATCCGGCGCTGCTGCTGGGCCACACCGCGGTGGTCTCCGCCAGCCTGATCTTTATCCCGCTCACCATCCTGATTGCGGTGCTGGTGCCGGGCAACCAGGTCCTGCCGTTTGGCGACCTGGCCACCATCGGCTTCTTCGTGGCAATGGCTGTGGCAGTGCATCAGGGCAACCTGTTCCGCACGCTGATCTCCGGCGTCATCATTATGAGCATCACCCTGTGGATCGCCACCCAGACCATCGGCCTGCACACGCAGCTGGCGCAAAACGCCGGCGCGCTGAAAGCGGGTGGCCTGGTGGCCTCGATGGATCAGGGGGGCTCGCCGGTCACCTGGCTGCTGATCCAGCTCTTCACCTGGCAAAACGTGGTCGGCTTTATCGTCATCGCCGTCATCTATCTCACGGGCGTACTGCTCACCTGGCGTCGGGCCCGCAGCTTTGTCGCGGCAGAAAAACAGGCCACCCGCCAGCAAAGCCAGACCGTATCTTGATACCCGGGGAGCGACGCTCCCCTCTTTTTTCTGGAGTGAATCATGAAATCAGTGGTAATTCACGCTGAGGGCAGCGTGCGCGTTGAAGAACGTCCTGTGCCTCAGATTCAGGACGCAGATGATGTGCTGGTGCGCATTGTCTGCTCCGGACTGTGCGGATCTGACATCCCGCGTATTTTCGCCAAAGGGGCCCACTATTACCCCATCACCCTCGGACACGAATTTAGCGGCTACGTTGAAGCAACCGGCTCTCAGGTTGACGATCTAACCCCGGGAGACGCGGTCGCCTGCGTACCGCTGCTGCCCTGTTTTTCCTGCCCGCAGTGTGAAAAAGGCTACTTCTCGCTGTGTAAGCAGTATCAGTTTGTCGGCTCACGCAGCGAGGGGGGCAACGCGGAGTTTATCGTGGTGAAGCGCGCCAACCTGTACCGCCTGCCTGCCGATATGCCCATTGAGGACGGTGCTTTTATCGAACCGATCACCGTCGGTCTGCACGCGTTCCATCTGGCGCAGGGCTGTGAGGGTAAAAACGTGGTGATTGTCGGTGCGGGCACCATTGGCCTGCTGGCGATGCAGTGCGCGCAGGCCCTGGGCGCGCGCAGCGTGACGGCTATCGACATTAACGAGGACAAGCTGGCCCTCGCCTCCTCGCTTGGCGCGACCCAGGTGTTCAACAGCAAAACGCTGAGTGCCGCTGAGATCCACGCCGGGCTACAGGAAAATCACTTCGACCAGCTGATTCTGGAAACCGCCGGGACACCGCAAACCGTCTCGCTGGCGATTGATATCGCTGGCCCGCGCGCACAGATGGCGCTGGTGGGCACTCTGCACCATGACCTGACGTTATCGGCCGGAACGTTCGGGCAGATCCTGCGTAAAGAGCTGACCCTGCTCGGCAGCTGGATGAACTACTCCGCCCCATGGCCAGGCGTTGAGTGGGAGACGGCGGCGCGGCTGCTCACCGAGAAAAAACTGCAGCTGGCGCCGTTGATTGCCCATATCGGCGACAGCGAAAGTTTCGCTCATGCCATCCAATCCCTGAATGGATCCCCGATGCAGGGCAAAATCCTGCTGCGCCTGGGCTGAGCCCACGAGCCAGCAACCGGAGCTGGCTCACATTTACTTTCGAACGCTAGCGTTCACCTTTCGCATCCCTTCGATTAAACTGGAGTAAGTTAATTATCAGGCAAATCAAAATGAACTCATTTGAGCGAAGGAACAAAATCGTCGATCTGGTGAATGCCAACGGCAGCGTGCTGGTGCTCGACCTTTCGAATTCTTTTGGCATCTCCGAAGTCACCATCCGTGCCGACCTGCGTCTGCTGGAAGAGAAAGGACTGGTGACGCGCTTCCACGGTGGCGCGGCCCGACCTGGCAGCAACCTCGCGGAAAGCGAAAGCCAGGAAGTGATGCTGGAAGATCGCTACAGCCTCGCCAGCGACCCGAAAAAGCGCATCGCCCTCGCGGCAGTGGCAATGATTGAAGAGGGGATGACGGTGATCCTCGACAGCGGCAGCACCACCATGCTGATTGCAGAAGGGCTGGCGAAAAAAGCCAATATCACGGTGATCACCAACAGCCTGCCCGCAGCTTTTACGCTGTCCGACAACAAAGACATCACCCTGGTGGTGTGCGGCGGCACCGTGCGCCATAAGACTCACTCGATGCACGGCACCATTGCCGAGCGGTCATTGGCCGGCATCAGCGCCGATTTAATGTTTGTCGGCGCCGACGGCATCGATACCACCAACGGCATCACCACCTTTAACGAAGGCTATTCCATCAGCAGCGTGATGGCGGCGGCGGCGCATAAAGTGATTGCCGTGCTGGATGCGAGCAAGTTCAACCGCCGCGGCTTTAACCAGGTGTTGCCGATGGAGAAGATTAACTGCGTGATTACGGATGAGGGGATCGGCCAACGCGACAGAGAGTTACTGGGCAAGAGTGACGCCGACGTGATTATTGTCTGAATATGCGCTGGCAGGTTATCGCATGACCTGCCAGGCGCGCTTTTTATTCCGACATTTTTTCCGACATATCGCGCCCTGTCAGAAGGTTTAACTCAGCGTACTGAGTTATTCCCCCTGCTGCTCCAGGGCATACTTATACAGCGCGTTCTTTTTCACGCCGTGGATTTCTGCCGCCAGCGCTGCCGCTTTCTTGAGCGGCAGTTCGGCCTGCAGAAGTGCGAGGGTACGCAGCGCGTCGGCAGGGAGTGCATCCTCTGTCGCTTTATGCCCTTCGACAATCAGCACCATCTCACCCTTGCGGCGGTTGTCATCCGCTTTCACCCAGGCCAGCAGCTCGCCGACCGGCAGGCCGTGAATGGTTTCCCAGGTTTTGGTCAGTTCACGCGCCAGCACCACATAGCGCGCCTCCCCCCAGACGGCCACCATATCCTCCAGGCTCTCCAGCAGGCGGTGGGTGGATTCATAGAAAATCAGCGTGCGCGGTTCGGCTTCAAGGTCCTTGAGCACATCACGACGGCCTTTCGATTTAGCGGGCAGGAAGCCCTCGTAGCAGAAACGGTCTGACGGCAGGCCCGCGGCGCTTAACGCGGCGATGGCGGCGCACGGTCCTGGCAATGGCACCACCCGGATGCCCGCTTCGCGGCAGGTGCGCACCAGATGATAGCCAGGGTCGTTGATCAGCGGCGTCCCGGCGTCAGAGACCAGCGCGATGTTCTGCCCCTCTTTCAGCTTGGCCACCAGGGTATCGGCTTTTTGTTGCTCATTGTGATCGTGCAGGGCAAACATTCGGGCATTAATCGCGAAATGTTGCAGCAACAGGCCGGTATGGCGGGTGTCTTCAGCCGCAATAAGATCAACGTCTTGCAATACGGTCAGCGCACGGTGGGTAATATCAGACAAATTCCCGATAGGAGTAGGTACAATATAGAGCTGACCCTGAGAATTATCTGCCGTTTCGTGTTGTTTCATTGTTTCATCCGTATTGCCGATTTAATATTGAGCATTGCGTAAAAAATATCACTGGATACAGTATGGTACCCTTAACGTTTCTTCGTAAGAAAGTCACGCGCAGCCTTCCGCTGGTGCTGGCAGCCCTTATCTTTGCTGGCTGCGGTACGCAGGCGCCCGATCAGAGTGCTGCCCACATGGAGGGTACAGCGCAGGCTGATTCCGGCTTCTACCTGCACCAGATGGAGCAGAGCTCAAATGATACCCGGATCAACTGGCAATTACTCGCCATTCGTGCACTGCTGAAAGAAGGTAAAACCCAGCGGGCCGCCGAACTGTTTAACCAACTGCCGCAAACCTTAAGCGACAGCCAGCGCCGCGAGCAGTCGCTGCTGGCCGCCGAGCTGAAGGTTGCGCAGAACGATGCCGCTGGGGCGAAAAAGATCCTCGCGGATATCGACATCAGCGCGCTGGATAAAAACCAGCAGGCCCGTTTCTGGCAGGTTGGCATTGCCGCGGAACAAGGGCGTCCTTCCCTGACCTTGCTGCGTGCCCTGATCGCTCAGGAGCCGCTGCTTGCCGGGGCCGATAAACAGAAAAATATCGATGCCACCTGGCAGGCGCTCTCCGCCATGAACCCGGATCAGGCCAACGCGCTGGTGATCAACGCCGATGAAAATGTCCTGCAGGGCTGGCTGGATCTGCAGCGCGTCTGGTTCGATAACCGCAACGACCCGGATATGCTGAAAGCCGGGATCCGTGACTGGCAAACCCGCTATCCGAACAACCCAGGGGCGACCCTGCTGCCCACGCAGTTGGTGAATGTGCAGAACTTCAAGCCTGCCTCCACCAGCAAGATTGCGCTGCTGCTGCCGCTGAGCGGCCAGGCCGCCGTCTTTGGCCGCACTATCCAGCAGGGTTTTGAAGCCGCGAAAAATGGCACCTCCGCCGTTGCAGGCGACGCCATACCGGCCCAGGTGGCGCAGGCCGCCAACGCAGGCGATGTGGTTAGCCCGTCCGCAGCGGAAACCGGCGATCTGACCGGCACCCAGCCTGTCGCCGCGCCGCAAAACAGCGAGCAGGAGCCAGTGCAGGCCCCTGCCACCACCCAGGCTACCCAGCCCGCGAGCCAGTCACCCGTTGCCGCTAACCCGGCTGCCGAGCTGAAGGTGTATGACACCAGCACGCAACCGCTGAGCCAATTGCTGGCTCAGGTTCAGCAGGACGGAGCCAGTATCGTGGTTGGCCCTCTGCTGAAAGGTAACGTCGAAGAGCTGATGAAAAGTAATACCCCGCTGAACGTGCTGGCGCTGAACCAGCCCGAGCAGGTGCAGAACCGTCCAAACGTCTGCTACTTCGCCCTGTCGCCAGAAGATGAAGCCCGGGATGCCGCGCGCCACATCCACCAGCAGGGGAAACAGGCACCGCTGCTGCTGACCCCGCGCAGTGAGCTCGGTGAACGTGTCACCACCGCCTTTGCCAACGAGTGGCAACAGCTGGGCGGCGGCATTGTCCTGCAGCAAAAATTTGGCTCGCTGTCTGAGCTGAAAATGGGCGTTAACGGCGGTTCCGGCATTGCCCTGAGCGGCAGCCCCATCGCGTCCAGCCTGCCCCAGCAGCAGAGCGTAACCGTCGGTGGGCTGACGATCCCGGCCCCGCCGACCGACGCGCAAATCAGCGGAGGCAACAACGTGGACGCGGCGTATATCGTGGCCACCCCGGACGAGATCGCCTTTATCAAACCGATGATTGCCATGCGTAACGGCAGCCAGAGCGGCGCCACGCTGTATGCCAGCTCCCGCAGCGCACAGGGCACCGCCGGGCCGGACTTCCGTCTTGAAATGGAAGGCCTGCAGTACAGCGAAATCCCGATGCTTGCGGGCAGCAACCCACAGCTGATGCAGCAGGCGCTCAGTAGCGTGCGTAACGACTACTCGCTGGCACGCCTGTACGCCATGGGCGTTGACGCCTGGGCGCTGGCAAATCACTTCACCCAGATGCGCCAGGTGCCGGGCTTCCAGATTAACGGCAACACCGGCGATCTCACCGCTACTCAGGACTGCGTGATTAACAGGAAGTTATCATGGCTCAAATACCAGCAGGGACAGGTCATTCCGGCCAGTTAACCCGTAAACAGACCGGCGACGCGTGGGAGTTACAGGCGCGTCGCTGGCTTGAGCGCAAAGGACTGCGTTTTATCGCCGCGAACATTCACGGGCGCGGCGGTGAAATTGACCTCATTATGCAAGACGGCCCGACGATCGTGTTTATCGAGGTGCGCTACCGCCAGTCATCACAGTATGGCGGCGCTGCCGCCAGCGTCACCCGGGCCAAGCAGCAAAAATTATTACACACCGCTCAGTTGTGGCTTGCCCGGCATAATGGGAGCTTTGATACTGTGGATTGCCGGTTCGATGTGGTAGCCTTCACCCCAAACGCCATCGAATGGTTCAAAAACGCCTTCGGCGAAGACGCGTAAATCAGATCGTTAAGGGATACTGTGCTCGAAAGAATTAAGGTTTGCTTCACGGAAAGCATTCAGACTCAGATTGCAGCGGCAGAAGCGCTGCCGGACGCCATCTCCCGTGCGGCGATGACGCTGGTGCAATCCCTGCTTAACGGCAACAAAATCCTCTGTTGTGGCAACGGCACATCGGCCGCCAACGCACAGCATTTTGCTGCCAGTATGATCAACCGTTTTGAAACTGAGCGTCCCAGTTTACCTGCCCTTGCACTTAATACCGATAATGTGGTCTTAACGGCGATTGCTAACGATCGTCTTCATGACGAGATCTACGCCAAGCAGGTCCGTGCGTTAGGACATGCCGGTGATGTTCTGCTGGCCATCTCCACGCGCGGCAACAGCCGTGACATCGTAAAAGCCGTTGAGGCTGCCGTCACCCGCGATATGACTATCGTCGCATTGACCGGCTACGATGGCGGCGAGCTGGCTGGGCTGCTGGGTCCGCATGACGTCGAGATCCGCATTCCTTCTCACCGCAGTGCGCGTATTCAGGAAATGCACATGCTGACGGTGAACTGTTTGTGCGATCTGATTGATAACACGCTTTTCCCTCACCAGGATGATTAAGGAGTTTACATGAAGGCATTTTCGCCCCTCGCAGTCCTTATTTCTGCACTGCTGCTTCAGGGATGTGTTGCTGCAGCGGTAGTGGGTACCGCGGCGGTTAGCACCAAAGCCGCAACTGACCCGCGTTCCGTGGGCACGCAGGTGGATGACAGTACGCTGGAGCTGCGCGTGAACAGCGCATTATCCAAAGACCAGCAGATCAAGAAAGACGCGCGCATTAACGTTACCGCTTATCAGGGCAAAGTGCTGCTGGCAGGCCAGGCACCGAATACCGAACTCGCCGCCCGCGCGAAGCAAATCGCAATGGGTGTAGAGGGAACGACCGAGGTGTTTAACGAAGTACGTCAGGGCCAGCCGATTGGCCTGGGAACGGCGTCGAACGATACCTGGATCACCACCAAAGTGCGCTCCCAGCTGTTGGGCAGCGATCAGGTTAAATCATCGAATGTGAAAGTGACTACCGAGAATGGCGAAGTGTTCCTGCTCGGCCTGGTAACCGACCGTGAAGGCAAAGCGGCGGCCGATCTTGCCAGCCGGGTGAGCGGCGTTAAGCACGTCACGACCGCCTTTACCTACCTGAAGTAATCCCGCCTGTTGCCCTCTCCGCATGGAGAGGGCCTTAAACATCACACTTCTCCCTGCGCCATCTCGCGTATTTTTGCCGAGGGAATAACGTTGACGCCTGCGGGCGACGCCGTCAGCGCCTCTTTGAGCATGACCTCTGCCACGTCGCGGGCATCAATCGACTTCCAGTTACCGGGCAACAGTTTAAACATCGGCGCAAACACCGATTCACTGAATCGGTGCTTCTCCCGATCCCCCAGCAGCATCGACGGACGCACAATGGTCAGCCGCTCCCACTTTTGGGCGATCAGCGCCTCTTCCATTTTGCCTTTTACCTTGTTGTAAAAGAACGGCGAGTGCGCGTTAGCGCCCATCGAGCTGACCACCAGCATGTGCTTTGCTCCCAGCCGCTTGCCGGTCAGCGCTGTATCCACCACCAGAGTGTAATCGGCATGGATAAAAGCCTCTTTGCTGCCCGCCTCGCGCTTCGTGGTGCCCAGACAGCAAAAGACGATATCCACCGGATCCTGAACCTGCGCCAGGGCATCGGTGAGCTGCGGATCGTGCGGGTTAAAGACCCCGTCGATGTCCCCCAACGGCCGCCGCGTCGGTGCAGCAATGTAGTTGACCTTCCGCTCCTGAATTAACATCCGCAGCAGGTGGCCCCCCACCAGACCGGTGGCGCCGGTAATTAAAACCTGACTCATGATTCCTCCTTTGCAGATTAGTCCGTATGCGATTTCATGCCTCTCGACCACACTTAGTAGTCTTATCGGTAAGTATTTACCACTCACCGAGAAAAATCTGTCTGAAGCCAAAACAACGAGGGAAACATGAGCAAGAAAATAGCGGTCTTGATCACCGACGAGTTTGAAGATTCAGAGTTCACCTCGCCTGCCGAGGCGTTTCGCCTGGCAGGACACGAGGTGATTACGATCGATAAAGAGGCTGGGAAAACGGTAAAAGGCCATAAAGGTGAGGCCAGCGTCACCATCGACAAGGCCATTGATGATGTGCGGCCGGCTGATTTTGATGCCCTGCTGCTGCCCGGCGGTCACTCCCCGGATACCCTGCGCGGCGACGAGCGCTTCGTTACCTTCACCCGCGATTTTGTCGCCTCCGGAAAGCCGGTGTTTGCCATCTGCCATGGCCCGCAGCTGCTGATCAGCGCCGAAGTGGTGCGCGGTCGTAAACTGACGGCTGTAAAGCCGATCGTTATCGATCTGAAAAACGCCGGTGCGGATTTTTACGATCAGGAGGTGGTGGTCGATAAAGATCAGCTGGTCACCAGCCGGACCCCGGACGATCTGCCGGCCTTTAATCGTGAGGCGCTGCGCTTACTCGGGGCGTAGCCAGTGCAGTTTTTTACCAAACCCCAGCGTGTTGTCAGTGAACTTAAGTTCGTCGAGGCGAATTTCCCATACCGGGGCTGACAGCGCGAGTGCCACCGGAAAGCGACGGTTATAGTGCTTACGCTGAGCGTCGCTTTCTTCCCCTTCCAGACGGCGAATTTCCCCTTTGAACTGCAGACCGCGGATTAGCGCCACGGTTTTCGGCTGTCCGTTGACCGTGCCCGCGACCTTCGCCTGTTTACCGGTCATCTGCGCGTGACGGGTTTTGTCTTCGCTCAGGACGTAGAACGCCACGTGCTGCGGATCGTAGTAGTAAAAGGCGTTGGCACACCACATCTCCTCTTCCTGGTGTACGCACCAGGTGACGACGTGCTGTTTCGCCAGCCAGCGGTTGATGGCGGCCAGAGTTTCCATTTCGCTTCTCTCTCGTGCTAAGGTGCGTTCACCTTAACATACTGAATCTGTCCACCGTGTGCTGGTTTCTCTATCTGGTCCGAACCGCTGATAATGCGCTGTATACCGGCATCACCACCGACGTCGCACGTCGTTTCCTGCAGCATCAAACGGGAAAAGGTGCCAAGGCGTTAAGAGGCAAAGGCGAACTGACGCTGGCATTTTCTGCCATCGTGGGTGAGCGCTCGCTTGCGCTGAGGCTGGAATACCGCATAAAGCAGCTGACGAAGCGCCAGAAAGAGCGCCTCGTCGCCGGAGATGGGTCGTTTGAGGCGCTACGTGAGAGCCTGCAAACGTCGCGGATTAAAAGCGATTAAAGTGGTCGTGGTACTCCACCAGGCCGCTGACGCCGTTCAGGGCATCATCCGCCAGACCGTGCAGCTGGAAAGCCATTTCGGTACCCGGCCAGCGGCAGTGCAGATCGTGATGCGCCGCATTCTCGAAGCCTAAACGGCTGTAAAACGCCGGATCGCCCAGCGTCACCACCGCTGCATAGCCAAACTCATTCAACGAATCGAGCCCTTCATAGACCAGCTGGCGCGCCAGACCTTGTCCACGGTAGGCTTCATCGACGGCCAGCGGTGCCATGCCAACCCACTGCAGCTCTTCGCCCTGCACGGTGACCGGGCTAAACGCCACGTAGCCCACCACCTGGCCTTCATCGTCGGTGGCGACCAGGCCCAGCGTAATCAGACCGTCTTCACGAAGATCCTGCACCAGCCGCGCTTCGCCGTCACTTTCGAACGTCCGGCGTAATAACGCATCGATACCCGGCGCATCGATCCCAATTTCAACTCGAATCAGCATGGCTCACCTACAGAAGTGTGTTTACTCTCCGGCGGCGTTTTTAAACCCGCCTCGACAAAATCGGCCATTTGCAGCAAAGCCACGCGCAGCGACTTTGGCATCTGCTCCAGTTCAATCGCATCCATCAGATTTTTGACGTACAGCCCCAGCTCCGTATCGCCTTCAATCACCAGACGACGCTGGAAAAAGAGCGTATCAGGATCCTGCTTGCGTGCCGCAATCATCAGCAGATCGCTGGCATTGGCGCTAAAACTGACGTCGGCATCGGCCGATTCACGTACGATCAGCCGACCGTTTTCAACCGAGGTATTCCAGCGCAGGCCAATATCCCGCACTTCGATACTTAGCCAGCGTCCTTCCAGAAACTCCAGCTCGCCCTCCGCCAGTGCCTGGCGAAATTGCCAGCTCAGCACCTGCTCCAGCACCTGGCGCTTCAGCGCAAAAGGTGCCAGCCTGACCGGCACGCTCAACAGCGACGGGCCGATGTGGACGAGACGTGAACGCAGTTTATCCAGCACGAGCATTACTCCCTGATATCTATAGTCCCAATATTTTGCCATATCCAGTCGACGGTATAGCGGCGTAAATCAACAAACTGACATCCGGCCTAATCCATTATTGGTGTCATCAATACGCCATTAGCTGCCTTAAATCAAAAATTGTCGCCAGATGGTTAACTAAAATCCCTGTTCGATAACAATTTTACCTCCCTCTGGGGCTGTAAACGTCAGGATAAATTATGGAGTTGCTCTGCCCTGCTGGAAATCTACCGGCGCTTAAGGCGGCCATCGAGAACGGTGCCGATGCGGTTTATATCGGACTAAAGGACGATACCAATGCCCGCCACTTCGCTGGACTGAATTTTACCGAGAAAAAACTGCAGGAAGCGGTGAGCTTTGTGCATCAGCATCGCCGCAAGCTGCACATCGCGATCAATACCTTTGCGCACCCGGACGGCTATCAGCGCTGGCAGCGGGCGGTGGATATGGCCGCCCAGCTGGGTGCCGATGCCCTGATCCTTGCCGACCTCGCCATGCTTGAGTATGCCGCTGAACGTTATCCGCATATTGAGCGCCATGTCTCGGTTCAGGCATCTGCCACCAATGAAGAGGCTATTCGCTTTTACCATCGTCACTTCGACGTGGCGCGCGTGGTGTTGCCGCGCGTGCTCTCAATTCATCAGGTTAAACAGCTGGCGCGCGTCACGCCCGTACCGCTGGAGGTGTTTGCTTTTGGCAGCCTGTGCATTATGGCCGAAGGACGCTGCTATCTGTCGTCTTACTTAACCGGCGAGTCGCCAAACACCGTGGGCGCCTGCTCTCCGGCCCGCTATGTGCGCTGGCAGCAAACACCGCAGGGGCTGGAATCACGCCTGAACGAGGTGCTGATCGACCGCTACCAGGACGATGAAAACGCAGGATACCCTACGCTGTGCAAAGGTCGCTATCGGGTGGATGGCGAGCTGTACCATGCCCTGGAAGAGCCGACCAGCCTGAACACGCTGGAACTGCTGCCGGAGCTGCTGGCGGCAAACATTGCGTCGGTGAAAATTGAAGGCCGCCAGCGCAGTCCGGCGTACGTCAGCCAGGTCGCGAAAGTGTGGCGCCAGGCGATCGATCGCTGCATGGCGGATCCACAGCGCTATGCCCCGCAGCCCGCCTGGATGGAGGCGCTCGGATCCTTGTCCGAAGGCACCCAGACCACCCTTGGCGCCTATCACCGTAAATGGCAGTGAGATAACGCATGAAATATTCATTAGGACCGGTGCTCTATTACTGGTCAAAAGAGACGCTGGAGGAATTTTACCAGCAGGCAGCGAACAGCCAGGCCGATGTGATTTATCTCGGCGAAGCGGTGTGCAGCAAGCGCCGCGCCACCAAAGTGGGCGACTGGCTGGAGATGGCAAAAAGCCTGGCGGACAGCGGCAAGCAGGTGGTGCTGTCAACGCTGGCGCTGGTGCAGGCTTCGTCCGAGCTGAATGAGCTGAAACGCTACGTCGATAACGGCGATTTTCTGCTGGAAGCCAGCGACCTGGGGGTGGTGAACCTGTGTGCCGAGCGCAAGCTGCCGTTTGTCGCCGGACATGCGCTGAACTGCTATAACGCCGTCACTCTGCGTCTGCTGCTCAAACAGGGCATGACCCGCTGGTGTATGCCCGTTGAGCTTTCCCGCGACTGGCTGGTGAATGTGCTGGCGCAGTGCGACGAGCTGGGCATCCGCAATCAGTTCGAAGTCGAGGTGCTGAGTTACGGGCATTTGCCACTGGCGTATTCCGCTCGCTGCTTCACGGCGCGTTCGGAAAACCTGCCGAAAGACGAATGCGAAACCTGCTGCATCAAATACCCTAACGGTCGCAGTGTGCTCTCGCAGGAAAACCAGCAGGTATTCGTACTGAACGGTATTCAGACCATGAGCGGCTACGTATATAACCTGGGCAACGAACTGGCCTCGATGAAAGGCCTGGTGGATATGGTTCGCCTGTCGCCGCTGGGCACCGACACCTTCGCGATGATCGATGCCTTCCGCGCCAATGAGAACGGCACTGCACCGCTGCCGCTGACCGCCAACAGCGAGTGCAACGGCTACTGGAAGCGGCTGGCCGGGCTGGAACTGCAGGTTTAAAAAAAGCTCACTTTGTTAACAACGGTTATTAATTTTTAATGCACTATTAAAAGATTCACCGTCGACAAAGTGAGCTGTTATGACTGATAAATCCATTCCGTTTTCGGTGCTGGACCTGGCACCGATCCCTCAGGGCTCCTCGGCACGCGTTGCCTTTACCCACTCTCTGGATCTTGCCCGCCTTGCTGAACAGCGCGGCTATCATCGCTACTGGCTGGCAGAACATCACAACATGGTGGGTATTGCCAGCGCAGCAACTTCGGTGCTGATTGGCTATCTGGCGGCTAATACCACCACGCTGCATTTAGGCTCAGGCGGTGTGATGCTGCCCAACCATTCACCGCTGGTCATCGCCGAACAGTTTGGCACGCTGAATACGCTCTATCCCGGCCGTATCGATTTGGGTCTGGGCCGCGCACCAGGTAGCGATCAGCCCACCATGCGAGCCTTGCGCCGGCATATGAGCGGCGATATCGACAACTTCCCGCGTGATGTGGCCGAGCTGGTGGACTGGTTTGATGCCCGTGACCCCGACCCGCAGGTGCGTCCGGTGCCCGGCTACGGCGAGCAGGTCCCGGTCTGGCTGTTGGGGTCGAGCTTATACAGCGCCCAGCTGGCGGCACAGCTCGGCCTGCCGTTTGCGTTCGCCTCACACTTTGCCCCGGATATGCTGCACCAGGCGCTGCATCTGTATCGCACAAACTTCAAACCGTCTGAGCGACTGGAAAAACCCTACGCAATGGTGTGCATCAACATCATTGCAGCAGACAGTAACCGCGATGCGGAATTCCTGTTTACCTCTATGCAGCAGGCCTTTATGAAGTTGCGCCGTGGCGAAACGGGTCAGCTACCACCGCCAGTGGAGAATATGCATCAGCTGTGGTCGGCGTCCGAACAGTATGGCGTCCAGCAGGCGCTGAGTATGTCGCTGGTGGGGGATAAGGCCAAAGTGCGTCACGGACTGGAAGCGGTGCTGCGCGAAACGCAGGCGGACGAGATCATGGTAAACGGGCAGATTTTCGATCATCAGGCACGGCTGTATTCGTTTGATCTGGCGATGCAGGTGAAAGAAGCGTTGTTGGGTTAGCGCGATTTGCTGCCCTCTCCTACACGGAGAGGGCAAAAAGAGGCGTTACTGATAAACAGGTAACAGATTAAAACTCGACAGAACGTGCACCAGTGCGTTGCCAACCCCAAACACCAGAATCAGCGCAATCATCGGCTTCCCACCCCAGACGCGGAATTTTGGGCTGCCGAAGCGTTTACGTGATTTCCGTGCCAGCAGCGCCGGTACAATCGCCGCCCAGATCGTCGCCGCCAGGCCCGCATAGCCGATGGCATACAGGAAACCGTTCGGCCACAGCAGGCCGCCGATCACCGGCGGCAGGAAGGTCAGGAGCGCGGTTTTCAGACGCCCCAGCGCAGAATCATCAAAGCCAAACAGATCCGCCAGATAGTCAAACAGGCCCAGCGTTACGCCAAGAAAAGAGCTCGCCACGGCAAAGTTGGAGAATACCACCAGCAGCAGATCCAGGCTTCGGCTGTTCAGCACCCCACTCAGCGCCTGCACCAGTACATCAATGTTGCCCCCCTTCTGCGCAATACCGATAAATTCCGGACGCGGGATGTTACCCATCGTCCCCAGCAGCCAGATCACATACAGCCCCAGTGCCAGCAGCGTACCGTACACCAGGCAGCGGATGATGGTGCGCGGATCTTTACCATAATACTTCATCAGGCTCGGCACGTTACCGTGATAGCCAAACGACGCCAGGCAGAACGGCAGGGTCATCAGCAGATACGGGGAGTAAGAGGTATTGCTCTCGGCCACATTAAACAACGTAGTGGGCGTGACATGCCCCAGCAAGCTGCCGAAGGTCAGGAAAAAGGTGATGACCTTGGCACCGAGAACAATCGCCGTCATCCGGCTAACTGCTTTCGTGCTCATCCAGACGATGAAGGCCACCGCCAGAGCGAACACCAAACCCGCCAGTCGCGCCGGAACATCCAGCGACATCTCTGAGAAGGTATGGTGCAGAATCGAGCCGCTCGCAGAGATATAGGCGTAGGTCAGAATATAGAGCACGAAGGCTATCGAAATGCCGTTCACAATGTTCCAGCGTTTACCCAGCAGGTCGCGAGTAATGGTGTCGAAGCTCGACCCAATGCGGTAGTTCAGGTTCGCTTCGAGGATCATCAGGCCCGAATGCAGCATACAGAACCAGGTAAATACCAGTGCCGCCAGCGACCAGAAGAACCACGCCCCGGACATCACCACCGGCAGGGAGAACATGCCTGCACCAATGATTGTGCCGCCGATGATCACCACACCGCCGAGCAGCGAGGGTGAGGTTTGGGTGGTGGTTAGTGTCGCCATACAGCCAATACTCCAGTGAATAATGTTGCTACCGAATGTTAATGCGTCGCACTGTACCAGTACAAGAGTACAAAAGAAATAAAAAAAGCCCCGATAAAAATATCGGGGCTGTATAGATTACTTTACGTCAGAAGCGTAAGGCTTACGCGTCACGACGACGGGTAGGAGCACCGCCATCTTCGCGACGTGGGCCGCGGTTTTCGCGACGCTCACCGCTGAAGCGGCCTGCACCTGCCGGTGCTGCGCCATCACGACGAGGACCACGACCACCTTCACGACGCTCGCCGCCGCCGAAGCTACGACGTTCGCCAGCAGGACGATCGCCTTCGCGACGAGGTCCACGGTCAGGACGCGGCTGGGCATCACCCATCAGCTGCATGTTCATCGGCTTGTTCAGGATGCGGGTACGGGTAAAGTGCTGCAGAACCTCGCCCGGCATGCCTTTTGGCAGCTCGATGGTAGAGTGAGTACCGAACAGCTTGATGTTACCGATGTAACGGCTGCTGATGTCGCCTTCGTTAGCGATAGCGCCAACGATGTGACGAACTTCAACACCATCATCACGGCCCACTTCAATGCGGTAAAGTTCCATCTCGCCAGCATCACGACGTTCACGACGTGGACGGTCTTCACCTGCAGCACCCGCTGCACGTTCAGGACGGTCGCCACGTGGACCACGATCGTTACGGTCACCACGGTCATTACGATCGCGACGCTCGAAACGCTCATCACGTTCACGGAATTCACGCTTAGGACGCATTGGTGCATCTGCTGGAACGATCAGAGCGCGTTCGCCCTGAGCCATTTTCAGCAGTGCTGCAGCCAGCGTTTCAACGTCCAGCTCTTCGCCTTCTACGCTCGGCTTAATTTGCGTCAGCAGCGCACGGTACTGATCCAGATCGCTGCTTTCCAGCTGCTGCTGTACTTTCGCGGCGAACTTCTCCAGACGGCGTTTGCCCAGCAGCTCTGCGTTTGGCAGGTCTGCTTCTGGAATGGTCAGCTTCATGGTGCGTTCAATGTTACGCAGCAGACGACGCTCGCGGTTCTCAACGAACAGCAGCGCACGGCCAGCACGACCCGCACGACCGGTACGACCGATACGGTGAACGTAAGACTCGGAATCCATTGGGATGTCGTAGTTTACAACCAGGCTGATACGTTCAACGTCCAGACCACGTGCTGCCACGTCGGTTGCAATCAGGATGTCCAGACGGCCGTCTTTCAGACGTTCCAGAGTCTGCTCACGCAGGGACTGGTTCATGTCGCCGTTCAGCGCTGCGCTGTTATAGCCGCTACGCTCCAGTGCTTCTGCCACTTCCAGGGTCGCATTTTTGGTACGAACGAAGATAATCGCCGCATCAAAATCTTCTGCTTCCAGGAAACGCACCAGCGCTTCGTTCTTACGCATGCCATGTACAGACCAGAAAGTCTGGCTGATGTCCGGGCGAGTGGTTACGCTGGACTGGATACGCACTTCCTGCGGATCCTTCATGAAGCGACGGGTAATACGACGAATCGCTTCTGGCATGGTTGCAGAGAACAGAGCGGTCTGATGACCTTCTGGGATCTGCGCCATAATAGTTTCTACGTCTTCGATGAAGCCCATGCGGAGCATTTCGTCAGCTTCATCCAGTACCAGACCGCTCAGTTTAGAGAGATCCAGCGTACCGCGTTTCAGGTGATCCAGCAGACGACCCGGCGTACCGACGACGATCTGTGGGCCCTGACGCAGGGCGCGTAACTGCACGTCATAACGCTGGCCGCCGTACAGGGCAACCACGTTTACGCCGCGCATATGTTTAGAGAACTCAGTCATTGCTTCCGCAACCTGAACAGCCAGTTCACGGGTCGGAGCCAGGACGAGGATCTGCGGTGCACGCAGATCGGGATCGATGTTGTTCAGCAGCGGCAGCGAGAACGCCGCAGTTTTACCGCTACCAGTCTGGGCCATGCCCAGCACGTCACGACCAGACAGCAAATGCGGGATACATTCTGCCTGGATCGGAGATGGTTTTTCGTAACCCAGATCGTTAAGGGATTCAAGGATAGGAGCCTTCAGGCCCAGATCTGCAAAAGTGGTTTCGAATTCAGCCATGTAGTACAAGTGCCTCGATATTAATGGCGGCCAGTCTACATAACTCGTCGTGAAAATGATTAGCAATTTTCATTGAAAAGTGTGAACCGGCTCAAAGTAGGTGTATTGACGAACAACAACGCCCTCACCCGTTAAGATGATGGCAATCAAAAAAAATGATTACGGGCTGATGTGTTGACGTCAGCTATTGCTGGTCCGATTCTGCCAGGTCGTCATGCTCCTGGCCCAAGAGCGATAATTCCAACAATGCATAACGGTGCTCAACATAGTTGTGTACGTTGTTAGCAACCGCTAATTTGAACAGTGCCGTGGCGCTGTCCATATCCCCCAGACTTAGGTAGTACTTACCTAAATAGAAGTTGGTTTCACTGAGATGCTCAGCGAGCGAGGTGTTATCCGTTGCGTCCGCCTTGAGGCGTTCCATCAGCGTTGCTTCGCTAATGTTCCCCAGGTAGAACTCGACAATATTCCATCCCCATTGTTCCTTGTCCGATTTGTCGAAGCGCTGATTTAACGCCTCTTTTGCCTGCTTCGGATCGAGCTTCTGCTCAACGACGTAAAGCCACAGGCTACGGAAAGGATCATTAGGATCGTCTTGATAAAACGCCAGCAGATCATCTTGCGCTAGCTTGTCACGACCGCCGTAATAGAGGGCGATACCGCGATTCAAGTGCGCGTAGTTGTAAGTTGGATCAAGCTCAAGTACAGAATCAAACGCTTCATAGGCAGCATCAAAATTGCCTGCCTGCGTTAAATAAATGCCTAAGTAATTGAATACTTCCGGCATATCCGGTCGGATCGCTAACGCTTGTGAAAAATCATTTCGCGCCAGTGCCCTCAGACCGAGACTATCATACAACACTCCGCGCTCATATAAAAGCTGTGCGCGTTCATCATCGGTTAAAGCCCGACTGGCAAGAATTTGTTCCATGCGTGCCAGAATCACTTCCTGCTGCAAAGTCGGTTGCAGTGGCACTGCGAGGACTTCACTTTTACGCCAGGCAGAGTTGCTGCATCCTGCCAGCGTCAAAGCTGTCGCAACGAAACACCAGCGCAGAAAAGGCTTCATTTCCCACTCCCGAAGACAACTATTGGATGAACGTCCTGTCCCCCGGCGGCTCAACAAGGCGTCCTGCCTGATAACAAGCCCTCCGCATACGCGGAGGGCAAACGGCAAGCTTACTCGCCCTGTTGGCTAGCCGGAGCTTCCGGCGCAGCGGTAGGGGACTGCTCGGTCGCTTCTTTAATGCTCAGACGGATACGGCCCTGGCGGTCAACTTCCAGAACTTTAACCGGTACTTCCTGATTCATCTGCAGGTAATCGGTCACTTTCTCAACGCGCTTGTCAGCGATCTGAGAGATGTGAACCAGACCTTCTTTACCGCCACCGATGGCAACGAATGCGCCAAAGTCAACGATACGGGTCACTTTACCATTGTAGATGCGGCCCACTTCGATCTCTGCAGTGATCTCTTCGATACGACGGATAGCGAATTTCGCTTTTTCACCGTCGGTCGCTGCGATCTTCACAGTACCGTCATCTTCGATTTCGATGGTGGTGCCGGTCTCTTCGGTCAGAGCACGGATAACAGAACCGCCTTTACCGATCACGTCTTTGATCTTGTCCGGGCTGATCTTAATGGTGTGGATACGAGGTGCGAACTGAGAAATATCGCCACGTGGCGCGTTAATCGCCTGTTCCATCACGCTCAGGATGTGCAGACGCGCACCTTTAGCCTGGTTCAGTGCAGCGTGCATGATCTCTTTGGTGATACCTTCAATTTTGATATCCATCTGCAGCGCAGAGATACCGTCGCGGGAACCCGCCACTTTGAAGTCCATATCACCCAGGTGATCTTCATCGCCCAGGATGTCAGACAGAACCACGAAGTTCTCGCCTTCTTTCACCAGACCCATTGCGATACCCGCAACAGCGGCTTTGATCGGCACGCCTGCATCCATCAGCGCCAGAGATGCGCCACATACGGAAGCCATGGAAGAAGAACCGTTAGATTCGGTGATTTCAGAAACCACACGAACGGTGTACGGGAATTTGTCAGAATCTGGCATTACAGCCAGTACGCCGCGCTTCGCCAGACGACCGTGACCAATTTCACGACGCTTCGGCGAGCCAACCATACCGGTTTCACCTACGCAGTACGGAGGGAAGTTGTAGTGGAACAGGAAGCTGTCAGTGCGATCGCCCATCAGTTCGTCGATGTTCTGCGCGTCACGTGCAGTACCCAGAGTCGCGGTAACCAGCGCCTGAGTTTCGCCACGGGTGAACAGTGCAGAACCGTGAGTACGTGGCAGCACGCCAGTACGCACATCCAGACCACGGATCATGTCTTTTTCACGGCCATCGATACGCGGCTCGCCTGCCAGAACGCGGCTACGAACAACGTTTTTCTCGATAGCGTGCAGAATTTCGCCCAGCTCGTTAGCGTCCAGGGATTCATCTTCTGCAACCAGTGCCGCAATGGCTTCAGCTTTGATGACGTCAACCTGCGCATAACGCGCTTGTTTGTCAGTGATGCGGTATGCATCGCTCAGACGTGCTTCAGCCTGGGCTGCAACGCGCGCGTTCAGCGCTTCGTTCACTGCTTCTGGCTGCCAGTCCCAACGTGGTTTACCGGCTTCTTTCACCAGTTCGTTGATGTTCTGGATAACGATCTGCTGCTGCTCGTGGCCAAAGACCACAGCGCCCAGCATCTGGTCTTCGCTCAGCAGTTCTGCTTCGGATTCAACCATCAGTACTGCAGCTTCGGTACCGGCAACAACCAGGTCCAGCTTACTTTCTTTCAGCTCATCCTGAGTTGGGTTCAGAACGTACTGGTCATTGATGTAACCCACACGTGCAGAACCAATTGGGCCGTTGAACGGAAGACCAGACAGTGACAGGGCCGCAGAGGCACCGATCATCGCCACGATATCCGGGTTAACCTGTGGGTTAACGGAAACAACGGTAGCAATAACCTGAACTTCGTTAATGAAACCTTCCGGGAACAGCGGGCGAACCGGGCGGTCAATCAGACGCGCAATCAGGGTTTCGCCTTCGCTTGGACGGCCTTCACGACGGAAGAAGCCACCCGGGATTTTACCAGCAGCGTAAGTACGCTCCTGATAGTTAACGGTCAGCGGGAAGAAGTCCTGGCCCGGCTTGGTTTTTTTCTGGCCTACCACGGTCACGAATACAGCAGTGTCATCCATGCTAACCATAACGGCAGCAGTGGCCTGACGCGCCATCATACCGGTTTCCAGCGTAACGGTGTGCTGACCGTACTGGAATTTGCGAACGATCGGATTCAGCAAGATTCTGTCCTTTCTTAAATGAATGACAGCACACCAGAGGCGTGCTGACGTTAAAACAGGACCTTCTTCGCATCCTCGCGACTAATGACAACCTTAACCCAAATGGGTAAAGCCTCTCATTAGCCGCGCGAACCTCTGCAATGAAGATCATTGATAGCAACAATACATTAGTTTCCAGTGAATTGCTGCGGCCTGGTTGAAAAAAGGGGCCATAAGGCCCCCTTTTCTGAAACTCGCAAGACTTAGCGACGCAGACCCAGACGCTCGATCAGCGCGGTGTAGCGTGCAACATCTTTACGTTTCAGGTAGTCGAGCAGTTTACGACGCTGAGAAACCATACGCAGCAGACCACGACGGCTGTGGTGATCTTTTTTGTGCTCTGCAAAGTGACCCTGCAGGTGGTTAATCTGTGCAGTCAGCAGTGCAACCTGAACTTCGGTAGAACCACTGTCGTTAGCATCACGACCAAACTCAGAAACGATTTTAGCTTTAGCTTCAACGCTTAGAGACATTTTAAAACTCCAAAGTATAAAGAATGTAAGGATGCCGATCTCTAATTCAGCTATCCCATGTATAACGCTCGCCAATTGTTAAACAATTTGCCAGACGTTAAGCGGCAATATTCTACCCGCCTCCCCTGCTTATCGCAAGGTAAGCCGTCAGCTTATGCCGGATATTCAACCACCAGACGACGCGGAGCAACGCGCCCTTCGTCGTCAATTTCACCCATGCCGATAAAGGCGTTGTGCTCACCTTCCGTCACCCGCACCAGCCCTTGATAAGGGACGTCAGGCGTGCGAACCGGATTACCGTTTTTAAAGTACACGGACGAGGTTAACGGCAGATTCACCACCGGGTAGTCCGACGCCGGACTGTCCATTGGCATCAGCAGCGGATCCAGTAAATCAGCTGCCGGGATGTCCTGCTCCTGCGCCTGTTCAACCAGCGCATGCAACTGCTCCAGCGTGACCATACGTTCCGCCGGATATTTACTCACGGCCAGACGGCGCAGATAAATAACGTGCGCACCACAGCCCAGTTTTTCACCCAGATCGTCGATGATGGTGCGGATGTAAGTGCCTTTTGAACAGTGCACTTCCAGTTCCAGCTCATCACCTTCGTGACGAATAAACAGCAGTTCATAGACCGTGATTGGGCGGGCTTCGCGCGGCACGTCGATACCCTGACGCGCGTATTCGTAGAGTTTCTTGCCCTGATATTTCAGCGCAGAGTACATCGACGGTACTTGCTGGATGTCGCCACGGAAACTGTCCAGAGCCGCATCAAGCTGCTCAGCAGTGAACGTCACTGGACGCTCTTCAACGACCAAACCATCCGCATCGGAGGTATCGGTGCGTTGACCCAGCTTCGCAATCACGCGGTAGCGCTTGTCCGAATCCAGCAGATACTGGGAAAACTTCGTCGCTTCGCCCAGGCAAACCGGCAGCATGCCCGTCGCCAGCGGATCCAGCGCGCCGGTATGCCCGGCACGGTTGGCATTATAGAGACGCTTTACTTTTTGCAGCACGTCGTTGCTGGAGGCCCCCTGAGGTTTATCCAGCAACAGGACGCCGTGCACGTCGCGACCGCGACGACGAGGACGACTCATCAGTCCTCCTTGCTATCGTCCGGGTTTACACGACGCTCATCATCCTGTTTCACCACGCTGGTGACCAGGTTGGACATGCGCATCCCTTCGACCAGTGAGTTGTCGTAGAAGAAGGTCAGTTCCGGCACGATACGCAGGCGCATCGCTTTGCCGAGCAGAGAGCGGATAAAGCCAGACGCATCCTGCAGTGCCTTGATGCCGAGCTTAACTGCCGCTTCATCTTTATCGTTCAGGAAGGTCACGAACACTTTGGCATAGGCCAGATCGCGAGACACTTCAACACCGGATACGGTCGTCATCATGCCCAGGCGCGGGTCTTTAATTTCGCGCTGCAGGATGATAGCGATCTCTTTTTGCATCTCCTGGGAAACGCGCTGTGGGCGACCAAATTCTTTCGCCATAATAAATTCTCCAGACAAAAAAGGGGCTAAAAGCCCCTTTTGATAATTCTTGCCGGGTGGCGCTTCGCTTACCCGGCCTTGATTCCATTAATCTTGTGAAGATTAATCGATGCTACGTTTGATCTCGATGATTTCGAACACTTCGATCATGTCGCCAACGCGAACGTCGTTGTAGTTCTTAACGCCGATACCACATTCCATGCCGTTACGGACTTCGTTAACGTCATCTTTGAAGCGGCGCAGGGATTCCAGCTCGCCTTCATAGATAACCACGTTGTCGCGCAGTACGCGGATTGGGTTGTGACGTTTGATCGTGCCTTCGGTAACCATACAGCCCGCGATTGCACCGAATTTCGGTGATTTGAACACGTCGCGCACTTCAGCCAGACCGATGATCTGCTGTTTCAGTTCCGGAGACAGCATGCCGCTCATCGCCGCTTTCACTTCGTCGATCAGATGATAGATGACGGAGTAGTAGCGCAGATCCAGGCTTTCGGAGTCGATAACTTTACGCGCAGATGCGTCAGCACGTACGTTAAAGCCAACCAGAATTGCGTTGGAAGCCGCAGCCAGGGTTGCGTCGGTTTCGGTGATACCACCTACGCCAGAACCGATGATCTTCACTTTCACTTCGTCGGTAGACAGTTTCAGTAAGGAATCGGAAATCGCTTCTACGGAACCCTGAACGTCTGCCTTCAGTACGACGTTCACTTCGTGAACTTCGCCTTCGGTCATGTTGGCGAACATGTTCTCGAGTTTGGATTTCTGCTGACGAGCCAGCTTAACTTCACGGAATTTGCCCTGACGATACAGTGCAACTTCACGCGCTTTTTTCTCGTCACGCACAACGGTCACTTCATCACCGGCTGCCGGAACACCGGACAGACCCAGGATTTCCACCGGAATGGACGGACCCGCTTCCAGAACTTCACGACCCAGTTCGTCACGCATTGCACGAACACGGCCATATTCGAAGCCACACAGCACGATATCGCCCTTGTTCAGGGTACCTTCGCGAACCAGAACGGTTGCGACCGGGCCACGGCCTTTATCCAGGAAGGATTCGATTACCGCGCCGCTCGCCATACCGTTGCGAACCGCTTTCAGCTCCAGAACTTCAGCCTGCAGCAGGATAGCGTTCAGCAGGTCATCAATACCGGTACCCACTTTTGCAGATACTGGGATGAACTGAGACTCACCGCCCCACTCTTCCGGCATAACACCGTACTGGGACAGCTCGTTTTTAACGCGATCCATGTCCGCTTCAGGCTTATCGATTTTGTTCACTGCAACAACAACCGGCACCTGCGCCGCTTTCGCGTGCTGGATAGCTTCGATAGTCTGTGGCATCACGCCATCGTCTGCTGCTACAACCAGAACAACGATATCCGTTGCCTGAGCACCACGAGCACGCATCGAGGTAAACGCGGCGTGACCCGGGGTATCCAGGAAGGTGATCATCCCGTTGTCAGTTTCAACGTGATAAGCACCGATGTGCTGGGTAATGCCGCCCGCTTCGCCAGAGGCGACTTTCGTGGAACGAATGTAGTCCAGCAGAGAGGTTTTACCGTGGTCAACGTGACCCATGATGGTTACAACCGGTGCGCGGGCTTCTGCCGCTGCGCCAGTGTCACGGTCGCTCATTACCGCTTCTTCCAGCTCGTTTTCACGACGCAGGATAACTTTGTGGCCCATCTCTTCGGCAACCAGCTGTGCGGTTTCCTGGTCGATAACCTGGTTGATGGTGGCCATTGCGCCCAGCTTCATCATCGCTTTGATGACCTGAGAGCCTTTAACCGCCATCTTGTTAGCCAGTTCGCCAACAGTGATGGTTTCGCCGATCACAACGTCACGGTTAACGGCCTGCGCTGGCTTCTGGAAGCCCTGCTGCAGTGCGGAACCTTTACGTTTGCCGCCTTTACCACCGCGTCCCGCTGCACGTGCTTCTTCACGGTCAGCTTTAGACTCAGAGTGCTTGTTACCTTTCTTCTGAGGACGGGCAGCTTTTGTCGCAGTACGCGCACGGCTACGACCCGCTTCAACTTCACGGTCGTTTTCGTCTTCAGCCTGGCGTGCGTGCTGAGAAGTGGTGACGTGATAATCGCTCTTATCCTCTTCACCTTTAGCTTTCTCTTGCTCTGCCCACACACCGGCATTTTCTTCCGCCATACGGCGGGCTTCTTCAGCAACACGACGCGCATCTTCTTCAAGCTTGCGGCGTGCTTCTTCTTCGGCTTTACGCTTAAGATCGGCTGCTTCGTTTTCGCGACGGGCTTTATCCGTTTGGGCAGTTTTGGTCATATCGTCAGTCTGTTGATTGCTCACTTTGTCTTTTTCCGCAGCTTCGCGCTTCGCTTTATCACTGGCGTCGCGCTTCGCTTTTTCTGCGGCCTCACGTTCAGCTTTTAATTCTGCCTCACGCTTAGCGGTTGCTTCCGCCTCACGCTTAGCTTGGTCTTCCGCTTCACGCTGCGCCTGCTCTTCCGCGGCAAGGCGTTCAGCCTCTTGCGGATCACGTTTTACAAAGGTGCGTGTCTTGCGGACTTCGATTTGTACCGATTTGCTTTTTCCACCGGTACCAGGAACGTTTAACGTACTGCGCGTTTTGCGCTGTAACGTCAGTTTGTCAGGCGCCGAACCGTGTTCACGGTTCAGGTGCGATAACAAGGTTTGTTTCTCTTGCGCGGTCACTGAGTCATCAGCGGCTTTCGGGATCCCTGCATCAGCAAATTGCTGTACCAGGCGATCCACGGAGGTCTGAATTTCAGCAGCCAGCGTTTTTACAGTTACATCAGTCATGCTGTTCCTTCCTGCTACAGTTTATTACGCTTCGTCGCCGAACCAGCAAATATTACGTGCGGCCATGATGAGCTCGCCGGCTTTCTCGTCGGTTAAACCTTCGATATCAGCCAGGTCATCAACGCCTTGTTCAGCGAGATCTTCCAGCGTACAAACACCACGGGCAGCCAGCTTGAACGCAATCGCACGATCAAGACCTTCCAGATTCAGCAGGTCATCAGCCGGCTTGTTATCACCAAGGCTTTCTTCCTGAGCCAGTGCCAGGGTGGTCAGTGCGTTTTTAGCGCGTTCACGCAGGGCTTCAACGGTGGCTTCATCCAGGCCGTCAATTTCCAGCAGTTCTTTCATTGGCACATAGGCCAGTTCTTCAAGGGATGAGAAACCTTCTTCAACCAGAACAGTGGCGAACTCTTCGTCAATTTCAAGGTATTTAGTGAAGGTATCAATCGCCGCATGCGCTTCAGCCTGATGCTTAGCCTGCAGGTCATCAACGGTCATCACATTGAGTTCCCAGCCGCTCAGCTGCGAAGCCAGACGCACGTTCTGACCATTACGGCCGATCGCCTGCGCCAGATTACCGGCTTCAACGGCGATATCCATGGTGTGCTTGTCTTCGTCTACAACGATAGACGCTACATCAGCCGGTGCCATTGCATTAATCACAAACTGCGCCGGGTTATCATCCCACAGAACGATATCAATACGCTCGCCGCCCAGTTCAGTCGATACTGCCTGAACGCGCGCGCCACGCATACCGACACAAGCACCAACCGGATCGATACGCTTGTCGTTGGTTTTTACCGCGATTTTCGCACGGGAACCCGGATCGCGGGCCGCGGCTTTGATCTCGATAACTTCTTCGCCGATTTCTGGCACTTCAATGCGGAACAGTTCGATCAGCATTTCAGGTTTAGAACGCGTCACAAACAGCTGCGCACCGCGGGCTTCTGGACGCACGGAATACAGTACGCCACGAATGCGGTCACCCGGACGGAAGTTTTCACGAGGCAGCATATCTTCACGCATAATCACCGCTTCTGCGTTGCTACCCAGATCCAGGGAGATGTTGTCGCGGTTAACTTTCTTCACCACGCCAGTGATGATCTCGCCTTCGTGCTCACGGAACTGGTCAACAACCATTGCGCGTTCGGCTTCACGTACTTTCTGTACGATAACCTGTTTCGCTGTCTGCGTCGTGATACGGTCGAAAGTAACGGATTCAATCTGATCTTCAACGTAGTCGTCAACGTTCAGGCTTTCATCTTCGTAACGTGCTGCTTCCAGCGTGATCTCTTTCGTTGGCTGAGTCACTTCCTCAACAATAATCCAACGACGGAAAGTATCGAAGTCACCGCTTTTACGATCGATTTCTACGCGGACATCGATCTCTTGTTCGTATTTTTTCTTAGTTGCCGTAGCCAGTGCACTTTCCAGCGCTTCGAAAATCTTCTCACGCGGCAGTGATTTTTCGTTGGAAACGGCTTCAACAACAGCCAAAATTTCTTTGTTCATCGCGGGCTTTTCACCTCAATCCAGACTGTTAAAAGTGGGGAACCAGGTTCGCCTTCTGGATATTACTCAGCGCGAACACTTCATCTTTGCCTTCGACTGTAACCGTGATCATCTCACCGTCAACGGCTTTAATAACGCCTTGCCATTTACGGCGGTTCTGTACGGCCATGCGCAGAACGAGAGCCACTTCTTCACCAGTAAAGCGCGTATAGTGTTCAGCCGTGAACATAGGGCGATCGAGACCAGGCGAGGAAACTTCCAGGTTGTAGGCAACGGTAATCGGCTCTTCAACATCCAGAACCGCACTCACCTGGTGGCTGACATCAGCACAATCATCAACATTGATGCCATCTTCACTATCAATATAGATGCGCAGCGTGGATGTGCGGCTGCGAATAAATTCGATGCCGACCAGTTCGTAGCCCAGTGCTTCGACTGGTGCTGTAATCATCTCTGTTAATTTTTGCTCTAATGTGGACAAGCCCACCCCCAAGAAGACATAAAAAAAGGGCGTTAAGCCCAGTTATTCTGTAGTCAGATAACAAAAAACCCCGATAAATCGGGGCTTTAGATAACTGAACCCTATAGCCACAGCTGTGGCCTGGAACACTTTCAAAAAGAATTTTTTCAAATCCAGCTACGAAGGCGCCAGGTCTTCACAGTATATTTGAAAAAGGACTTTACAGGAAAGTGGTTGCGGGGGCCGGATTTGAACCGACGACCTTCGGGTTATGAGCCCGACGAGCTACCAGGCTGCTCCACCCCGCGCCTGAAACGTGGCAAATTCTACTCGTTGTGGGTAAAAAATGCAAATAATGCTGGGATTTGGTACCGAGGACGGGACGTAAAATCGGCGTACAGTATATTGATAGCGAAGGTCGCCTGTCAACCCCAGCAACCTCAGGTGTTCAGACGGGATATTTTTACAAATAATCCACGAATCTCTTCCGGTACTCGTCAAAAGATGATTAAATGAAAACTCACTTATTTTGCATAAAAATGCATTTAAAGTGAAAGCGATCACTCATCAGTCAATCAAGCAGGGTTTTATTTTATGACGACGATTCTCAAGCATCTTCCGCAAGGACAACGTATTGGCATCGCTTTTTCTGGCGGCCTGGATACCAGCGCTGCACTGCTGTGGATGCGCCAGAAGGGAGCAGTTCCTTATGCATATACTGCGAACCTTGGGCAGCCGGATGAGGACGATTACGATGCAATTCCTCGTCGCGCCATGGAGTACGGTGCAGAAAATGCTCGCCTGATTGACTGCCGTAAGCAGCTGGTTGCAGAAGGCATTGCCGCCATCCAGTGTGGCGCATTCCACAATACCACCGGTGGCCTTACCTACTTCAACACCACCCCGCTGGGCCGTGCCGTTACCGGCACCATGCTGGTTGCTGCCATGAAAGACGATGGCGTGAATATCTGGGGTGACGGCAGTACCTATAAAGGTAACGACATTGAGCGTTTCTATCGTTACGGTCTGCTGACCAACGCGGAACTGCAGATTTACAAACCGTGGCTGGATACTGACTTCATTGATGAACTCGGTGGCCGTCATGAAATGTCCGAGTTCATGATCGCCTGCGGCTTTGACTACAAGATGTCCGTAGAAAAAGCCTACTCCACCGACTCCAACATGCTGGGTGCGACGCACGAAGCCAAAGACCTCGAATTCCTGAACTCCAGCGTGAAGATCGTTAACCCGATCATGGGCGTGAAGTTCTGGGACGAAAACGTCAAAATTCAGGCTGAAGAAGTAACCGTTCGTTTTGAACGTGGTCATCCGGTTGCCCTGAATGGTCAAACCTTCTCTGATGACGTTGAACTGATGCTGGAAGCAAACCGCATCGGCGGTCGTCACGGCCTGGGGATGAGCGATCAAATTGAAAACCGTATCATCGAAGCGAAAAGCCGTGGCATCTATGAAGCTCCTGGGATGGCGCTGCTGCATATCGCTTACGAGCGTCTGCTGACTGGAATTCACAACGAAGACACCATTGAGCAATATCACTCGCACGGTCGCCAGCTGGGTAAACTGCTGTATCAGGGCCGCTGGTTCGATCCACAGGCACTGATGCTGCGTGACGCGTTACAACGCTGGGTGGCAAGCGCAATCACGGGTGAAGTCACGCTGGAACTGCGTCGTGGTAACGACTACTCGATCCTGAACACGGTATCTGACAACCTTACCTACCAGGCAGAACGTCTGACAATGGAGAAAGGTGATTCAGTGTTCTCCCCGGACGATCGTATTGGCCAGCTGACCATGCGTAATCTGGATATTACCGATACTCGCGCCAAGCTGTTCACATACACTGAAAACGGCCTGCTCTCTGTATCAAGCAGCAACGGCCTGCCGCAGGTTGAGAATCTGGAAAGCAGCGACAAGTAATCACTGAGCAGAAATGCAAAAGGCGCCTGAAGGCGCCTTTTTCTTTGGCTGCTGTAGTTGTAGGCCCGGCCTACACTGTCAAACCACAGTGTACAGACGAAAAAAAAGACATCCTGCGATGTCTTTTTTTCGGAATATTGGTACTGAGGATGGGACTCGAACCCACAAGCCCGTTAGGGCACTACCACCTCAAGGTAGCGTGTCTACCAATTCCACCACCTCAGCACGGATACTACTATTACTGCGGGATATCGCTGGTCGGCTTAGCCGGCGCTGCTGACTGAGTCTGCTCGGATTTCGCCGGTGCGCTCAGATTTTCCCACTCACTTCCTTTACTGGTCTTGTTGCTGTTGATATTGCCCAGCGCCAGACTGATAATGAAAAACAGCGTTGCCAGAATCGCCGTTGCACGGGTCATGAAGTTACCAGAACCACTTGAACCGAACAGCGTACCAGAAGCGCCTGCTCCAAAGGAGGCTCCCATATCAGCGCCTTTACCTTGCTGCAGCATAATCAGCGCTACCAGAGCGATGGCTACAATAAGGAAAACTACCAAAAGAGCTTCGTACATAATCAACCTGTTCCTTGCGGATTTGCCGCATACCAAAGCTTCGACCAATAACCAGGAAAACGTGTTTCCTGATGAAGCGGGTGTGAATACTAACCAAAGCGAATGGCCTTCGCAAGGGCAATTTCAGCACATTGTATCAACTGCAGAAAAAAACAGCAAAACCGCAGGGATTGTGCAAAATAAAGGCGGCAAGCACCGCCTTTTTAGTCACTTAACGCACTTATGCCGCTTTGACGGCATCCGCAATACGGTGCGCAAACTCGGTGACCTGCGCTTCGTCTTCACCTTCCACCATTACGCGGATTAGCGGCTCGGTGCCAGACTTACGCAGCAGAACGCGACCACGGGAACCTAAGGCCGTTTCCACCTCAGCCATCACCGCTTTTACATTGTCATTTTCCAGCGGGTTGCCGTTACCTGCGGTAAAGCGAACGTTGACCAGGATCTGCGGGAACATTTTCATTCCACTGCACAGATCGTGAAGGGTCATATGGTTACGCACCATCGCAGCCACCACCTGCAGGCTCGCCACGATGCCGTCACCGGTGGTGGTTTTATCCAGCAGAATGACGTGGCCGGAGTTTTCTGCTCCAATGCGCCAGCCTTTCTCCTGCAGTTTTTCCAGCACGTAACGGTCGCCCACTTTCGCGCGCGCAAACGGGATGCCCAGTTGCTTAAGCGCCAGCTCCAGCCCCATGTTACTCATCAGCGTACCGACAGCGCCACCGCGCAGCTGGCCCTGACGCAGGCCTTCACGGGCAATGATATACAAGATCTGATCGCCATCCACCTTATTGCCTTCGTGGTCAACCATAATCACGCGATCCCCGTCGCCGTCATAGGCTATCCCCAGATCGGCCTTCTCTGCCAACACGCGCGCCTGCAGGGCACGGACATCCGTCGCGCCCACTTCTTCGTTAATGTTGACACCGTTTGGCTCACAGCCAATGGCGACAACCTTCGCGCCCAGCTCGCGGAACACGTTCGGCGCGATATGGTAGGTTGCACCGTTAGCGCAGTCGACCACGATTTTCAGATGGCCCAGGCTCAGCTCATTCGGGAACGTGCCTTTGCAGAATTCAATGTATCGACCTGCAGCATCGACGATGCGGCTGGCTTTACCCAGCTCAGCGGAGTCCACGCAGGTCAGCTCTTTTTCCATTTCCGCTTCAATGGCTTCTTCTACATCGTCAGGCAGTTTGGTGCCATCAATGGAGAAGAATTTGATGCCGTTATCGTAAAACGGGTTATGCGATGCCGAGATCACAATCCCCGCTTCTGCGCGGAAGGTACGAGTGAGATAGGCTACCGCTGGCGTCGGCATTGGACCGGTAAAGGAGGCAGAGAGTCCCGCCGCAGAAAGGCCGGCTTCCAGTGCCGATTCCAGCATATAGCCAGAGATACGCGTATCTTTGCCAATGATGATTTTACGTGAGCCGTGGCTGGCCAGCACCTTGCCTGCCGCCCAGCCTAACTTCAGCACAAACTCAGGTGTGATTGGCGCATCGCCCACGCGTCCACGAATGCCGTCAGTACCAAAAAATTTACGATTACTCATAGCGGTTGTTTTCCTTAGCGGCCAGCGTGGCTTCCACCACGCGCATAGCTTCTGCTGTCTCTTTTACGTCATGGACGCGAATAATTTGTGCTCCCTGCATCGCAGCAATTACCGCGCAGGCCAGACTGCCGCTCAGGCGATCCGTTGGTCCCACGTTCAGCAGTTGTCCTATCATGGATTTTCGCGACATTCCAACCAGCAGCGGCAGGCCAAAATGGTGAAACTCAGATAAGCGCGCAAGAAGCTCGTAGTTATGAGAGAGATTTTTACCGAAACCGAATCCCGGGTCGAGCAGCAATTTCTCTTTTGCGATACCGGCACGTTCACAGCGTGCAATTTGCTCAATAAAGTAGCGATTTACATCGGCGAACACATCTTCGTACTTTGGCGCTTCCTGCATTGTCTTCGGCTGGCCTTGCATATGCATCAGACAGACTGGCAGGCCCGTCTCTGCCGCCGCCTCCAGCGCGCCCGGTTCGGTCAGGGAGCGAATGTCATTAATAATGTGAGCACCCACTCTCGCTGATTCGCGAATGACCTCAGGTTTGGAGGTATCTACCGAGATCCAGACCTCGAATCGCTGGGCAATAGCTTCAACCACGGGGATCACCCGTGACAACTCTTCATCAACGCTGACATCCGCCGCACCTGGACGGGTCGACTCGCCGCCGACATCAATAATCGTCGCCCCGGCGTTGATCATCATATTCGCGTGCTTGACCGCCTCAATGAGCGTGTTATGCGTACCACCGTCAGAGAAAGAGTCTGGCGTAACGTTCAGGATCCCCATCACATGCGGATGCGACAGATCGAGATAAGAATCCTGGGCGAAGAGTTTCATGGCTAATCCCTGGTTTTATAGTTAAGCAGACAAGAAAAACCCCGGGGCAAGCCCCAGGGTTTCAGGTAAAGAGAACATCATCGACAGCAGTGACTTATTTGTCGCCCAACTGTTCTGACATGGTGTTACCCGGGTTCGGCGTACGCGGTTCATCGACCGGACGCGGTGCACGCGGGGTGCCATTGCTATCAGGGTTGTTGGAGGTGCCTGGATCTTCCCAGCCCGCTGGCGGACGCACATCACGACGCGCCATCAGGTCATCGATCTGCGGTGCATCGATGGTCTCATATTTCATGAGCGCATCTTTCATCGCATGCAGGATATCCATATTTTCGTTCAGGATCTGACGCGCGCGACCGTAGTTACGTTCAACGAGCAATTTCACTTCCTGGTCGATAATACGCGCCGTTTCGTCGGACATGTGCTTCGCTTTTGCGACGGAGCGACCGAGGAACACTTCACCCTCTTCTTCCGCATACAGCAGCGGACCCAGCTTGTCGGAGAAGCCCCACTGGGTGACCATGTTACGTGCCAGGTTGGTCGCGACTTTAATGTCGTTAGACGCACCGGTAGAAACACGTTCCACACCGTAGATAATCTCTTCCGCCAGACGACCACCGTACAGGGTCGAAATCTGACTTTCCAGCTTCTGACGGCTGGCGCTGATAGCATCGCCTTCCGGCAGGAAGAACGTGACGCCAAGCGCACGACCGCGCGGAATAATCGTCACTTTATGCACCGGATCGTGTTCCGGCACCAGACGACCGATAATCGCATGGCCTGCTTCGTGGTAAGCCGTGGACTCTTTCTGCGCTTCCGTCATCACCATGGAGCGGCGTTCCGCACCCATCATGATTTTGTCTTTCGCTTTCTCGAACTCAACCATCGACACCACGCGCTTGTTGCCGCGGGCTGCAAACAGCGCAGCTTCGTTCACCAGGTTTGCGAGATCCGCACCGGAGAAGCCCGGGGTACCGCGCGCAATGATTGCCGCATCGATGTCCGGAGACAGCGGTACGCGACGCATATGCACTTTCAGGATCTGCTCGCGACCACGAACGTCTGGCAGACCAACAACAACCTGACGGTCAAAACGGCCTGGACGCAGCAGCGCAGGGTCAAGAACGTCCGGACGGTTAGTTGCTGCGATAACGATAATACCTTCGTTACCTTCGAAGCCATCCATCTCAACCAGCATCTGGTTCAGGGTCTGCTCACGTTCATCGTGACCACCACCCAGGCCCGCGCCACGCTGGCGGCCTACGGCGTCGATTTCATCGATAAAGATGATGCACGGTGCTGCCTTCTTGGCCTGTTCGAACATGTCACGCACACGAGATGCACCGACACCCACGAACATTTCCACGAAGTCAGAACCCGAAATCGTAAAGAACGGTACCTTCGCTTCACCCGCGATGGCTTTCGCCAGCAAGGTTTTACCGGTACCCGGAGGCCCCACCATCAGAACGCCTTTCGGGATCTTACCGCCCAGTTTCTGGAAACGGCTCGGCTCACGCAGGTATTCCACCAGTTCAGCCACTTCGTCTTTCGCTTCGTCACAACCTGCTACGTCAGCAAAAGTGGTTTTGATCTGGTCTTCCGTTAGCATTCGCGCCTTGCTCTTGCCGAACGACATGGCACCTTTGCCACCACCGCCCTGCATCTGACGCATAAAGAAGATCCAGACACCGATCAACAACAGCATCGGGAACCAGGATATGAAGATCGAAGCCAGCAGGCTTGGCTCTTCCGGCGGCTCACCGACCACCTTGACGTTTTTAGTCAGAAGATTATCAAGCAGCTTAGGGTCGTTCACCGGAATGTAAGTCGTGTAACGGTTACTATCTTTCTTGGTAACGTTGATCTCACGTCCGTTGATACGCGCTTCGCGAACCTGATCCTGATTGACCTCTTGCAGGAAGGTAGAGTAGTCCACCTTACGGCCATTAGACTCGCTGGGCCCAAAGCTCTGGAATACTGACATCAGCACAACGGCAATGACCAGCCAGAGAATTAGGTTTTTCGCCATGTCACTCAAGGGATTAACCTCTTATTACAACTGTGTTAAAAACAGCGGCGGGATATTTTATAACCAGTTTTTTTCAAACTTTCGCCTGAAACCAACCGGCTATTATTTTCGCCCGGTCGCTACAATATACACTTCACGTGAACGCGCACGTGAAGAGTCCGGCTTACGAACTTTGACCTTCGCAAACAGGGAGCGAATTTCCTTTAGATACTCCTCAAAACCTTCGCCCTGGAACACCTTCACTAAAAAACTACCACCTGGCGCTAATACATCACGACTCATTTCTAACGCCAGTTCTACCAGATACATGGAGCGAGGGATATCCACCGCCGGTGTTCCACACATATTTGGCGCCATATCGGACATGACAACCTGTACTTTACTGTCACCCACACGTTCAAGTAACGCTTTCAGCACTAATTCATCACGAAAATCGCCCTGAAGGAAGTCCACACCAACGATGGGATCCATAGGTAAAAGATCGCATGCGATAATTCGGCCCGTTCCGCCGATTTGCGTTACCGCATATTGTGACCATCCACCGGGCGCAGCACCGAGGTCAACGACCGTCATCCCCGGTTTAAAGAGTTTGTCACTTTGCTGTATTTCATCAAGTTTAAACCAGGCACGGGAACGTAACCCCTTTTTCTGTGCCTGTAGAACATATTTATCGCTAAAGTGTTCCTGGAGCCAGCGGCTCGAGCTTGCAGAACGCTTTTTACCTGTCATTTTACTTTCCGTCCGGGTTCATCGTAGCCAGCGGTGTAAATTTCCACATAGCAATTTGGCGATATAAGGGAGATGGCGGTAGAATGAACCGTTTTCAATCCCAACGTAAGCAAAAATATACGATGAATCTGAGTACTAAACAAAAACAGCACCTTAAAGGTCTGGCACATCCGCTCAAGCCTGTAGTTATGCTTGGCAACAATGGTTTGACCGAAGGGGTACTGGCCGAGATTGAACTAGCGCTGGAGCACCACGAGTTAATCAAAATCAAAATCGCCTCTGAAGACAGAGAGACTAAGACGTTGATCGTGGAAGCTATCGTGCGCGAAACCGGCGCCTGTAATGTACAGGTCATCGGTAAAACGCTGGTGCTCTATCGCCCAACTAAAGAGCGCAAAATTTCGCTGCCTCGCTAAGATTATCCTGAATTAAGCACATTGTGGTGTGTTTAATGAGGGGTTTTTCTTTCGCAGGTGAGCAAAATGCCATGCTCCTTGAGTTGATAAAAGGCCGCGATGCGGCCTTTTTCCTATCTTTACAATGTATCAACAACTTGCCGGAGATGCGAATTACAGGTAATCAACCTTGATAATTTCGAACTCCACTTCCCCGCCTGGGGTACGAATTGTCACCACATCATCCTGCTCTTTACCCACCAGTCCACGTGCAATTGGCGAGTTTACTGAGATCAGATTCTGCTTAAAGTCGGCCTCATCATCACCCACGATGCGGTAAGAAAGCTCTTCATCGTTGTCCAGGTTGATCACAGTGACTGTGCAGCCAAAAATAACCCGTCCGTTGTTCGGCATTTTTGAGATATCGATCACCTGTGCATTCGACAGCTTCGCTTCGATATCTTTGATACGCCCTTCACAGAAACCCTGTTGCTCACGCGCAGCGTGATATTCCGCATTTTCTTTCAGATCGCCGTGCTCACGCGCATCGGCGATGGCGGTAATGATCTCAGGGCGGCGAACAGACTTCAGAAAATCCAGCTCTTCGCGCAGTTTTTCGGCACCACGTAAGGTCATCGGAATAGCTTGCATTTGTTATACCTCTTAAACATTCCTGTTGGGTGCGGTGGCTAACCGCCCCGACTACTGCCTCCGCAGGCATCACAGCCTGGCATAAGTCAGAGGCAAAAGAAAACTGACCCGGAAGCAAAGTTCCAGGTCAGCAGCAATTTTTCAATTTGATACGTATTTTACCGCGAAGTTCAGTATGGGTCATCGTTTACTTTACAGGGCGTTGGGCCGTAGTATGACGGTTTGCTTCCGGGTTGTTAGCGCGAGATTATGCGATTTTCCAGATTTATCATCGGATTGACCACCAGTATTGCGTTCACTGCTCAGGCAGCGAACGTGGACGAGTACATTAATCAGCTGCCCGATGGCGCCAATCTTGCTCTGATGGTGCAAAAAGTGGGCGCCCAGGCACCTGATATTGACTATCACAGTCAGCAGATGGCGCTGCCTGCCAGTACCCAAAAGGTGATCACCGGGCTGGCCGCCCTGCTGCAACTTGGCCCTGATTTTCGCTTCACCACAACGCTGGAGAGTAAAGCCAGTGTCGACAGTGGCACGCTGAAAGGCGATCTTATCGCCCGTTTTGGCGGCGATCCGACGTTTAAACGTCAGGATCTGCGCAACATGGTTGCCGTGCTAAAGAAGTCAGGCGTCCAGCGCATTGAAGGGAACGTGCTGATCGACACGTCCATCTTCGCCAGTCACGATAAAGCGCCGGGTTGGCCGTGGAATGACATGACCCAGTGCTTTAGCGCACCGCCAGCGGCGGCAATCGTCGATCGTAACTGCTTCTCTATTTCGCTTTACAGCGCCCCCAAGCCTGATGATCTGGCCTTTATTCGCGTGGCGTCTTACTACCCGGTCAACATGTTCAGCCAGGTGCGTACCCTGGCGAAAGGCTCTCCAGAAGCGCAGTACTGCGAACTGGATGTCGTGCCGGGCGATCTTAACCGCTTTACCGTGACCGGCTGCCTGACGCAGCGCGCCGATCCGCTGCCGCTGGCGTTCGCCATTCAGGACGGTGCGAGCTACGCTGGGGCTATTCTGAAAGACGAGCTCAAGCAGGCGGGAATCACTTACTCCGGCACGCTGTTGCGCCAGACGCAAACCAATGAACCTGGCACCGTGCTCGCCAGCAAGCAGTCGGCGCCGCTGCACGATCTGCTGAAGATCATGCTGAAAAAATCCGATAACATGATCGCCGATACCGTGTTTCGCATGATTGGCCACGCCCGCTTCGGTGTACCTGGCACCTGGCGCGCCGGTTCGGATGCCGTCCGGCAAATCCTGCGTCAGCAGGCCAACATTGATCTGGGCAATACGATTGCAGTGGATGGCTCAGGCCTGTCGCGACATAACCTGATCTCACCAGCCACCATGATGCAGGTCCTGCAGTACATTGCCCAACACGATACTGAGCTAAACTTTATTTCGATGCTGCCGCTCGCCGGCCACGACGGCTCCTTGCAGTACCGCGCGGGCCTGCATGCGGCGGGCGTCGATGGCAAAGTCTCCGCCAAAACGGGTTCACTGCAGGGGGTCTATAACCTTGCCGGGTTTATTACTACCGCCAGCGGGCAGCGAATGGCATTTGTACAGTATCTTTCTGGCTACGCGGTTGAACCTGCAGACCAACGCAATCGCCGTATTCCGCTGGTGCGCTTCGAGAGCCGGCTTTACAAGGATATTTATCAGAACAACTAGCGATGAAACTACTCATTGTTGAAGATGATTTACTGCTCCAGGAAGGGCTGGCGCTTGCGCTCTCTGCTGAGGGATACACGCTGGATTGTGCAGGCACAGCCGCCGAAGCCAACGGGCTGATCCAGAGCGGCGAATACAGCCTGGTTATCCTTGATCTTGGGTTGCCGGATAAAGACGGCGCAACGCTGCTGAGCCAGTGGCGTCGCCGGGGCGTGGCCAATCCCGTGCTGATCCTGACGGCGCGTGATGCGCTGGAAGACCGCATTAACGGCCTCGACTCCGGGGCTGACGACTATCTGGTTAAACCCTTCGCGCTGGCCGAGCTACAGGCGCGTGTCCGCGCGCTGATACGGCGCTATCAGGGGCACAGCGATAATCTGCTCAGCGACGGCGATCTGACCCTGAACCTGCAGACCCAGCAGGTTCTACAGCACTCCCTGCCGGTTGAAATCACGCCCAAAGAGTTTGCCCTGCTGACACGGCTGATCATGCGTACCGGGCAAACCGTCCACCGCGAAACGTTGCAGCAGGATATTTACTCCTGGCAGGACGATCCGGGCTCGAACACCCTTGAGGTTCATATTCATAATCTGCGACGTAAGCTCGGCAGAGACCGGATCAAAACCGTACGTGGCGTAGGCTATCGTCTGGAGAGCCAAAAATGAACAGCATGCGCCGTCGTCTGATGGTGCTACTGGCCGTGATCCTGCTTTTTTTTCAACTGATAAGCGTGATCTGGCTATGGCATGAAAGCCGGGAACAGATCGGTTTTCTGGTCAGCGAGACCCTGTCAGCAAAATCCCGCAATCAGCACGTTGAAAAAGAGATCCGCGAAGCGATCGCCTCCCTGCTGGTTCCTTCCCTGGTGATGGTCGGTTTTACGCTGCTGTTCTCGTTCTGGGCCGTAAGCTGGATTACTCGCCCGCTCAAACAGCTTCGCACCAGCCTGGCAAACCGCTCTGCCGATAATCTCACCCCGCTGCCGATGTATTCCGATATGGAGGAAATTGGCGCCGTCACCACGTCACTCAATCAGCTGCTTGCCCGTCTGGATCATACCATCCAGCAGGAGCGCTTATTCACGGCGGACGCTGCCCACGAGCTGCGCACGCCGCTGGCGGGTATTCGCCTGCACCTGGAGCTGATGGCGCAATCAGGCTCGCCTCAGACCGAGCCACTGATCGCCCGCATTGACCAACTGATGCACACCGTAGAGCAGTTGCTGATGCTGGCACGGGCCGGTCAGGCGATGGCGAGTGGTCACTACGAGACGATTAACTGGTCGGATGCGGTCCTCGCCCCCCTGGCGCTTGAGCAAGAGAGCAAAACGCATACCCTCGTCTGGCCGCACCCTGCTTCGCTGACGGTTCAGGGTGATGCCGTGCTGCTTCGCCTGATGGTGCGGAATCTGTATGAAAATGCGGTGCGCTACAGTCCAGCAGGCTCCACCATTGAGATTCGCCTCGAGGCGCAGGATGAAGGCACGCTAATCAGCGTTCTTGATCAGGGCCCAGGTATCGATGAAGCTCATCGCCAGTCGATTACCGAGCCGTTTCGTCGCATCGATCAGCGTTACGGCGGTAGCGGCCTGGGGTTGAGCATTGTGCAGCGTATTATCCAGCTCCATCACGGCAGACTGCATCTCAACAATCGCCCGGAAGGCGGGCTGGTGGTGCAGTGCTGGCTGCCGACAACGCTGAGCTAAAAAAAAGCCCCCTGATTCAGGGGGCCATTGACCGTATTAACGCTTGTAGATGAATTCGACACCTTCTTCGTCGTCTTCGTCCCAGTCATCATCCCAGTCTTCGTCGTCTTCTTCCACTTCAACTGCTTGTTCTTCAAGCTGCTGACGGTGGTAGTCATCCCACATGAATTCGACTTTCTCAGGCTGTTTCGCCTCTTCTGCCTGCGTAACCGGATTCTCAATGATGAAGGTCATCACATCCCAGCACAGATCTTTCACGCCCATCTGGCTGGCAGCAGAGATGAGATAATACTTATCTTCCCAGCCCATCGCTTCAGCGATGGCTTTGGCTTTCGCTTCGGCTTCGGCTTTGTCCATCAGGTCAATCTTGTTGAAGACCAACCAGCGTGGTTTGCTTGCCAGCTTGTCGCTGTATTTTTCCAGCTCGCCGATGATGATACGGGCATTTTCTACCGGATCAGAACCATCGATAGGATCGATATCGATGAGGTGCAGCAGCACGCGGCAGCGCTCAAGGTGTTTCAGGAAGCGAATGCCTAAGCCCGCCCCTTCTGCAGCACCTTCGATCAGACCCGGGATATCCGCGACCACGAAGCTCTTCTCGTTGTCCATACGGACCACGCCCAGGCTTGGCACCAGCGTTGTAAACGGATAGTCAGCCACTTTCGGCTTGGCGGCAGACACTGCGCGGATGAAGGTGGATTTACCGGCATTCGGCATCCCCAGCATCCCGACGTCAGCCAGCAGCATCAGTTCAAGCTGCAGATCGCGTTTGTCGCCCGGGGTACCCATCGTTTTTTGACGAGGGGAACGGTTAACGGAAGATTTGAAACGGCTGTTGCCCAGGCCGTGCCAACCGCCTTTTGCAACCATCAGACGCTGACCGTGTTTGGTCATATCGCCCATGGTTTCGCCAGTGCCCTGATCGATAACGCGTGTCCCGACCGGGACTCTAACCGTTACGTCTTTCCCGCGTTTACCGGTACAGTCACGGCTCTGGCCGTTCTGGCCACGTTCAGCACGGAAGGACTTTTCGAAACGGTAGTCGATCAGGGTGTTGAGGTTTTCGTCGGCTTCAAACCATACGTCACCACCATCACCGCCGTCGCCGCCGTCAGGGCCGCCTCGCGGAATGTATTTCTCACGGCGGAAGCTTACGCAACCATTACCGCCATCACCTGCCACGACCAGGATCGTTGCTTCATCAACAAACTTCATTTTACTCTCCGTAAATCATTCGCCTGAGCGGGGGACAACTACAACCGCTTCACTTTTGCGCCAACGTCCCCAAAGACGATGACCAATGGCGGAATACATCGCGCCCGCAACCACGACAAACGCACCGATATAAGCCAGCAGGTTTAACATCGGTTTGACGAAGAAATCGGGCCAGGCCATTGATAATAAATCTGAAAATAACAGCGTAAACAGCGGGGTCAGCGTGATTAACGCGCTCACCTGTGCTGCCTGCCAGCGTGCCATCGCTTCTGCCAGTGCGCCGTAACCTACCAGCGTGTTCAACCCACAGAAGACCAGACACGCAAGCTGCCAGTCGCTAAGCAGAGAGATAACTCCCGGCTTCGCAAGCGGCAACAATGCAATAGTACATAAAGTGTACAGCAAAAACAGGATCTGCTGTGACGCCAGTCGACGCAATAACACCTTTTGCGCGACGCCGTAACTCACCCAAACCGCCGCGGCGCTTACGCCGAAAATGACGCCCCAGGTGTAATCCGTCAGCCGGGTAAATATCTCAATCAGGCTGGTGTTGAAGAACAACACCAGACCGCAGAGCAGCATCATCGCCCCGATAATCTGCGTGCCGCGCATCTTCTCTTTGAGGATGAAGACGCTGGCGACCATCATGCCAACCGGTGAAAGCTGACCGATTACCTGCGAAGCCGTAGGACTGAGATATTGCAGGGAAGAGCTGAATAAAATGAAGTTACCGAACAGGCCCCCCGTCGCAATCGCCAGCATGACGAGCCAGCGCGGCTTGCGAAAGATCCGCAGGGGGGGAAGCTTACCCTTGATGGCCAGGATAGTCCCTAGCCCAACAGAGGCCATCAGGAAGCGATAGAACACGACCGTCGGCGGCTCCATCACATCCAGAACCTGCTTCATTGCAATTGGCAGTGCACCCCAGCACATCGCAGTAATGAGTGCCAAAAGAATACCAATGCCAGCTTGCTGCTTCATGCCCGTTTTCCCTACAGAAAAAATTACCGGGTTTCCAATGTAAAAAGCCCCGCAACACGTTGCGGGGCTTTAATCCGTTACCGGACCGAGAAAACCTTACTCAGCAACGATGCTGATGTATTTACGGTTGTTCGGGCCTTTAACTTCAAATTTCACTTTACCGTCTGCTTTAGCAAACAGAGTGTGGTCACGACCGCAACCTACGTTGTTACCAGCGTGGAATTTGGTGCCACGTTGACGAACGATGATGCTACCCGCCAGAACGGTTTCGCCACCGAAACGCTTAACGCCAAGGCGTTTAGCTTCTGAATCGCGACCGTTACGAGTTGAGCCGCCAGCCTTTTTATGTGCCATTTAAATCTCTCCTCAGGTCTTAGGCGCTGATGCCAGTAATTTTCACATCAGTGAACCACTGACGGTGGCCCTGCTGCTTACGGTAGTGCTTACGACGACGAAACTTAACGATCTTAATTTTCTCGCCACGACCATGAGCAACAACTTCAGCTTTGATAACGCCGCCATCAACGAAAGGAACGCCGATTTTGACTTCTTCACCGTTTGCGATCATCAGCACTTCTGCGAACTCAACAGCTTCGCCAGTTGCGATGTCCAGCTTTTCCAGGCGAACGGTCTGACCTTCGCTTACTCGGTGTTGTTTACCACCACTTTGGAAAACCGCGTACATATAAAACTCCGCTTCCGCGCACGTCCTCGTGTGATTCAGAGTGCGCTATAAATATTCACAATAGGGCGCGAATATTACGCAAAACGCGAGCCTTTGACAAGTGCTACCATCAACAGATGAAGAAAAAAAAGACAACATGTACGGTAACGTTTATCTGACGCGTTTTTTCAGTACAATCAGCGATACTATTGATAAACCGAACCCTTCGTTAGCCCTTGTAATAGGGGGTGAACAGGATTACTAGCCCGGCTTTTGCGATGAATTTAGAAAAAATCAATGAGTTAACCGCGCAAGACATGGCGGGTGTGAATGCAGCAATTCTGGAACAGCTCGATTCTGACGTTCAACTAATCAATCAGTTGGGTTATTACATCGTCAGCGGCGGAGGTAAACGCATCCGTCCGATGATCGCTGTGCTGGCCGCACGCGCGGTTGGCTATCAAGGAAATGCGCACGTTACGATTGCGGCCCTGATCGAATTTATCCATACCGCAACACTGTTGCATGATGACGTTGTCGATGAATCGGATATGCGTCGCGGTAAAGCCACCGCTAACGCGGCATTCGGTAACGCCGCCAGCGTGCTGGTCGGCGACTTTATCTATACCCGCGCCTTCCAGATGATGACCAGCCTGGGATCGCTGAAAGTGCTCGAGGTGATGTCCAAAGCGGTGAACGTGATTGCGGAAGGCGAAGTCCTGCAACTGATGAACGTCAACGATCCGAACATCACCGAAGAGAACTACATGCGGGTGATCTACAGCAAAACCGCGCGTCTTTTTGAAGCCGCGGCGCAATGCTCTGGGTTACTTGCAGGCTGTAGCGAGGAGCAGGAACGTGGTCTGCAGGATTATGGTCGCTATCTGGGTACCGCCTTCCAGCTGATCGACGATTTGCTCGATTACAGCGCCGATGGCGAAACGCTGGGCAAAAATGTGGGTGATGACCTGAACGAAGGCAAACCGACGCTTCCGCTGCTGCATGCGATGCGCAACGGCACTCCAGAGCAGGCGAAGCTGATTCGTGAAGCCATCGAGCAAGGCAATGGCCGACACCTTCTGGAGCCCGTACTGGAAGCAATGGCAGCCTGTGGTTCCCTGGAATGGACGCGACAGCGTGCTGAGGAAGAGGCCGATAAAGCCATCGGCGCACTGCAGGTCATCCCTGATAGCCAGTGGCGAGATGCCCTTATCGGCCTCGCACATATTGCTGTTCAGCGCGATCGCTGAGAGTAAATGGACTCTCTTTTTTGTCAACTGAGAGTTCTTATAAGTTTCGAATATTTTCCATAACGTTGTTAATGAATTCGCTTACAGACCGCATGAATAAAGCCCTGGCAAAATCTGAATGTGGCTCACAGTAACGCGAACTTTTTAGAACCCTTGTTCGAAGAAGGTATAGTAACAGCGTCATTTAAGACGAATGACGTGAATGCACCTGAACAAAGGGACAACGGAATGGAGAAGAAATATACCGACTGGCACCCGGCAGATATTATCGCCGCGCTGCGTAAAAAGGGAACGTCACTGGCCGCGGAATCACGCCGCAATGGCCTCAGTTCTTCCACCCTGGCAAATGCGCTGACGCGCCCATGGCCTAAGGGAGAACTGATCATTGCAACCGCGCTGGGAACCGATCCCTGGACAATCTGGCCCTCGCGCTATCATGACCCGATAACCCACGAATTTGTCGACAGAACGCGCATGATGCGCCAGAGAAGATCCGCAAAAGAACGCCAGGATTGACGTTCTCATCAACGGAATAGCAACCCCCCGGTCACTTGTGGCAGGGGGCTGCCCGAACGATTACTCGCCCTTTACACGCTCGATATTTGCACCCAGCGCGCGCAGTTTATCTTCGATACGCTCATAGCCGCGATCGATGTGATAAATACGATCCACAATCGTTGTCCCTTCTGCAATACAACCCGCTAATACAAGGCTCGCAGAAGCACGCAGATCCGTTGCCATCACCTGCGCACCGGACAGTTTTTCCACGCCATGGCAAATCACGGTGTTGCTCTCGATTTCCGCATGCGCACCCATACGGATCAATTCAGGCACGTGCATAAAGCGGTTTTCGAAGATGGTTTCGGTGATAAAGCCAGTACCTTCAGCCACCAGGTTCAGCAACGTGAATTGTGCCTGCATATCCGTCGGGAATGCCGGATGCGGCGCAGTGCGTACATTCACAGCCTTAGGACGTTTACCGTGCATGTCCAGGCTGATCCAGTCTTCACCGGTTTCGATGTCCGCACCCGCATCACGCAGCTTCGCCAGAACAGCATCCAGCGTATCGGGTTGGGCATTACGGCAGATAATTTTGCCGCCGGAGATTGCCGCAGCCACCAGGAAGGTGCCGGTTTCGATACGGTCAGGCAGGACGCGATAAACGCCGCCCCCCAGACGTGCAACGCCTTCGATGGTGATACGATCGGTACCCTGGCCGGTGATCTTCGCACCCAGTGCATTGAGGAAGTTCGCCGTATCGACGATTTCAGGCTCGCGCGCAGCGTTCTCAATAACGGTGGTGCCTTCAGCCAGCGTCGCCGCAGACATGATAGTGACGGTAGCACCGACACTGACTTTGTCCATCACGATGTGCGCGCCTTTCAGACGGCCATTAACTGACGCTTTGACGTAGCCCTCTTCCAGCTTGATGTCAGCGCCGAGTTTTTCGAGGCCAAAGATGTGCAGATCGACCGGACGCGCGCCAATGGCACAGCCGCCAGGCAGAGAGACCTGACCCTGACCGAAACGTGCCACCAGCGGACCCAGCGCCCAGATGGAGGCACGCATGGTTTTCACCAGGTCGTAAGGGGCGGAGAAGTTATTGACGTTACTGGCATCGATCCATACAGAACCGTTGCGCTCAACCTTGGTACCGAGCTGGCCGAGCAGCTTCATGGTGGTGTCGATATCTTTCAGCTTCGGTACGTTCTGAATCTCTACCGGCTCTTCCGCAAGCAGTGCAGCGAAGAGGATCGGCAGCGCGGCGTTCTTAGCGCCGGAAATTGTGACTTCGCCCTGAAGGCGCGTCGGCCCCTGAACACGAAATTTGTCCATGATTTACTCTCTGTATAAATTCAACCGTGCTGCGGGCATTTCACCCTCAGCTCAAAAACCGTTTAGTTTGCGATCGCGTGCCCATTCAGTTGGGGTGAACGCTTTGATCGACAGGGCATGGATACGATTATCCGCGATATATTCCATCAGCGGCGCATAGACAGCCTGCTGTTTCTTCACGCGGCTCATGCCGTCGAATACCTCACCCACAGCAATAACCTGAAAGTGACTGCCATCGCCGGAGACGTGGACTTCCTGAAGGGCAAGTGCGTTCATCAGCACGGTCTGGATTTCATGATTTTCCATGGGTTCTTTATCATCTGGTAGTGAAAACAAGCCCAACATCTTAGAGCAAAGTGAGGCAGTCTTAAACAAGCAAAAAGCCCCGACGAAGAAACTGTCGAGGCTTTCTATAGTAACGTACTGAAAAAGTTAGCGAGGTAAAACGTCTGCTGGCAAATTATAAAGCTGAGCCAGGGTCATGACGTTGTCGCTAATGCCAGAAAGCGAGACCTGCCGCCCTTGCTGTTTGCCCGTCGCCACCAGATGGACCAGCAGCGCAACCCCTGCGGTATCAACGCGTAAAACACCGCCGAGATCGATGCAGGAAATGCCCTGCATCGCTTCGTGTCGCGCATCCCACAGAGGATTCAGAAAATCCTGATCCAGCTCACCAGAGAGTAGTAACGTTTCCCCCTCGCGGACCCAGCTGAGCTGCGGCAGCATTATTTCTTCTCTTCCAGGGTGATTTTCTGGCGCGAGATACTGTTCAGCTGCGCGGTCAGACCGTCGATACCTTTGGTACGCAGCAGATCGCTCCATTCGTTTTGCTTGGTGGTGATCATGCTCACCCCTTCAGCAATCATATCGTACGCCTGCCAGTTGCCACTCTGGCTGTTCTTACGCCACTGGAAGTCCAGGCGCACCGGTGGGCGACCGTTCGGATCGATGATGGTTACGCGAATAGGCACGATAGTCGCATCACCCAGCGGCTGTGCAGGGGCTATCTGATAGGTCTGACCGTGGTACATCGCCAGCGCCTGACCATAAGCTTGTTTCAGGTATTCACGAAACGCAGTGAAATAGGCTTCACGCTGCGCCGGGGTCGCGTCTTTGTAGTAACGACCCAGCACCAGTGCACCGGCATATTTCACCTGCACATAAGGCAGCAGCTCCTGATCAACCACATCACGCAGGTAATCGGGATTAGAACGAATCTTAGGTTGTTCATTTTTAAGGCGATCAAAGGTTTTCTTTGCCGCTTCGGTCATCTGTTGATAAGGATTGGTCTGATCGGCTGCATTTGCCGCAGTCAGAGGGGCAATCATCAGCATGGCAACCATTAACAGTCGTTTAAACATGAATTACTTCTCCTGAGATGAATTCGTCGTACCAGCGGACGGCACAGCATCGGTTTGCGCGGGTGTCTGAGCAGCCTGATCCTGATCGCCGCCTTTACTGTTGCTGTTGTAAAGGAACTGACCAATCATATCTTCTAATACCATGGCTGACTTCGTATCCTGAATCACACCGCCATCTTTAAGAATAGTCGTTCCCAGTTCGGGATCTTCAAAACCGACGTTCAGCGCCAGATATTGTTCACCCAGCAGGCCGGAGGTACGGATAGAAAGGGAACTGGTATCCGGGATATGGTTGTAGCGCTCTTCAATATCCAGCGCAACGCGAGGCAAGTAGCTTTTCTCATCCAGCGTAATGTCCGCCACACGCCCGACCACCACGCCACCAATACGCACCGGCGAGCGATTTTTCAGGCCGCCAATGTTGTCGAAGGTGGCATAAATACGGTATGTCGGCTCGGTGCGGATCGTCGTGACATCCGCCACTTTAAAGCTTAAAAAGAGCGCTGCCAGCAGTGCCAGCAACACAAATACGCCTACCCAAATTTCAGTTTTTTTCGTTTGCATGAACTCAATTCCCAAACATCAGTGCGGTGAGCACAAAATCCAGAGCCAGTATGGCAAGCGACGAATGCACAACGGTACGCGTTGTTGCCCGGCTGATGCCAGCTGAAGTCGGGATCGCGTCATAACCATTGAATAACGCAATCCAGGTGATAGTCACGGCGAATACCGCGCTTTTAATCAGGCAATTAATCAGATCCATGCGCCAGTCCACCGCACTTTGCATTGCCGACCAGTAGAACCCGGCATCGATCCCTTTCCATTGCACGCCGACCAGCGACCCGCCCCAGATCCCGACGGCAACAAAGAGGATAGTCAGCAGCGGCAAAGAGATCACGCCCGCCCAGAAGCGCGGTGAGATCACCCGACGCAGCGGATCGACGGCCATCATTTCCATACTGGAGAGCTGCTCAGTGGCGCGCATCAGACCGATTTCGGCGGTTAGCGCCGACCCGGCACGACCAGCAAACAGCAGCGCAGCCACCACCGGCCCCAGCTCACGCAGCAGGGAGAGCGCCACCAGCATGCCGAGGCTGGTTTCCGCACTATAGGTGGTCAGCACCAAATACCCCTGCAGCCCTAACACCATCCCGATGAAGACACCGGAAACAATGATAATGAGCATCGACAGGACGCCGACATTATACAGCTGGCGTACCAGCAAAGGAGCATGTTTGCGGAATTCCGGTTTCCCGATCAGCGCATTGAATAACATCAACCCGGCACGCCCGAACGTCCTGATGGTTTTTATGCCACGGTGTCCGAGAGCGGCCAACGCATTTAACAGCATGAGTGGCTTAACTCCCTATTCCCAATAAATCTTGATGATAATCACCTGCCGGATAGCGGAACGGCACAGGGCCATCAGCGATACCGTCGAGGAACTGTCGGACCTGTGGATCGCTGTTATTCTGCAAGGAGTGCGCGCTACCGTGAGCGACAATTTTTTTGTCCGCCACGATGTAAGCGTAATCGGCGATGCTGAGCACTTCAGGTACATCGTGTGAGACCACGATGCAGGTGACGCCCAGGGCGCTATTAAGCTCGGAGATCAGCTTAACCAGCACGCCCATGGTAATAGGATCCTGCCCGACAAAAGGTTCATCAAACATGATCAAATCCGGTTCCAGCGCAATGGCGCGTGCCAGCGCGGCACGCCGCGCCATCCCGCCTGAGAGCTCTGAAGGCATCAGTTTTGCTGCACCGCGTAACCCCACCGCCTCGAGCTTCATCATCACCGTGCTTTTCAACAGCTCTGCAGGCAGACGCGTATGCTCACGCAGTGGATAGGCCACGTTATCAAAGACGTTCAGATCGGTAAAAAGGGCACCAGACTGGAACAGCATACTCATGCGTTTACGCACGGTATACAGGCGAGAGCGCGACATAGTCGGGACATTCTCACCGTCGAAGTGGATCTCTCCGCTTGCCGGGGGGATCTGGCCGCCAATCAGGCGCAACAAGGTGGTTTTACCAATACCTGAGGGCCCCATAATGGCGGTAATCTTACCGCGAGGCACAGTCAAAGAGATGTTGTCAAAAATGACCCGGTTACTGCGCGTGAAGCTGACGCCACGGACATCGACAATATTCGCCCCATTCAGGCTCATGTACATTTCCTTTCTATTGCTGGTGCAGGATCACCATGAGGCTTAGTTCAGCCGCAAACCCAACATTTTTACAGAATATTACCCACTGAGGTTAGCGAAAGCTGGCATTTGTTTTACTTTTACGGCGCATAAAGTCAAAATTAGGAATTCGTTACGTCTACAGACTGTATGCAGCGCCAGAGAAATTTTTCTCCGTGGACCGGCGAGTATACCTGAAGAAAGGACTTTTGATGCTTTTAGCAACGGCACTGTTAATAATTGGTTTACTTTTGGTAGTCTACAGTGCCGATCGTCTGGTGTTCTCCGCATCAATTCTGTGTCGTCTGTTTGGTATTCCCCCCCTGATTATTGGGATGACGGTGGTCAGCATCGGCACCTCCCTGCCGGAGATCATCGTCTCCGTTGCAGCCTCGCTGCACGATCAGGTGGATCTCGCTGTCGGCACCGCTATTGGCTCCAATATCGTCAACATTTTGTTAATTCTGGGCCTTGCTGCGCTGCTGCATCCATTTCGCGTGCATTCTGATGTTCTGCGCCGTGAATTGCCGCTAATGTTAATTGTCAGCCTGCTGGCAGGCTGCGTGCTGTACGACGGGCAGTTAACGTTCAGCGACGGTTTATTTCTGCTGGCGCTGGCGATCATCTGGCTGTTTTACATTGTAAAACTTGCCAGAACGGCTGAAAAACAAGGCCAGGACACCTTAACCCAGGAGCAGGTTGCTGAGCTCCCGCGGGAAGGCAATTTACCCGTCGCATTACTGTGGCTGGGCGTCGCACTGATCATCATGCCGATGGCCACGCAAATGATAGTTGATAACGCGACGGTTCTGGCGAACTACTTTGCTATGAGCGAGTTAACCATCGGCCTGACGGTGATTGCCATTGGTACCAGCCTGCCTGAGCTGGCCACCGCCATCGCCGGAGCACGTAAAGGCGAGGATGACATCGCGATTGGCAATATTATCGGCTCGAATATTTTCAATATTGTGATCGTGCTTGGCCTGCCAGCCCTGATAGCCCCAGGCGCTTTTAACCCGCTTGCGTTTAGCCGCGATTACGGCGTGATGGTGGTGGTTAGCACAATCTTCGCCCTGCTCTGCTGGCAGCGCAAGCAACAGATTGGTCAGGGCGTGGGCGCGCTGCTGACGGTGGGATTTATCGTATGGATGGCGATGCTTTACTGGCTCTCGCCTCTTCTCTCTGGGTAAACGGAAACGCATTATGTCGCAAATAGAATTGCAGCCGGGTTTTGACTTTCAGAAAGCAGGAAAACAGGTTCTGGAGATTGAACGTGAAGGTCTGGCGCAGTTAGATCAATACATTAATCAGGATTTTAGTTCGGCATGTGAGGCGCTGTTTCACTGCACCGGCAAAGTCGTGGTGATGGGAATGGGCAAATCCGGGCATATTGGGCGGAAAATGGCGGCCACTTTTGCCAGCACCGGCACCACCGCGTTTTTCGTCCATCCTGGCGAAGCGGCGCACGGCGACCTGGGTATGGTCAGTGCTCAGGATATCGTGATTGCGTTATCCAACTCCGGCGAATCCAACGAAGTGCTGGCGCTGATCCCGGTGCTTAAGCGGCTTCACGTTCCCCTCATCTGTATTACCAGCCGTCCGGAGAGCAGCATGGCGCGCGCCGCAGATATTCATCTGTGCGTCAAAGTGCCAAAAGAAGCCTGCCCGTTGGGCCTGGCGCCGACCTCCAGCACCACTGCAGCGCTGGTCATGGGCGATGCGCTGGCCGTCGCCCTGTTGGAAGCACGCGGCTTTACCGCCGAAGATTTCGCCCTCTCCCATCCGGGCGGTGCGCTGGGGCGTAAACTGCTGCTGCGGGTTAACGACATCATGCACACAGGTGACGAAATTCCGCACGTCAGTAAAACCGCCTCGCTGCGTGATGCCCTGCTGGAGATCACCCGTAAGAATCTGGGTATGACAGTCATTTGCGACGACCAGATGAAGATTGAAGGTATCTTCACCGACGGGGACTTACGCCGCGTTTTCGATATGGGTGTCGATGTCCGCAAACTGGGTATCGCCGACGTGATGACCACTGGCGGCATCCGGGTGCGTTCCGGCCTGCTGGCCGTCGAAGTGTTAAACCTGATGCAGTCCCGCCACATCACCTCCGTTATGGTTGCCGATGGCGACCAGTTGCTGGGTGTGGTACATATGCATGATCTGCTGCGCGCAGGCGTAGTGTAATGAAGGATAAGACAATGAGTAATGCGGGTGCATCCCTTGCAACCTGTTATGGCCCGGTCAGTACGCAGATGATGGCGCAGGCAGAAAACATTCGCCTGTTGATTCTGGATGTGGATGGTGTTCTGTCCGACGGTTTGATTTATATGGGTAATAATGGTGAAGAGCTGAAGGCCTTCAACGTGCGCGACGGCTATGGTATTCGCTGCGCGCTCACTTCTGGCATAGAAGTTGCCATTATTACCGGGCGTAAGGCTAAACTAGTAGAAGATCGCTGCGAGACGCTGGGTATTACCCATCTTTACCAGGGACAATCCGATAAGATGGTCGCTTTCAGGGACTTAGTTGGTAAACTGGCTATCGCCCCGGAAAATGTCGCTTATGTTGGCGATGACCTGATTGACTGGCCAGTAATGGCAGAAGTGGGTCTAAGCATCGCCGTTGCCGATGCCCATCCGCTATTGATCCCGCGTGCTGACTATGTCACCCGCATTGACGGCGGCCGCGGCGCAGTCCGGGAAGTGTGCGACCTGTTGTTGCTGGCGCAAGGTAAGCTTGATGAGGCCAAAGGGCAATCGATATGAGTAAAACCAGACGTTGGGTGATTATTCTGCTTTCGCTTGTCGCACTTGTACTGATTGGCGTAAACCTCGCTGACCGGGACGACGCGCAAGCGCCGACGGTGAACACCAACGACCCAACTTATAAAAGCGATCACAGCGATACGGTGGTTTACAGCCCGGAAGGCGCCCTGAACTACCGCCTTATCGCTCAGCACGTTGAGTATTTTTCCGAACAGGGTGTGTCGTGGTTTACCCAACCGGTGATGACCACCTTTGATGCCAATAAAATTCCGACATGGTCGATTAAATCAGACCGGGCAAAACTGACGAATGACCGTATGCTTTATCTGTATGGTCATGTTGAAGTGAATGCGCTGACCGCTGACTCACAGCTGCGCAAAATCACCACCGATAACGCTCAGATTAACCTTGTGACTCAGGATGTGACGTCGCAGGATCTGGTTACGTTATATGGCACCACATTTAATTCCAGCGGTCTGAGAATGCGCGGGAACTTACGCAGCAAGAACGCAGAGCTGATTGAAAAGGTTAGAACCTCTTATGAAATTCAAAACAAACAAACTCAGCCTTAATTTTATCATCGCCAGCGCGCTGCTGGCCGTCAGCCTGCCCGCGCTTGCTGTAACGGGTGATACCGAGCAGCCGATCCATATCGAGTCCGACACACAGTCACTCGATATGCAGGGTAATATAGTGACCTTTACCGGAAATGTCGTGGTGACCCAGGGTACCATCAAAATCAACGCCGACAAGGTTGTTGTCACCCGTCCAGGCGGCGAAGACGGGAAAGAGGTCATTGATGGCTATGGTAACCCGGCCACCTTCTATCAGATGCAGGATAACGGTAAGCCCGTCAAAGGCCGCGCTTCGCAGATGCACTACGAACTGGCGAAGGATTTCGTCGTCCTGACCGGGAATGCGTTCCTGGAGCAGCTCGACAGCAATATTAAAGGCGACAAAATCACCTACCTGGTGAAAGAGCAAAAAATGCAGGCCTTTAGCGAAAAGGGCAAGCGTGTCACGACCGTACTTGTTCCATCGCAGTTGCAGGACAAAAACAACAATCAGGCTCCGGCACAGAAAAAGAGTAACTAATTCGTTATGGCAACATTAACTGCAAAGAATCTCGCCAAAGCCTACAAAGGCCGCCGCGTAGTGGAAGATGTCAGTCTGACCGTCAACTCCGGCGAAATTGTCGGCCTGTTGGGTCCTAACGGTGCGGGTAAAACCACCACCTTTTACATGGTGGTCGGGATTGTGCCGCGCGATGCGGGTAACATCATTATTGATGATGAAGACATCAGCTTGCTGCCCCTTCACGCGCGTGCGCGCCGTGGCATCGGTTATTTGCCGCAGGAAGCCTCGATTTTCCGACGCCTGAGCGTGTTCGACAACCTGATGGCGGTGCTGCAGATCCGTGACGACCTGTCTGCGGAACAGCGCAACGATCGCGCCAATGAGCTGATGGAAGAGTTCCATATCGAGCATCTGCGCAACAGCCTCGGTCAGGCGCTTTCCGGAGGTGAACGTCGCCGCGTGGAAATTGCCCGCGCGCTGGCCGCCAACCCGAAATTTATCCTGCTGGATGAACCCTTCGCGGGCGTTGACCCCATTTCCGTTATCGACATTAAACGCATTATCGAGCATCTGCGCGACAGCGGCCTTGGTGTACTCATCACCGATCACAACGTCCGTGAAACGCTGGCGGTGTGTGAACGTGCTTATATCGTCAGCCAGGGCCATCTTATTGCCCACGGTACACCGCAGCAGATCCTTGAAGACGAGCATGTTAAGCGCGTGTATCTTGGGGAAGACTTCAGACTCTGATAGGGTAGAAGTTTAGTCTCGCGTAAACGGAGAAAAATGCTCTGAACATGAAGCAAGGTTTGCAATTAAGGCTCAGCCAACAGCTGGCGATGACACCGCAGTTACAACAGGCCATTCGTCTGTTGCAACTGTCGACGTTAGAACTCCAGCAGGAACTTCAGCAGGCACTGGACAGTAACCCCCTGCTCGAGCAAACCGATCTTCACGAAGAGATAGAAACCCAGCAGCCTCAGGACAAAGAGGCCCTCGACACGGTTGAGGCCCTTGAGCAAAAAGAGATGCCTGACGAGCTTCCGCTCGATGCCAGCTGGGATGAAATCTACACCGCCGGAACACCGTCCGGCACACGTGCAGACTACCAGGACGATGAACTCCCCGTTTATCAGGGTGAAACCACCCAGACGCTTCAGGATTACCTGATGTGGCAGGTGGAGCTGACACCGTTTTCCGATACCGATCGTGCCATCGCCACCTCGATAGTCGATGCCGTCGATGAGACGGGCTATCTGACCGTCTCGCTGGACGACATTCTTGAGAGCATTGGCGATGATGAGCTTGAACTTGAAGAGGTTGAGGCGGTACTGAAGCGCATTCAGCGTTTCGATCCGGTCGGTGTCGCCGCCAAAGATTTACGTGACTGCCTGCTTATCCAGCTTTCCCAGTTCGCTAAAGAGACGCCGTGGCTTGAAGAGGCGCGCCTGATCATCAGCGAACATCTGGATCTGCTGGCGAATCATGACTTCCGTTCGCTGATGCGCGTTACCCGGCTGAAAGAAGATGTGCTGAAGGAAGCGGTGAATCTGATCCAGTCCCTTGATCCGCGTCCAGGTCAGTCTATCCAGGCCGGTGAACCCGAGTACGTCATTCCGGACGTGCTGGTGCGCAAGCACAACGGTCTATGGACCGTGGAGCTCAACGCCGACAGCATTCCGCGCCTGCAAATCAACCAGCAGTACGCGTCAATGTGTACCAGCACGCGCAACGACTCCGATAACCAGTTCATTCGCAGCAACCTCCAGGAGGCGCGCTGGCTGATTAAAAGCCTCGAGAGCCGCAATGACACGCTGCTGCGCGTAAGCCGCTGCATCGTTGAGCAGCAGCAGGCGTTTTTTGAACAGGGTGATGAGTATATGAAACCGATGGTGCTGGCCGATATCGCCCAGGCCGTCGAGATGCATGAATCGACGATTTCCCGCGTGACAACGCAGAAGTATCTGCACAGCCCGCGCGGTATTTTTGAGCTTAAGTATTTTTTCTCCAGCCATGTGAGTACCGAAGGCGGCGGCGAAGCCTCGTCGACGGCTATTCGGGCGCTGGTGAAGAAGTTGATCGCCGCGGAAAACCCCGCGAAACCACTGAGTGACAGTAAGTTGACCACCATGCTGTCCGAACAAGGTATCATGGTCGCACGCCGCACTGTTGCGAAGTATCGAGAGTCTTTATCCATTCCGCCGTCTAACCAGCGTAAACAACTGGTTTGACACAACCGATAAGGAAGACACTATGCAGCTCAACATCACTGGACACAACGTCGAAATCACAGAGTCCTTGCGCGATTTTCTTAACACCAAATTCGCCAAGCTTGAACAGTATTTCGAGAGGATCAATCAGGTCTACATTGTGTTAAAAGTGGAAAAAGTGACTCATATCTCGGATGCGACCCTGCACGTCAACGGGGGTGAAATCCATGCCAGTGCGGAAGGGCAGGACATGTACGCGGCTATCGACGGCTTGATTGACAAGCTGGCCCGGCAGCTAAACAAACATAAAGATAAACTGAAACAACACTAATTGTCCGGGCTGTTAACGGGTGCAGGACGGCCTGTTGTGAAACACAACGGGCCCTTTGTACAGTTAGCGCTTAGGTGAAATTATGATGAATAACGATTCCACTCTACAACTGAGCAACGTCCTTAACCAGGAATGTACCCGCAGTGCGGTTCACTGCCAGAGCAAAAAACGTGCGCTGGAGATCATCAGTGAACTGGCCGCAAAACAGCTGGGCCTGCCATCGCAGGTGGTGTTCGAAGCCATTCTGACCCGCGAGAAAATGGGCAGTACCGGCATCGGCAACGGCATCGCCATTCCACACGGCAAACTGGAAGAAGATACCCTGCGTGCCGTGGGCGTGTTTGTGCAGCTTGAAACGCCGATCGCGTTCGATGCCATTGATAACCAGCCGGTCGATCTGCTGTTTGCGCTACTGGTGCCCGCTGACCAGACAAAAACGCATCTGCACACGCTCTCGCTGGTGGCCAAACGACTGGCGGATAAAACCATCTGTCGTCGTCTGCGCGCGGCACAAAGCGATGAAGAGCTCTATCAAATCATTACGGAAACAGAAGGCAATCAGGGTGATGCGTAATCGGGCGATGGCGTTGACATCTGCAGTCCTGAGGAGAAACGGTACATGGTGCTGATGATCGTCAGTGGTCGTTCAGGTTCAGGGAAGTCAGTGGCCCTGCGAGCACTGGAAGATATGGGCTTTTACTGCGTGGATAACCTGCCGGTTGTCCTGCTGCCCGACCTGGCGCGGACGCTGGCCGAACGGCAGATTTCTGCCGCGGTCAGTATTGACGTGCGCAACATGCCTGAATCACCAGAAATCTTTGAGCAAGCGATGAGCAGTCTGCCGGAGGCGTTTTCACCTCAGCTGCTGTTCCTTGATGCCGATCGCAATACGCTGATCCGCCGCTACAGCGATACCCGTCGCCTGCATCCGCTCTCGAGTAAAAATCTGTCGCTGGAAAGCGCGATCGACCAGGAGAGCGATCTGCTGGAGCCGCTGCGCTCCCGGGCCGATCTGATCGTCGATACCTCGGAAATGTCCGTCCATGAGCTGGCAGAGATGCTGCGTACGCGCCTGCTGGGCAAACGCGAGCGTGAACTGACGATGGTGTTCGAGTCGTTTGGCTTTAAGCACGGCATTCCTATCGATGCGGACTATGTATTTGACGTTCGCTTTTTGCCAAACCCGCACTGGGATCCTAAGCTGCGTCCGATGACCGGCCTCGACAAGCCGGTGGCCGCATTCCTCGACCGACATACTGAAGTGCATAACTTTATCTATCAGACGCGCAGCTACCTTGAACTCTGGTTGCCCATGCTGGAGACAAACAATCGCAGCTATCTGACGGTGGCGATTGGCTGTACCGGTGGTAAGCACCGTTCGGTTTATATTGCTGAGCAACTGGCTGACTATTTCCGCTCACGCGGTAAAAACGTGCAGTCTCGTCATCGTACGCTGGAAAAACGCAAAACATGACCGTAAAGCAGACCGTTGAAATCACCAACAAGCTGGGCATGCATGCCCGCCCGGCGATGAAGCTGTTTGAACTGATGCAGGGTTTTGACGCGGAAGTGCTGCTGCGTAACGACGAAGGCACTGAAGCGGAAGCCAACAGCGTGATTGCCTTGCTAATGCTGGATTCCGCCAAGGGTCGCCAGATCGAAATTGAAGCCACCGGTCCACAGGAAGAAGAGGCGCTGGCTGCCGTTATTGCGCTGTTTAACGCCGGGTTTGATGAAGACTAATGCAGGTTATGCGCCTGCATATACCCTTCTCCGCCTAGCTGGCGCATCTGGCGCATGATCCACGCCTGACGGCTGCGCACGTAGCCGGATGGCGTACTGGCCTTAAAGCGAATCGGATTGGGCAACACCGCCGCCAGCAGCGCGGCCTCTGACGGCGTCAGACGACTTGCCGGTTTACGAAAATAGCGCTGTGATGCCGCTTCAACGCCAAATATGCCCTCGCCAAACTCCGCAATATTCAGGTACACCGTCAGGATGCGCTTTTTGCTCCACACCGTTTCGATGCCCAGCGTCAGCCCGGCCTCCAGTCCCTTACGTACCCAGCTGCGCCCATCCCACAGAAACAGATTTTTCGCCGTCTGCTGAGACAGCGTCGACGCTCCGCGGATCCGGCTCGCATTATGCTCGTTATGCGCTAAGGCCTTTTCAATTGCGCCGACGTCAAAGCCCCAGTGATCGGGAAACTTCTGATCTTCTGCAGCAATGACCGCGAGCCCCATCCACGGGGAGATCTCATCCATACTCACCCAGTCTGAATGGGCAACATAGCTGAAATCCCCGCTCAGCCAGCGGCTCAGCTGGCGCTCAATCATCACCGCCGAAAAGGGCACCGGCAGAAAGCTGAACAGGGCAATACCGCCACCCCAGAAGACCGCCAGCACCAGCAAAATGCGCACGACCATCCGTCTCATCCAGCCTGCCCGCGGGCGTTTCAATCTCATTCAGCCAGCACCAGCACACGAGCCACCAGCTTCTCAATGCCACCTGCTGCTTCGGCAATATCGTGCGCCAGCATATAGGCTGGGGTGGTGACAATTTTGTTGTCCTCGTCGACCACGATATCTTCCACCGGGCACGGGATATGCTCCCCGCCCATGTCTTCGATCACTTCGGCAGTATCAATATCGGTGCCGATGGTCAGACGCAGCGGAATATCAAAGATTGCCGGCAGCATTGCCGGTGCAATACAGATGAAGCCCAGCGGTTTACCTGCGGCATGCATCTGCTGCGTCAGGCTTTTTAAATGGCTGTCGACCTGACAGGCGCTGCCCTCGCGGGCAAAATCGCTGAGATTTTTTGCCGCACCAAAGCCTCCTGGCACAATCAGCGCATCCAGCTCATCTGCACGGGCCTGGTTAAGAGGACGAATCTGTCCGCGCGCGATCCGCGCCGCCTCGATCAAGACGTTCCGGCTTTCCGCCATCGGCTCGCCGGTGAGGTGATTAATGACATCCGACTGGGTTCGATCCGGTGCGAAGCAGACGGCTTGTGCCCCGCTGCGTGCCAGTGCCAGCAGCGTCAGGACCGCCTCGTGGATTTCGGATCCATCGTAAACGCCGCAGCCGCTCAGTATTACGCCTACTTTTTTCATCCTGTCGATCCCTCTGAACTATGTTACACGCCCATTAATAATTCTGATTAAAACGGTATGCTTCACACATTTAACTGATTCATGTAACAACTTATTTAAGATTTGCTATCTTAACTGCTTACGGCCTGAATTTTGAGGCTACGCCCTTCTGCTACAAAATAACAATTAAGGCGCAGCCATAATTTCCCTGGTGTTGGCGCAGTATTCGCGCACCCCGGTTTAGCCGGGGTCATTTTTTTCTGCTGTCCACCCACGCTTTCAGCACCGCCACGTCGTTCTGCCACTCCTGCTTCATCTCTTCAACCCATTCACCAACGTTATCAGACCATGCCGGTAAATCGGGTGACTGGATTTGCTGACCCAGCTGCTGCAGATGACGCAAGCCAATAGAGCCCGCCGCGCCTTTGATCTTATGCCCTTCTTCGACGATCCCTTTTTGATCGCGCGCCGTCAGATTCGACTCCAGCACGTTCAAATACCCCGGCATCATCTTTTCGAACATGGCGACACCGTCAGTGATCAGCTTCGGACCGACTAAATCGATGTACTGCTCAAGCATGGTGATATCCAGTAAGGACTGCGCTTTTTCGGTATCTACTGTCGTCATGGTGCTCTCCTCTTCATCACGGGTGTCCCAGAATTTCTTGATCATCGCGGTTAACGCCGGAACCGCCAGCGGTTTGCTCAGCACGTCGTTCATCCCGGCATCCAGATACTCTTGTTTATCCTTCAGCACATTGGCGGTCAGCGCCACCAGCGGCGGTAGCTCGTCCTGGGCGTAGCGTTGCGTCAGCTCGCGGGAAATATCCAGCCCGGTCATATCCGGCAGCTGGATGTCCAGCAGCACAAGGTCATATTCCCCCGGGGTGAACATCTCCAGCGCAGCTTTACCGGTCATCGCCACATCCACGCTGCTGCCAAGCTTCTCCAGCACCGAACGCGCGACAATCACGTTCAGCTCGATATCTTCAACCAGTAGCACGTGCAGCGCGGGCAGCGGCATCTCATCCTGGTCAAAGGTATCTTCCACCTCTTCAGCGACCGCAGGAGCGTTAACGCTGAGCGTAAACAGCGAACCTTTGCCAGGATTGCTGGTGACGGTAATATCGCCGCCCATGCTCTTGGCTAATCTGCGCGAGACGGCCAGACCAATGCCGGTACCGGTGGCGGGCTTGCCGCCCTGGCTGTCCTTCACCTGATAATACATGGCGAAGATCTTGTCCTGCTCTTCCTGCGGAATACCGATCCCGGAATCTTCCACTTCAAAATGCAGCATCTCGTCCTCGCCGTAGCGCACGCGCACCGCGACCTGACCACTCTGGGTAAATTTGACGGCGTTGCTGATCAAATTCCACAGGATCTGGCGCAGACGCGTACCGTCCGTCACCACTTTATGCGGTAGCGGCAGCGTCGGGTCCAGCACAAAGCGCAGCCCTTTCTGCTGGGCCTGCAGGCCGGAGAGGTTTTCCAGATCCGCCAGGAAGCTGGTGAAGTCTATCGGCTGGTTATCCAGCTGGACTCTGCGCCGCTCCATCTTATCCATATCAATAATATCGTTGAAGATATTGCCGAGAGTAACCGCCGAAACGTGAATGGTTTTGAGGTATTTCTCCTGCTCGGCCGTCAGATCGGTATCCAACAGAATGCGGCTCAAGCCGACAATACCGTTGAGTGGCGTGCGCAGCTCGTGGCTGATGGTCGAGATAAAGGTGGTTTTGTCGCGGCTGGCGCGCTCCAGCGCATCCTGATAGCGCTTGCGTTCGGTAATATCGCGGCCAAAGCCCATCAGCCCGTGGCGCTTCCCGACGCGATCGTAGTAAGGCACTTTGCGAATTTCGAAGCAGGCTTTACGCCCATCCGGGTAGTCGAGCCACTGCTCGTAGGTCAACGAAACGTTATGGCGGAACACCTTCTCGTCGGTTTCGATCACTTTGGCCGCCGCCTCTTCCGAATACACATCCTGCGGCCGCAGGTTAACCAGCTGTTTTTCGCTCTTGCCGGTCAGCAGTTCCATTGCCCGGTTGCAGCCGGAGAACTCTTTATCTTCATTGCGATAAAAGACCAGGTCAGGCGAAGCATCGAGAAACGAGCGCAGGAAGGAGGATTGCTGTTCGAGCTGAATTTGCGTCTGCTCGCGTTCGATCATCTCGACCCTGAGCTGTTCCAGCGTGGACTGGCGCTCGGCCTCGGCCTTTACGCGATCGGAGATTTCCTGATTGAGCTGGGCAATGTTGTCCTTCAGCTGCACGTTAAGCTTCAGGTCGCGCTCGCGCATCTCTTCGAGCTTTTCCACCACCCGGGTCAGACGCTGGCGGGACTCTTCCAGCTGCTCCACCACCACCGACAGGAAATAGACCGCCCACGGGGTGATCAGCAGACCAAAGAAAATGGAGCGAATAAGGTCGATGCTCTCGACCTGGCCATGCAGCACCATGGTGATGGCCATCTGTACCACTATTGCCAGCACCACCAGCGCCAGGGCCAGCAGCAGGGAGAAGCGCACCAGGCCAAGCTTCATCATCAGATCGACATAGTATTGCGCCAGTAACCGAATTTGCTTCATAGGGGATCTCTTCACGACGTTATCGCACAATCATACGCAAATTCCAGGCAAGGCGTTGAAGGTTGTGCGAAAAAGTGAGGTGTCAAACAGGAGATGCGCCCCACTCCCGGAAAGGAAGTGAGGCCAATGACGATCAGGAGCGCTTCAGCATCAGCCACAGGCTGAGCAGCAGGAAGGAGGCGCTTGGCAACAGAGCGCCAATCATCGGAGGAATGCCGTAAACCAGCGTCAGCGGACCGAAGATTTGGTCAAGCACGTAGAAGACAAAGCCGAAGCTGATGCCCGTTACCACACGCACCCCCATCGCCACGCTACGCAGCGGGCCGAAGATAAACGACAGGGCCATCAGCATCATCACTGCTACGGAGAGCGGCTGGAAAATCTTGCTCCACATATTGAGCTGATAACGCCCGGCATCCTGGCCACTCGACTTCAGGTACTTGACGTAGTTGTGCAGACCGCTAATGGACAGCGCATCGGGATCCAGCGCAACCACGCCGAGTTTGTCCGGGGTCAGGTTGGTTTTCCAGGTGCCGGAGACGGTTTGTGATCCGGTGATCTGCTTTGGATCCTGCAGGTTAGACTCATCCACCTGTGACAGACGCCAGACCTTATTTTCGACATCAAAGGTTGCCGAGGCCGCATAGCGCACCGCCTGCAATCGACGCTGATCGTTAAAGCTGTAGATGCTCACGCCGCCGAGCGAGTTATCGCCCTTCACGCGTTCGATATAGACAAAGTTCTTACCGTCTTTTGCCCACAGCCCCTGCTGCGTGGAGAGCAGCGAGCCACCGTACATCTGCTGTGCGCGGTAGTTACGCGCCATCTGCTCGCCCTGCGGCGCGACCCACTCGCCCATCGCCATAGTCAGCAGCACCAGCGGGATAGCGGTTTTCATCACCGCCATCGCCACCTGCATGCGGGTAAAGCCAGAGGCCTGCATCACCACCAGCTCACTGCGCTGCGCCAGCATTCCGAGCCCCAATAGCGCACCCAGCAGCGCCGCCATCGGGAAGAAGATCTGCACGTCTTTCGGGATACTCAGCAGGGTATACATCCCCGCGCCGAGCGCGTCATAGCTCCCCTGACCGGCCTTTTTCAGCTGGTCAACAAACTTAATGATCCCGGAGAGTGACACCAGCATGAACAACGTCATCATGATGGTGGTAAAAATAGTTTTACCGATATAGCGGTCAAGAACGCCAAACGCCTGCATTACACCGCTCCTTTACGCATAATCCGGGCTCTTACACGGCGCATCGGCACGGTATCCCACAGATTGAGGGCCACCGCCAATAGCAGATAGAGTCCGTTAACGACCCAGGTCCAGACCACCGGGTCAATTTTCCCTTTGCCGCCGTTCGACTTGATTGATGTTTGTAGCAGGAAGAACACCAGATACAGCAGCATGGCGGGCAGCATCGAGAGCACGCGGCCCTGGCGCGGGTTCACTATGCTCAGCGGAACCACCATCAGCGCCATCATAAAGACGGTAAACACCAGCGTGATACGCCAGTGCAGTTCGGCGCTGGCGCGATTGTTGTCAGTGTTAATCAGGGTGCGCATGTCCATTTGCTCGGTATCGCTCGGATCCAGCGCCACCGCCTGATGACCAATAATTGCCTGATAATTCTGGAAGTCAGTAATACGGAAATCTCGCAGCAGGGCAGTGCCTTCGAAGCGGGTGCCTTTGTTCAGCGTGACGATTTGCGAACCGTCTTTCCCCTGCGAGAGCTGACCAGAATCGGCCACCACGACCGACGGACGGGCATTACCTTTCGTGCGGATTTGGGCGAGGAATACTTCGTTAAAGCGGCTGCCGTCAACGCTTTCAATAAACAGCACCGAACTACCGTCTGACGCCTGCTGGAACTGACCCTGCGCGAGGGCAGCCATACCAGGGTTGGCTTTTGCTTCCGCCAGCACTTCATCCTGATGACGGGAAGAGACGGGGCCAGCCCACATGACGTTCACGGCGGCAACAATGCCGGTAAACAGCGCCAGTACCATCGCCGCTTTCACCAGCACCGCTTTGCTCAGGCCGCACGCGTGCATGACGGTAATTTCACTTTCGGTATAGAGTTTACCGAGCGTCATCAGCAGGCCAAGGAAAAGACTGAGCGGCAGGATAAGCTGCGCCATTTCAGGCACGCCTAACCCAAGCAGGGAAAGCACCAGATTTGTAGGGATCTCACCATCGACCGCCGCACCGAGGATCCTTACCAGTTTCTGACAGAAAAAAATCAGTAACAGAATAAAGAGTATCGCCAGCTGGCTTTTGAGCGTCTCCCGAACCAGATATCTTATGATTATCAAATTAAATACGCCCGTAAAAACCCATCTCTTTGCAGGAAAATCGCTTGTTTCATGGCTTAAACGTCATTTATTCTCTTGAGTCGTCGAAATCATCGCTAAGATTAGAACACCCGGCGGATTCGCGCCTCACGAGTTGTAATGACGTGTCGAAACCGTAATTAAGATTAACACGAAGTCACCGCAACAGCGGATATGCGTTACGAAAGGTTGCAATTCTATCCGTAGCCGCCGCCGTTGTCTTTAAGATTCAGGAGCGTAGTTCATGGAGTTCAGTGTAAAAAGCGGTAGCCCGGAGAAACAGCGGAGTGCCTGCATCGTTGTGGGCGTATTTGAACCCCGCAGACTCTCTCCAATCGCCGAACAACTCGATAAAATTAGTGACGGCTATATTAGCGCCCTGCTGCGCCGTGGCGAGCTGGAAGGCAAGCCGGGACAGACGCTGTTGCTGCATCATGTTCCGAACGTGCTGTCTGAACGCATTCTGCTGATTGGCTGTGGCAAGGAGCGTGAGCTGGATGAGCGCCAGTACAAACAGGTGATTCAGAAAACAATCAATACGCTGAATGATACTGGCTCAATGGAAGCAGTATGCTTCCTGACCGAGCTCCACGTAAAAGGGCGCAACACCTACTGGAAAGTGCGCCAGGCCGTTGAGACGGCTAAAGAGACCCTGTACAGCTTCGACCAGTTGAAAACCACCAAAAGCGAGCCGCGTCGCCCGCTGCGTAAAATGGTCTTTAACGTCCCAACCCGTCGGGAACTGACCAGCGGTGAACGCGCGATTCAGCACGGTCTGGCCATTGCTGCCGGTATTAAAGCGGCGAAAGACCTGGGCAATATGCCGCCAAACATCTGTAATGCCGGTTACCTGGCGTCGCAGGCGCGTCAGCTGGCTGACTCCTACAGCAAAAACGTCGTCACCCGTGTGATTGGCGAACAGCAGATGAAAGAGCTGGGGATGCACTCCTACCTGGCCGTCGGCAATGGTTCGCAAAACGAATCCCTGATGTCGGTCATTGAGTACAAAGGCAGTCCGTCTGAGGACGTGCGCCCGATTGTGCTGGTCGGTAAAGGCCTGACCTTCGACTCCGGCGGTATCTCCATCAAACCTGCTGAAGGCATGGATGAGATGAAGTACGACATGTGCGGGGCCGCAGCGGTTTACGGCGTGATGCGCATGGTAGCAGAGCTTCAGCTGCCGATTAACGTTATTGGCGTGCTGGCGGGCTGTGAAAACATGCCGGGCGGCCGCGCGTATCGTCCAGGCGACGTGCTGACCACCATGTCCGGGCAGACCGTTGAAGTGCTGAACACCGACGCTGAAGGCCGTCTGGTGCTGTGCGATGTGCTGACCTATGTTGAACGCTTCGAGCCAGAAGCGGTTATCGACGTGGCCACCCTGACCGGCGCCTGCGTGATTGCGCTGGGCCATCACATCACCGGCCTGATGTCGAACCACAACCCGCTGGCGCATGAACTTATCAGTGCCTCTGAACAGGCGGGCGATCGCGCATGGCGTCTGCCAATGAGCGATGAGTATCAGGAGCAGCTGGAGTCCAACTTCGCGGATATGGGCAACATTGGTGGTCGTCCTGGCGGTGCCATCACCGCAGGCTGCTTCCTGGCGCGCTTCACCCGCAAGTACAACTGGGCCCACCTGGACATCGCCGGAACCGCATGGCGCTCCGGTAAAGCCAAAGGCGCCACCGGTCGTCCGGTTGCCCTGCTGTCGCAGTTCCTGCTCAACCGCGCCGGGTTTAACGGCGAAGAGTAAACCCGAATACCGGGTGGCATCCGCCACCCGGCTTCATATTTAAAGTCACCACAAGAAGCCCCATATGATGAAAAACGCAACGTTCTATCTTCTGGACAATGACGCGCAGCAGGATGGCCTTAGCGCTGTCGAACAGCTGGTGTGTGAGATTGCCGCAGAACGTTGGCGCGGTGGTAAACGCGTGCTTATTGCCTGCGAAGATGAGCAGCAGGCCATCCGTCTGGATGAAGCCCTGTGGGCACGACCACCGGAAAGTTTTGTTCCGCACAACCTGGCGGGGGAAGGCCCGCGCGGTGGCGCGCCGGTGGAGATCGCCTGGCCGCAAAAACGCAACAGCAGCCCGCGGGATATCCTGATCAGCCTGCGGATCGGCTTTGCAGATTTTGCCACCGCTTTCACAGAAGTGGTAGACTTTGTCCCTCACGAAGATTCTTTGAAACAACTGGCGCGCGAACGCTACAAAGCGTACCGACTGGCTGGTTTTAACCTGAATACGGCAACCTGGAAATAATGGAAAAGACATATAACCCACGCGATATCGAACAGCCGCTATACGAGCACTGGGAACAGCAGGGCTATTTCAAGCCTAACGGCGATGAAAGCAAAGAGTCCTTCTGCATCATGATCCCGCCGCCGAACGTCACCGGCAGTTTGCATATGGGTCATGCCTTCCAGCAGACCATCATGGATACCATGATCCGTTACCAGCGCATGCAGGGCAAAAATACCCTGTGGCAGGCGGGTACCGACCATGCGGGTATTGCTACCCAAATGGTGGTCGAACGTAAGATTGCCGCTGAAGAAGGTAAAACCCGCCACGACTACGGTCGCGACGCCTTTATCGACAAAATCTGGCAGTGGAAAGCCGAATCTGGCGGCACCATTACCCGCCAGATGCGCCGTCTCGGCAACTCCGTGGACTGGGAGCGCGAGCGCTTCACCATGGACGAAGGCCTGTCCAATGCGGTGAAAGAAGTGTTCGTCCGTCTGTACAAAGAAGATCTGATTTACCGCGGCAAGCGCCTGGTAAACTGGGATCCAAAACTGCGCACCGCCATCTCTGACCTGGAAGTGGAAAACCGCGAGTCGAAAGGCTCGATGTGGCACATCCGCTATCCACTGGCCGATGGTGCGACTACCGCAGACGGCAAAGATTATCTGGTCGTGGCAACGACGCGTCCGGAAACCCTGCTGGGCGATACCGGCATCGCTGTTAACCCGGAAGATCCACGCTACAAAGATCTGATCGGTAAATTCGTGGTCCTGCCGCTGGTTAACCGTCGTATTCCCGTTGTGGGCGATGAACACGCCGACATGGAAAAAGGCACCGGCTGCGTCAAAATCACCCCAGCGCACGACTTTAACGACTATGAAGTGGGCCGTCGTCACGCCCTGCCGATGATCAACATTCTGACCTTTGACGGTGATATCCGTGAAAGCGCCGAAGTGTACGACACCAAAGGCGAAGAGTCTGACGTTTACGCAAGCGACATTCCGGCCGAGTTCCAGAAGCTGGAACGCTTTGCCGCGCGTAAAGCCGTGGTTGCCGCGGTTGACGCGCTGGGCCTGCTCGAAGAGGTTAAACCGCACGACCTGACCGTCCCTTACGGCGACCGTGGCGGCGTGGTCATTGAACCGATGCTGACCGACCAGTGGTACGTCCGTGCCGACGTGCTGGCGAAACCGGCGGTTGAAGCGGTTGAAAACGGCGACATCCAGTTCGTGCCGAAGCAGTATGAAAATATGTACTTCTCCTGGATGCGCGATATTCAGGACTGGTGCATCTCCCGTCAGCTGTGGTGGGGTCACCGTATCCCGGCCTGGTATGACAACGAAGGGAATGTGTTTGTTGGCCGCACCGAAGACGAAGTGCGTCAGGAAAACAACCTCGGTGCCGACGTAGCCCTGCGTCAGGACGACGACGTGCTCGACACCTGGTTCTCTTCCGCGCTGTGGACCTTCTCCACCCTCGGCTGGCCAGAGAACACCGACGCGCTGCGTCAGTTCCACCCAACCAGCGTGATGGTTTCCGGCTTCGACATCATCTTCTTCTGGATCGCCCGCATGATCATGATGACCATGCACTTCATCAAAGATGAAGACGGCAAGCCGCAGATCCCGTTCAAGACCATCTACATGACGGGTCTTATCCGCGACGACGAAGGCCAGAAGATGTCCAAATCCAAGGGCAACGTTATCGACCCGCTGGATATGGTGGACGGTATCTCCCTGGAAGACCTGCTGGAGAAACGTACCGGCAACATGATGCAGCCGCAGCTGGCAGAAAAAATCGCCAAACGCACCGCGAAGCAGTTCCCGGACGGCATCGAACCGCACGGTACTGACGCCCTGCGTTTCACCCTGGCGGCGCTGGCCTCGACCGGTCGCGACATCAACTGGGACATGAAACGTCTGGAAGGTTACCGCAACTTCTGTAACAAGCTGTGGAACGCCAGCCGCTTTGTGCTGATGAACACCGAAGGACAGGATTGCGGCTTTAACGGCGGCGAAATGACCCTGTCGCTGGCAGACCGCTGGATCCTGGCTGAATTCAACCAGACCACTAAAGCGTTCCGCGAGGCACTGGATAGCTATCGCTTCGATATTGCAGCAGGCATCCTGTACGAATTCACCTGGAACCAGTTCTGCGACTGGTATCTGGAGCTGACCAAGCCGGTAATGAACGGCGGTTCTGAGTCTGAGCTGCGCGGCACACGCAACACGCTGATCACCGTGCTGGAAGGTCTGCTGCGCCTGGGCCACCCGATCATTCCATTCATCACCGAAACCATCTGGCAGCGCGTGAAAGTGATTGCCGGCATCAATGCCGATACCATCATGCTGCAGCCGTATCCAGAATTCGATGCCGCTCAGGTTGATGAAGCCGCTGCTGCCGATACCGAATGGCTGAAGCAGGCGATCGTGGCCGTGCGTAATATCCGTGCTGAGATGAACATCTCCCCGGGTAAACCGCTGGCGCTTCTGCTGCGTGGATGCAGTGATGCCGCCGCGCGTCGCGTCACCGAAAACAGCACCTTCCTGCAGACCATGGCGCGTCTGGAGAGCATCACCGTGCTGCCTGCGGATGACAAAGGTCCAGTTTCCGTGACCAAAATCATCGACGGCGCCGAGCTGCTGATCCCGATGGCAGGCCTGGTGGACAAAGAGGCTGAGCTGGCGCGTCTGGCGAAAGAAGTGGCGAAAGTCGACATTGAAATCGGCAAGATCGAGAGCAAACTGTCTAATGAAGCCTTTGTTGCACGCGCCCCGGAAGCGGTTATCGCCAAAGAGCGTGAAAGGATGGTAGGTTTCGCGGATGCAAAAGCGAAACTGATCGAGCAGCAGGCCACCATTAGCGCGCTGTGATGAGTGAAGCAATGCATGTAAATGCCCCTGTAACGGCGCAACTGCGCCGTATCACCGCCACGGATAACCCGGCTATTGCCGGCGTTATCCGCCGGGTATCCGCTGAATTCGGCCTGACGGCCGATAAAGGCTATACCGTCGCGGATCCCAATCTCGACGAGCTGTACGCCCTGTACAGCCAGCCCGGCCATGCCTATTGGGTTGTCGAGCAGGATGGGTTAGTTGTGGGCGGCGGCGGCGTTGCGCCGCTCTCCTGCAGCGAGCCGGACATCTGTGAACTGCAAAAAATGTATTTTCTGCCCGTCGTGCGTGGACAAGGCTTAGCCAAAAAACTGGCCCTACTGGCGCTGGATCATGCCCGCGCGCAGGGTTTTACGCGCTGTTATCTTGAAACCACCGCCTTCCTCACCGAAGCCATCAGACTGTACGAGCACCTCGGCTTTGAGCATATCGACCAGCCTCTGGGCTGTACCGGACATGTGGATTGTGAAGTGCGGATGCTGAAAACGCTGTAACGCCTTTCCCGCCCCCTTCTGTTAAGCGGCTGTAAACTGAATGCTCTACACTCTCAGTTCAACACCAACATGGGGAAAAATGATGTCGACAATAAAAAGCTACGCCGCACCGCAGGCGGGTGCAGAACTTGAACTGTACGAATACGATGCGGGCGAGCTGAAAGCAGAAGATGTCGAAGTTCAGGTCGATTACTGCGGCATCTGCCACTCCGACCTGTCGATGATCGATAACGAATGGGGCTTCTCAAGCTATCCACTGATTGCCGGTCACGAGGTCATTGGCCGCGTGGTCGCGCTCGGCACCGCCGCGCAGGAAAAAGGGCTGAAAATTGGCCAGCGCGTGGGCATTGGCTGGACCGCTCGCAGCTGCGGGCACTGCGATGCCTGTATCAGCGGCAACCAGATTAACTGTCTCGAAGGCGCCACGCCGACCATTCTCAACCACGGCGGTTTTGCCGACAAGCTGCGCGCCGACTGGCAGTGGGTGATCCCGTTGCCAGACAGCATTGATATTGAATCCGCAGGTCCGCTGCTGTGCGGCGGGATCACCGTCTTCAAACCGCTCTTAATGCATCACGTCACCGCCACCAGCCGCGTAGGCGTCATTGGTATTGGTGGTCTGGGCCACATTGCGATCAAGCTGCTGCACGCGATGGGCTGCGAAGTCACGGCCTTTAGCTCGAACCCGGCAAAAGAGAAAGAAGTGCTGGCGATGGGTGCCGATAAGGTGGTCAACAGCCGCGATCCGGCGCTGTTGAAAGCGCTGGCCGGTCAGTTTGATCTGATCATCAACACCGTAAACGTCGATCTCGACTGGCAGCCATACTTTGAAGCGCTGGCCTACGGCGGCAACTTCCATACCGTGGGTGCCGTCATGAAGCCGCTGCCGGTGCCTGCGTTCACGCTGATTGGCGGCGATCGTAGCGTGTCGGGTTCTGCGACAGGCACACCTTATGAGCTGCGTAAGCTGATGAAGTTTGCCGGCCGCACCAAAGTCGCGCCAACCACCGAGCTGTATCCGATGTCGAAAATCAACGAAGCGATCCAGCATGTGCGCGACGGTAAAGCCCGTTATCGCGTGGTATTGAAAGCGGACTTTTAAGCCGTGATTGCCCGGTGACGCTACGCTTACCGGGCGTTTTCCACCTACCGTCCAAGTGCAGTAAACACCTCTGCTACCGCCACTGCGCCCGGATCGGTCACTCCCGCCAGATTCTCTTTATTCACATACGATGAGCGCCCTGCTCCGGCTTTTTGCATGCTGGCCGTGGCTTCTGAACCTTTTTTCGCGGCCTCTGCCGCAGCCTGAATATCCCCTTTCTGCAACGCTTCCAGCGCGGGCTGCAGGGCATCGATCAAGGTCCGATCGCCGAGATCCGCCCCGCCGTAGTGCTTCATCTGCTGGAGACCGTTTAGCAGCGCATCCGGCAGCGGTTTACCCTCATCCAGCGCCTGGCCCGCCGCCGTGAAGAAGATCGACATCAGCACACCGCTCGATCCCCCCATTACCGTTGCCAGTCGTTCGCCCACCAGCAGCAACAGCGAAGGCAGATCGTTCAGCGGCAGACGATCCTCTTCCAGCCATTGCGCAATATCCCGCGCGCCTTGCGCAAAGGTCGATCCAGTATCGCCATCGCCCACTTTGGCATCCAGGGCGTTCAGGCGGTTTTCCAGACCGATCAGGGTCTGCGTCGCCGTTGCGACGTACTGCGCCACCTGCGCATTTGCAGAAGGGGTAAACTCAACGCGATCCTGAAGCGCGGAGTGCGCCAGCGTACGCAGCGGGGAAAACGCCACCGGCTTCTGCCAGCCCAGAGTCTCCACCGGTGCGTTAAGCGCCCGCTCAAACCCTTCATTAAGCTTCAGCAGTGAGAGTGAAAAGCCCTTCATGTCCAGAGCACTCACCAGCGGCGCAGGGCCAATCAGATACGCAATGTTCTCTTTCAGCGCCGAATGCGCCAGCTCTTTGGTCAGCAGCGCCATCTCCAGCGCCGACACGCCGCCAAGATTGTTAATCAGCACCGCAAAGCGCCCCGCACCAGCCTGTTCGGCCAGCGGAGTGACCAGCGTGTCGATAATCGCTTTGCTGTTTTGCGACGCCACCACCGATGCCCCAGGTTCGCCATGAATGCCCAGCCCCAGCTCAACGTGGCCCTGTTTGATACGTCCCTCTTCCTCGTCGCTGCCCGGCAGATTGCAGGTTTGCATCGCCACGCCCAGACTCCAGAGGTTGTCGCAGACCTGGCGGGCAATATCACGCACGTCGCTTAGCGACTTGCCCTGTTCCGCCGCATGTCCGGCAATCTTATGCACCAGCGCCGTTCCGGCAATGCCGCGCGGCTGCTTGTTATCCGGCAGGGCGATATCATCCGCCACAATCACCATCTCCACTTTGAGTCCGTAGCGTTTGGCTTTTTCCGCCGCGAGGCCAAAGTTGAGACGATCTCCGGTGTAGTTTTTCACGATCAGCAGGCAGCCGCGATCGCCGGTAACCGCAACGATGGCGTTGAGCACCGCTTCCACGCTCGGCGACGCAAACAGATCGCCACAGACCGCGGCAGTGAGCATCCCTTTGCCGACAAACCCGGCATGAGCCGGTTCATGACCCGATCCGCCGCCGGAGATCACCGCCACACGGCTTTTATCCCAGTCGGCACGCACCACTACCCGAATCGCCGGATCGCTCTCCAGTTTGACGAGATTGCCGTGTGGGGCCGAGATCAGCATACCTTCGATGGCGTCATTAACCAGTTGTTTACGGTCGTTAAAAAAGAATCTGGACATAGTTCCTCAAATTATTGTTAGCCGTATGCAAAAGCATAGTCCGCACTGGATATTGCGCCGAAAACTGCAGAATTACCTCACTCATTTTACCGTCAGGTTGCCTATACTCGACGCAGGACTCAACGAGGAAGCGCATCATGAGTACACCCCTGCTGATTGCCCGCACGCTGGACAACGAGCTGTTTTTACTGCCCGCAATGGCGAACCGTCACGGCCTGATTACCGGCGCCACCGGTACGGGCAAAACCGTGACGCTGCAAAAGCTGGCCGAATCCTTTTCGGATATTGGCGTGCCGGTGTTTATGGCCGACGTGAAAGGCGATCTCAGCGGGATCGCGCAGGAAGGCATCGGATCGGAGAAGCTGCTTGAGCGGCTAAAAAACATCGGCATCACCGACTGGCAGCCGCAAAGCAATCCGGTGGTGGTGTGGGATATCTTCGGCGAGAAAGGCCACCCGGTGCGCGCCACCGTCTCCGATCTGGGGCCACTGCTGCTGGCGCGTCTGCTCAATCTGAACGACGTGCAGTCGGGTGTACTGAATATTATCTTCCGCATTGCCGACGAGCAGGGGCTGCTGCTGCTCGACTTGAAAGACCTGCGCGCCATTACGCAGTACATCGGCGATAACGCGAAAGCCTTCCAGACGCAGTACGGCAACATCAGCCCGGCATCCACCGGGGCGATTCAACGCGGGTTACTCACTCTGGAGCAGCAGGGCGCGGAGCATTTCTTTGGTGAACCGATGCTGGATATCAAAGACTGGATGCGCACCGACAGTAACGGCAAGGGCATCATCAACATCCTGAGCGCCGAGAAGCTGTACCAGATGCCGAAGCTGTACACGGCCACCCTGCTGTGGATGCTCTCTGAGCTCTTCGAGCAGCTGCCGGAAACGGGCGATCTGGATAAACCGAAGCTGGTGTTTTTCTTTGACGAAGCCCACCTGCTGTTCAGCGATGCGCCGCAGGTGCTGCTCGACAAGATTGAACAGGTGATCCGCCTGATCCGCTCCAAAGGGGTTGGGGTCTGGTTTGTTTCGCAGAATCCCGGCGATATTCCTGACAACGTGCTGGGCCAGCTGGGGAATCGCGTTCAACATGCCCTGCGCGCCTTTACGCCAAAAGATCAGAAGGCCGTCAAAGCCGCAGCACAAACCATGCGCGCCAATCCAGCCTTCGATACCGAAGCGGCCATCCAGGCGCTGGGAACCGGTGAAGCGCTGATTTCGTTTCTCGACGCCAAAGGCAGCCCGTCGATGGTGGCCCGCGCGATGGTCATCGCCCCCCGCTCGCGAATGGGGCCAGTCAGTGAGGATGAGCGTAATGGGCTTATCAACCACTCCCCGGTCTACGGTAAGTACGAGGATCAGGTGGACCGCGAGTCTGCATTCGAAATGCTGCAAAAAGGCGTTCAGTCCAGCCCGGATCAACAGGAGGCCCCCGCCGCTAAAGGCCAGCCTGCCGACACCGATGAGGGAATCCTCGGCGGCTTAAAAGACATTCTGTTTGGCAGCACCGGTCCGCGCGGCGGCAAGCGCGATGGCGTGGTGCAAACCATGGCGAAAAGCGCGGCGCGTCAGGTGACTAATCAGATCGTGCGCGGCATGCTGGGCAGTTTACTGGGCGGACGGCGACGATAACGCGGGGATCCACGGGGTACCGAGCGCTGAGCCCTGAACGCCCTGCTCATTCAGATAGCGGTCGAGTTCCACCATTCCCGTCCAGCGGTTCTCACACCACAGCGGTGCCAGCAGTGTTGGGCGGCGAGCGCTGGCGGAGATCCGGTGATAGACCACCTCCGGCGGCGTGTGGCGGATCATTTCGCCCGCCGTCAGCACGTACTCGTCCAGTTCGATCCCGCTCAGACGACCTGCTTCCCAGGCTTTGGCCATGATACTGCCCGTCACAATGTGCAGCGGGTGGAGCTTAATGCCGTCAACGCCGGTCTCGACGACTTTATGCAGGGTGTCCAGCGCGTGCTGCTGGTGTTCTCCCGGCAGGCCGACAATCAGATGGGTGCACACTTTCAGCCCGCGCTCGCGCGCCAGCCGGGTGGTACGCTGATAGCAGGCAAAATCGTGACCGCGATTAATGCGATGCAGGGTTTTATCGTGCGCGGTCTGTAACCCCAGCTCCAGCCAGATCTCATACCCTTGCTCTTTGTAGTCGCTGAGCAGATCGAGCACCGCCTCCGGCACGCAGTCCGGACGCGTACCGACGCACAGCCCAACAATGTTCGCCTGGCTCACTGCCTGCTGATACATAGAACGCAGTACCTGCACTTCGGCCCAGGTGCTGGTATACGCCTGAAAATAGGCCAGATACTGCTTCGCGCGATTCACCAACGTTGCCTGATGGGCGAGCTGGTCGGCAATAGATTGATGCTGCTGCGCCTCATCAGCAAAGGAGGCCACGTTACAGAACGTGCAGCCGCCGCGCCCGATGGTGCCGTCGCGATTCGGGCAGCTAAATCCCCCATGGAGCGACAGCTTATGGACCTTTTGCCCATACCGGCGCGAAAGATCCCCACCAAACATGTTGACTAATTTCTGTAACTGCATAATCTGATAGACCGCCCCGTTGAAAGGGGACAAGCCTGCCATTTTTAGCTTCCATCGGCGATGACCTGGATCAATCGTCATGGTGCGCTTTTATCTTTTGCATAATTACCCAAGATAACTGCAATTTCATTCACCCCTCTTTTAATTACTTTTCCTTATGTTCAGCAGGTTTTTTTCATTTATAGCGCCTGAGCTTCAAAACAGTGACATCATGCGGGTTTACGACTCATGGCAGAATAAAACTCCGCATAAATTGAGCCATTCAGCACGCTACAGCGATAATACCGCTTTCATATAGTGAGTCAGATCACACTACCCCAGCGGCTACTGTAAGGTTACAGGGATGTGAATTAAGGTAAATACCCAGCAATATCAATTAACTAACCCCCCTTTAGCACATTTCTGTATAAATAAGTTTGCCATTTGACCTATGTACCGATTCCCGATAAGTTGGAAATCCGCTGGAAGCTTTCTGGATGAGCAGCCTGCTCATCATATTTATGCAGTAATTGAGATTCCCTCTGAAGCAAGTCCTCAAACTTGTTTGACCTGTGCGAAAAGGATATTAAGAGGGCGAATGCGAGGTACGCGTATGACACGCAAACCCCGTCGCCGCACTCTTGCTGTGCCTGTGCGCCACGGTCCAGAGGAAAGTCCCGCAGAGCCTGGGGAGGTTCACTGATATGTTGTACGATAAATCCCTTGAGAAGGATAACTGTGGTTTCGGCCTGATCGCCCACATAGAAGGCGAACCTAGCCACAAGGTAGTGCGTACCGCTATACACGCACTGGCCCGTATGCAGCACCGAGGTGCGATCCTCGCCGACGGCAAAACCGGCGACGGTTGCGGTCTACTGCTGCAAAAACCGGATCGTTTCTTTCGCATCGTAGCGGAAGAGCGCGGCTGGCGTTTAGCCAAAAACTACGCTGTCGGCATGCTGTTCCTGAATCAGGATCCTGAAAAAGCTGCCGCCTCACGCCGCATCGTCGAAGAAGAACTTCAACGCGAAACCCTGTCTATTGTCGGCTGGCGCGATGTGCCTACCAACGAAGGGGTCCTCGGTGAAATCGCCCTCTCCTCGCTGCCTCGTATCGAGCAAATCTTTGTTAACGCACCGGCGGGCTGGCGTCCGCGCGATATGGAACGTCGTCTGTTCATCGCCCGCCGCCGCATTGAAAAACGCCTGCAGGACGATAAAGAGTTTTACGTTTGTAGCCTCTCGAACCTGGTGAACATCTATAAAGGTCTGTGTATGCCGGCTGACCTGCCGCGCTTCTACCTGGACCTGGCGGACCTGCGTCTGGAATCGGCCATTTGCCTTTTCCACCAGCGCTTCTCCACCAACACCGTACCACGCTGGCCGCTGGCCCAGCCGTTCCGTTACCTGGCACACAACGGCGAGATCAACACCATCACCGGCAACCGCCAGTGGGCACGCGCCCGTACCTATAAGTTCCAGACTCCGCTGATCCCGGATCTGCACGATGCCGCACCGTTCGTTAACGAAACCGGCTCCGACTCCAGCTCAATGGATAACATGCTGGAACTGCTGTTGGCCGGCGGGATGGATATCGTCCGCGCGATGCGCTTGCTTGTTCCGCCAGCCTGGCAGAACAACCCGGATATGGATCCGGATCTGCGTGCATTCTTCGACTTTAACTCCATGCACATGGAGCCGTGGGATGGTCCGGCCGGTATCGTTATGTCTGACGGTCGCTTTGCTGCCTGTAACCTTGACCGTAACGGCCTGCGCCCGGCGCGCTACGTTATCACCAAAGACAAGCTGATCACCTGCGCCTCCGAAGTGGGGATCTGGGATTACCAGCCTGACGAAGTGGTCGAGAAAGGCCGCGTTGGACCAGGCGAACTGATGGTGATCGACACCCGTGTCGGTCGCATCCTGCACTCTGCGGAAACCGATTACGATCTGAAGATCCGCCATCCGTACAAAGAGTGGATGGAGAAAAACGTCCGCCGTCTGGTGCCGTTCGAAGATCTGCCGGATCAGGACGTGGGCTGCCGCGAACTGGATGACGACACCCTTGCCAGCTACCAGAAACAGTTTAACTACAGCGCGGAAGAGCTGGATTCAGTGATCCGCGTGCTGGGTGAAAACGGCCAGGAAGCCGTCGGTTCAATGGGTGACGATACCCCGTTTGCCGTGCTTTCCAGCCAGCCGCGTATCATTTACGACTATTTCCGTCAGCAGTTTGCGCAGGTGACTAACCCGCCAATCGATCCGCTGCGTGAAGCGCACGTGATGTCGCTCGCCACCAGTATTGGTCGTGAGATGAACGTCTTCTGTGAGGCCGAAGGTCAGGCGCACCGCCTGAGCTTTAAGTCACCGATCCTGCTGTACTCCGATTTCAAACAGCTTACCACCATGACTGAGGAGCACTACCGCGCCGACACGCTCGACATTACGTTCGACGTGACCGAAGCGAACCTCGAAGACACGGTAAAAGCCCTGTGTGATAAAGCCGAGCAGATGGTGCGTGATGGCACGGTTCTGCTGGTGCTGTCCGATCGTAATATCGCGAAGAACCGCCTGCCGGTTCCGGCGCCAATGGCGGTCGGTGCGATCCAGACCCGTCTGGTGGATAAGAGCCTGCGCTGCGACGCCAACATCATTGTTGAAACCGCCAGCGCCCGCGACCCGCACCACTTCGCCGTGCTGCTGGGCTTCGGTGCAACGGCCATCTATCCGTACCTGGCCTACGAAACGCTGGCAAAACTGGTCGACGGCCGCGCGATCGAAAAAGAGTACCGCGCGGTGATGCTGAACTACCGTAACGGCATCAACAAAGGCCTGTACAAGATCATGTCCAAAATGGGCATCTCGACCATCGCCTCTTATCGCTGCTCGAAGCTGTTCGAAGCCGTCGGTCTGCATGACGATGTCGCCGACCTGTGCTTCCAGGGCGTGATCAGCCGTATTGGCGGCGCAGGCTTTAGCGATTTCCAGCAGGATCTGCTGAACCTCTCCAAACGCGCCTGGCTGGCACGCAAGCCACTGGATCAGGGCGGGCAGTTAAAGTATGTCCACGGTGGCGAATACCACGCCTACAACCCGGACGTGGTGCAAACTCTGCAGCAGGCCGTGCAGAGCGGCGAGTACAGTGATTATCAGCAGTATGCGAAGCTGGTTAACGAACGTCCTGCAGCCACGCTGCGCGATTTGTTGGCGGTGAACCCGGACGGCGAGACGGTCAATATCCACGATGTGGAACCGGCCAGCGAGCTGTTCAAACGCTTTGATACTGCTGCGATGTCTATCGGCGCCCTGAGCCCGGAGGCCCACGAAGCGCTGGCTGAAGCGATGAACAGCATCGGCGGCAATTCGAACTCCGGCGAAGGCGGCGAAGATCCGGCCCGTTATGGCACCAATAAAGTGTCGCGGATCAAGCAGGTCGCTTCCGGTCGCTTCGGTGTGACGCCTGCGTATCTGGTTAACGCTGACGTGATTCAGATTAAAGTCGCGCAGGGTGCAAAACCGGGCGAAGGCGGTCAGTTGCCGGGTGATAAAGTGACCCCGTACATCGCCAAACTGCGCTACTCGGTACCGGGCGTGACGCTGATCTCCCCGCCGCCGCACCACGATATTTACTCGATCGAGGATCTGGCGCAGCTGATTTTCGACCTGAAACAGGTCAACCCGAAAGCAATGATCTCCGTGAAGCTGGTGTCTGAACCGGGCGTTGGCACCATTGCCACCGGGGTGGCAAAAGCCTATGCGGACCTGATCACCATCGCTGGTTACGACGGTGGTACCGGTGCAAGCCCGCTCTCGTCGGTGAAATACGCAGGCTGTCCGTGGGAACTGGGCCTGGTGGAAACCCAGCAGGCACTGGTGGCCAACGGTCTGCGTCACAAAATCCGTCTGCAGGTGGATGGCGGTCTGAAAACCGGTCTCGACATCATCAAAGCGGCAATTCTGGGCGCTGAAAGCTTTGGCTTCGGCACCGGCCCGATGGTGGCCCTGGGCTGTAAATACCTGCGTATTTGTCACCTGAACAACTGCGCAACGGGTGTTGCAACCCAGGACGAAAAACTGCGTAAAAACCACTACCACGGCCTGCCGTTCAAAGTGACTAACTACTTTGACTTCATCGCCCGCGAAACCCGCGAACTGATGGCGCAACTGGGCGTCACGCGTCTGGTGGATCTGATTGGCCGTACCGACCTGCTGAAAGAGCTGGAAGGCTTTACTGCCAAGCAGCAGAAGCTGGAGCTGTCCCGACTGCTGGAAACCGCCGAGCCGCACCCAGGCAAAGCCGTCTACTGCACCGAGAACAACCCGCCGTTTGATAATGGCGTGCTGAATGCCCAGCTGTTGCAGCAGGCAAAAGCATATGTCGATGACAAGCAGAGCAAAACCTTCTGGTTTGATATCCGCAACACCGACCGTTCCGTTGGCGCTACGCTTTCGGGCTACATTGCTCAGACGCACGGTGACCAGGGTCTGGCAGCCGATCCGATTACCGCCCACTTCAGCGGCACCGCAGGCCAGAGCTTTGGCGTATGGAACGCCGGCGGCGTGGAGCTGTACCTGACCGGCGATGCCAACGACTATGTCGGCAAAGGCATGGCGGGCGGTCTGCTGGCGGTGCGTCCTCCGGTGGGCTCGGCGTTCCGCAGCTGTGATGCCAGCATCATCGGCAACACCTGTCTGTACGGTGCCACCGGCGGTCGTCTGTTCGCCGCAGGGCGTGCGGGTGAGCGTTTCGCGGTGCGTAACTCCGGTGCAATCACCGTGGTGGAAGGTATCGGCGACAACGGCTGTGAATACATGACCGGTGGGATTGTCTGCGTGCTGGGCAAAACCGGGGTTAACTTTGGCGCCGGTATGACGGGCGGCTTCGCCTACGTTCTGGACGAGAGTGGCGACTTCCGCAAGCGCGTGAACCCGGAGCTGGTGGAAGTGCTGGATGTTGAAACCCTGGCAATCCACGAAGAGCATCTGCGCGGCCTGATTACCGAGCATGTGCATCATACCGGTTCTTCGCGCGGCGAAGAGATCCTGGCTAACTGGCCGGCGTTCTCCTCGAAATTCGCGCTGGTTAAACCGAAGTCCAGCGATGTCAAAGCACTGTTGGGTCACCGTAGTCGTAGCGCAGCAGAGCTGCGTGTGCAGGCGCAGTAAGGAATTCAGATGAGCCAGAACGTATACCAGTTTATCGACTTGCAGCGCGTTGATCCGCCAAAGAAGCCGCTGAAGATCCGTAAAATTGAATTTGTTGAAATCTACGAGCCGTTTTCCGAAGGCCAGGCCAAAGCACAGGCAGACCGCTGCCTGTCCTGCGGCAACCCGTACTGCGAGTGGAAATGTCCGGTCCATAACTACATCCCGAACTGGCTGAAGCTGGCTAATGAAGGGCGTATTTTTGAGGCAGCCGAGCTGTCTCACCAGACCAACACCCTACCGGAAGTGTGCGGCCGCGTGTGCCCGCAGGATCGTCTGTGCGAAGGTTCCTGCACCCTGAACGACGAATTCGGCGCGGTCACCATCGGCAACATCGAACGCTACATCAACGATAAAGCGTTCGAGATGGGCTGGCGCCCGGACATGACCGGCGTGCGTCAGACCGACAAACGCGTGGCCATCATCGGTGCAGGTCCGGCCGGTCTGGCCTGTGCCGACGTGCTGACCCGTAACGGCGTCAAAGCGGTGGTGTTTGACCGTCACCCGGAAATTGGCGGTCTGCTGACCTTCGGTATCCCGGCGTTCAAGCTAGAAAAAGAGGTTATGACCCGCCGCCGTGAAATCTTCACCGACATGGGCATTGAGTTCCAGCTGAACATCGAAGTAGGCCGCGACGTGCAGCTCGACGATCTGCTGAAAGAGTACGATTCCGTGTTCCTCGGCGTTGGCACCTATCAGTCAATGCGCGGCGGGCTGGAAAACGAAGATGCATCGGGCGTATTCGACGCACTGCCGTTCCTGATTGCCAACACCAAGCAGATGATGGGCTACGGCGAAACTGCCGCTGAGCCGTACGTCAGCATGGAAGGCAAACGCGTGGTGGTGCTCGGTGGTGGTGATACCGCGATGGACTGCGTGCGTACATCCGTGCGCCAGAATGCGACCCACGTGATCTGCGCCTATCGTCGTGACGAAGAGAATATGCCGGGCTCCCGACGCGAAGTGAAAAACGCGCGTGAAGAGGGTGTCGAGTTCCAGTTCAACGTCCAGCCGCTGGGTGTGGAAGTGAATGCCAACGGCAAAGTCTGCGGCGTGAAGATGGCGCGTACCGAAATGGGCGCACCGGATGCCAAAGGCCGTCGTCGCGCCGAAATCGTCGCAGGCTCCGAGCATGTGGTGCCAGCCGATGCCGTCGTCATGGCGTTTGGCTTCCGTCCGCACAGCATGGAGTGGCTGGCGAAGCACAGCGTCGAGCTGGACTCTCAGGGCCGCATCATTGCGCCTGAAGGCAGCGACAACGCGTTCCAGACCAGCAACCCGAAGATCTTTGCCGGTGGCGATATCGTGCGCGGTTCTGACCTGGTGGTGACCGCCATTGCCGAAGGCCGTAAAGCGGCTGAAGGCATCATGAACTTCCTCGAAGTGTAAACACAACGGCCCGGTGAGATCCTCTCATCGGGCCGTTGCGGTATGGAAAATTTAGGTAAAAAAAACAGGGCCGATGGCCCTGTTTTTATTTTACTACGCGTAATGCCGGTCGCCCACCGCGCGGAGGCGGCGTGTCATCCGGATCGGTATCGTGGTCGGGTTTATCACCGTCGATAATCGACATCACCGTTTCACTTTCACTCACCGCAGACTCGTCGTTAAGGCTGACGGCGTCTTCATCATACGCAGCTTCTGGCTCAAACATGGTACCCGCGCCGTTTTCACGAGCGTAGATCGCCAGCACAGCGGCCAGCGGCACGTTAACCTGACGCGGCACGCCGCCGAAGCGGGCATTAAAGCGCACTTCGTCGTTTGCCAGTTCCAGAGCACCTACCGCACGTGGGGCGATGTTCAGAACGATTTGTCCGTCACGCGCATATTCCATCGGAACTTGCACGCCCGGTAACGTCACATCCACAACCAGGTGCGGCGTGAGCTGGTTATCCAGCAGCCATTCATAGAAGGCGCGCAGCAGATACGGACGGCGTGGAGACAGCTGTGACATTTCCACAATGATTAGCCCCGGCCGAGACGCATTTCACGTTCGGCTTCAGTCAGAGAAGCCAGGAAAGAGTCGCGCTCAAATACGCGCGTCATATAGCCTTTCAGCTCTTTCGCACCCGGGCCGCTGAACTCAACGCCCATCGTCGGTAAACGCCACAGCAGCGGTGCCAGATAGCAGTCGACCAGGCTGAACTCATCGCTCAGGAAGAACGGACGCTGACCGAACACCGGCGCAATCGCCAGCAGCTCTTCACGCAGCTGTTTACGTGCTGCGTCAGCTTCTGCAGAAGACCCGTTCACAATGACGTTCATCAGCGTGTACCAGTCTTTCTCGATACGCTGCATGTACAGGCGGCTTTCACCACGCGCAACCGGATATACCGGCATCAGCGGCGGATGAGGGAAACGCTCATCCAGATATTCCATAATGATGCGGGATTCCCACAGGGTCAGCTCGCGATCCACCAGCGTTGGTACGCTCTGGTTCGGGTTGAGATCGATCAGATCCTGAGGCGGGTTATCCTTTTCCACATGCTCGATCTCAAAACTGACACCCTTCTCGGCCAGCACGATACGAACCTGATGGCTATAAATGTCAGTAGGACCAGAAAACAGCGTCATTACCGAACGTTTGTTGGCAGCGACAGCCATGAAAACCTCCAGGTATATTCAGAATTTTACTGCTACCAGCCATAGTGGCTAGCCAGTTGTTTTGGCGCCCATCCCAGGAATCTTCCTCGTTGTTCAAAACCTGAACAAAAATCGAGTATTCACCGTTATCTGGGCAGAAAAGTGGATGATAGTTTACCAGATTTTGCGGACTTTGTGGTGAGGGGATTCTGGAAATGCGGAAAAAGAGGTCAGAAATGGGTGTGGAATGTGGATAACCTGGGCGTTACCCATAAAAAAACCCGCCGAAGCGGGTTTTTCGTTAACTGTTGTCTGCCGAAGCAGAATCCAATTAACGCTTGGAGAACTGTGGACGACGACGTGCTTTACGCAGGCCGACTTTCTTACGTTCAACTTCACGAGCATCACGAGTAACGAAGCCCGCTTTACGCAGTTCAGAACGCAGAGATTCGTCGTACTCCATCAGAGCGCGGGTGATACCGTGACGGATCGCACCAGCCTGACCAGAAGTACCACCACCTTTAACGGTGATGTACAGATCGAATTTCTCAACCATATCAACCAGTTCCAGCGGCTGACGAACTACCATGCGGGCAGTTTCACGACCGAAGTACTGTTCCAGAGAACGTTGGTTGATTACGATTTTACCACTGCCCGGTTTGATGAACACGCGAGCGGCGGAGCTTTTGCGGCGACCAGTGCCGTAGTATTGATTTTCAGCCATTGCCTATAATCCCGATTAGATGTCAAGAACTTGCGGTTGCTGTGCCGCGTGGTTGTGCTCGTTACCTGCGTAAACTTTCAGTTTACGGTACATAGCACGACCCAGCGGGCCTTTTGGCAGCATGCCTTTAACCGCGATTTCAATCACACGCTCAGGACGGCGGGCAATCATCTCTTCAAAGGTCGCTTGTTTAATACCGCCGATGTGGCCGGTGTGGTGATAGTACACTTTGTCAGTACGCTTGTTACCGGTTACAGCAACTTTGTCAGCGTTCAGAACGATGATGTAATCACCGGTATCTACGTGCGGAGTGTATTCCGCTTTGTGCTTACCGCGCAGGCGACGAGCCAGTTCGGTAGCCAGACGGCCCAGAGTTTTACCGGTCGCGTCAACAACATACCAGTCGCGTTTTACGGTTTCTGGTTTAGCTGTAAAAGTTTTCATTAAAAGCTTACCCAAGTAAATAAGTTACACGTTGGTGAACACCCAAACGTTTTAGTAGTTGAGGTTCACACGACATTGTCCAGCAAACCTACCCCTTCGAATAGCCTATGCCGGCGCAGAGAAAGTTTTGGGAAAAAACCTTCTTGTAACGTGGGGTCGCAAGATTATAGAGAAGTCGTGGGTAAAGGTCGACCCCTAATTGTGATTTGAGCCGGGTTTTTCCGCGGGGGTGATTATGCGGTCTGATGCCCTCACCCCCAGCCCCTCTCCCACCGGCAGAGGGTGGCATTTAAGGCATATGTTCGCGCTTAAGATACTCTTCGCTTTGCATCTCCTGCAGGCGCGAGAGGCAGCGCTGGAACTCAAACTTCAGCCGCTCCCCCTGATAAACGTCATATAAAGGCACGGCCGCGCTCACCACCAGCTTCACGTGGCGCTCGTAAAACTCATCCACCAGCGCGATAAAGCGGCGGGCTTCGCTCTCCATCAACGACGTCAGCACCGGCACCTCGAACAGCATCACCGTGTGGAACAGGCGCGAGAGCGCAATATAATCATGCTGGCTGCGGGCATCGACGCACAGGGTCGCAAACGACACCGCCAGGGTTTGATTGACCTCGCCCAGGGTTTGTAGCGGGCGATGGTTCACTTCGAGCAGCGTAGCGTTTTCACGTTTGCTGCCGGCCAGCGCCAGCCACAGCTTATCCATCTGCTGCTGTGTGTTGTCATTTAAGGGCGACAGCCACAGGTGGGCCTGAGTGAGGGTTCGCAGGCGGTAATCAACGCCCGCATCAACGTTCATTATCTCGCAGTGGGCTTTGATGGCATCGATAGCGGGCAGGAAACGCGCGCGCTGTAAGCCGTTGCGGTACAGCTCATCCGGCGGGATGTTAGAGGTGGCAACCAGCGTGATGCCGCGCGCAAAAAGCGCTTTCATCAGTCCACCGAGCAGCATTGCATCGGTAATGTCTGAGACAAAAAACTCATCAAAACACAGGACATCGGTTTCGGCTTTAAAGCGTTCGGCAACAATATCCAGCGGATCGCTGTGGCCCTGCAATGCCGTCAGCTCCTCATGCACCCGCAGCATAAAACGGTGAAAGTGCAGACGCTGCTTACGCGTACCCGGCAGGCTCTGATAAAACAGATCCATCAGCCAGGTTTTGCCCCGCCCGACCCCGCCCCACATATATAAACCGCGCGCTGGCGTGGCGGTTTGCGGCTCTTTTTTCCCCAGCAATCGGCCAAACGCCGCTTTTAATCCACCAGCAGACGCAACCTCTGCGGTTGGCCGGGTGACCAGCGCCTGGTAGATACTGTCCAGACGCGCGACCGCTTCACGCTGCACATCGTCTGGCTGATGGGAACCCTCATTAAGGGCCTGCTGGTAACGCGATGTGGGGGAGAGACTTTGCATAATCTTATTGTTATTCCTTCAATTAATACCCGTCATACTGCGCAGTTGACGAAAAAAAGGCCGTTCTACAGTACGCGATGATACGGCGGGATTCCACTTCTACGGGAATAGCGGTTATAGTGGCATAATCAGGCACAGGCATGGAGCCGAGCCAACACCCTACGGAACCACAAGATAACGGGAGAAGTTCATGACCTGGGAATATGCGCTAATCGGTTTAGTCGTCGGCATCGCTATTGGTGCTGTGGCCATGCGTTTTGGTAATCGCAAATTGCGTCAGCAACAGGCCTTACAGTACGAACTGGAAAAGAACAAAGCCGATCTGGAAGAGTATCGTGAAGAGCTGGTAAGCCACTTTGCCCGCAGCGCCGAACTGCTGGACAACATGGCCGATGATTACCGTCAGCTGTACCAGCACATGGCGAAAAGCTCCAGCAGCCTGCTGCCAGAGATGAGCGCGGAAGCCAACCCATTCCGTAACCGCCTGGCTGAATCCGAAGCCGGTAACGACCAGGCGCCGGTACAGATGCCACGTGATTACTCCGACGGCGCGTCCGGCCTGCTGCGCAATGGCGTGAAACGCGGTTAACCTCACATCACAAATATATTTTACGGGCGCAGCCGTTGCGCCCGTCCTTTCTTCCCTACCCCAGCTATTATTTAGTCAAACACCTCATTGTTCGGCATTTTAAAATTCAATAATATCAGACTGTTTTGGGGCCGTTATTCCTTCATCCAGGTTGCGAGAGCCAGCATAAATGAACAAAAAAAATCAGCTGTTGAGCGCGTTAGCATTGAGCATTGGATTATCCCTGTCGGCCACGTATCCGGTGGCTGCCGCTATCCCTTCGCAGGTACCGGGTCAGGCTGCGCTGCCTAGCCTGGCGCCGATGCTGGAAAAAGTCTTGCCCGCCGTCGTGAGCGTGAAGGTCGAAGGTACCGCCGTGCAAAGCCAGCGCGTCCCGGAAGAGTTAAAAAAGTATTTTGGCGATGACACCCCGGATCAGGCACAGCCCTTTGAAGGGCTGGGATCGGGCGTAGTCATTGATGCGGCTAAAGGCTATGTACTGACCAACAATCACGTTATCAGCCAGGCGGATAAAATCAGCGTGCAGATGAACGACGGTCGCGAGTTCGAAGCCAGGCTGATTGGCGGCGACGATCAGAGCGATATTGCCCTGCTGCAGCTACAGAACCCTACCGGCCTGACGCAAATTGCCATTGCCGACTCCGATAAACTGCGCGTGGGTGATTTCGCCGTCGCAGTCGGTAACCCGTTCGGTCTGGGCCAGACGGCCACCTCCGGCATTATCTCGGCCCTGGGCCGCAGCGGGTTAAACCTTGAAGGGCTGGAGAACTTTATCCAGACCGATGCCTCTATTAACCGCGGCAACTCCGGCGGCGCGCTGCTGAATCTGAACGGCGAACTGATCGGCATCAACACCGCTATTCTCGCCCCCGGCGGCGGCAGCGTCGGGATTGGCTTCGCCATTCCGAGCAACATGGCCCGCACGCTGGCACAGCAGCTGATTCAGTTTGGTGAAGTGAAGCGCGGCCTGCTGGGCATTAAAGGTATGGAGATGAGCGCGGATATCGCGAAGGCGTTTAATCTGAATGTACAGCGCGGCGCCTTTGTCAGCGAAGTCTTACCGAATTCCGGCTCGGCAAAAGCGGGCGTGAAGTCCGGGGATGTGATTGTCAGCCTGAATGATAAGCCGCTCAACAGCTTTGCCGAATTGCGCTCACGTATCGCCACCACCGAGCCCGGTGCCGTGGTTAAGCTCGGCCTGCTGCGCGACGGTAAACCGCTTGATGTGCAGGTCACGCTGGATAAAAGTACCTCTTCCTCCGCCAGTGCCGAGATGATTGCACCCGCACTGCAGGGCGCAACGCTGAGTGACGGGCAGCTAAAGGACGGCACGAAAGGCATCACCCTCAACAGCGTAGAGAAAAGCAGCCCGGCGGCGCAGGCAGGGCTTCATCAGGATGATGTGATTATCGGGGTGAACCGCACGCGCGTGCAGTCCATCGCCGAAATGCGCAAAGTACTGGAGAGCAAACCGTCGATCATCGCCCTGCAGATCGTGCGCGGCAATGACACCCTTTATATTCTGCTGCGTTAAGCATTGATGTATCCGGACATCGCCGCGTGTGATGTCCGGATAAGTCATGCTATGCTGCTTGCGATCTTCCCTTAACGACGCCCGTATCATGGTTTTAAAGCTCATTCGTTCGGTCGCCATCGGCCTGGTTGTCGGTGGCCTGTTACTGGTCGCCATGCCCTCTTTACGTCAGTTTAATCAACTGGCGGCACCGCAATTTGACAGCGCGGATGAAACACCTGCCAGTTACAATCAGGCGGTGCGCCGCGCCGCGCCTGCGGTTGTTAACGTCTATAACCGCGGGATGAACAGCACCAGCCATAATCAGTTGGAGATCCGCACCCTGGGATCCGGGGTGATCATGGATGAGCGTGGCTACATCATTACCAATAAACACGTGATCAACGATGCCGATCAAATCATCGTTGCTCTGCAGGATGGGCGCGTCTTTGAAGCCCTGCTGGTAGGTTCAGATACGCTGACCGACCTCGCGGTGCTGAAAATTACGGCCACCGGCGGTTTGCCGGTGATCCCAATTAACCGTAAACGCTCGCCCCATATCGGTGACGTGGTGCTGGCGATCGGGAACCCGTATAACCTCGGGCAGACCATCACTCAGGGGATTATCAGCGCCACCGGGCGTATTGGCCTGAACCCTTCCGGACGGCAGAATTTCCTGCAGACCGATGCCTCAATCAACCATGGGAACTCCGGCGGGGCGCTGGTGAACTCGCTGGGCGAGCTGATGGGGATCAACACCCTCTCCTTTGATAAGAGCAACGACGGAGAAACCCCCGAAGGGATCGGCTTTGCGATCCCGTTCCAGCTGGCGAACAAGATTATGGATAAGCTGATCCGCGACGGACGGGTGATCCGCGGCTATATCGGCATTGGCGGGCGTGAGATTGCGCCGATGCATGTTCAGGGCGGCGGCATCGATCAGATACAGGGCATTGTGGTCAACGAAGTAACGACCGGCGGCCCGGCAGCGGAAGCGGGTATGTTGGTCAACGATGTCATCGTCTCGGTTAACGGTAAGCCGGCGCTGTCAGCACTGGAAACCATGGACCAGGTGGCGGAAATTAGACCAGGTTCAATCATCCCGGTAGAAGTGATGCGCGATGATAAGAAGCTGACGCTGCAGGTGACCATTCAAGAGTACCCGGCAACAAACTAAACCCGCAGGCAATAAAAAACCGGAATTTCTCCGGTTTTTTATTGCCCTGATGGGATGCGAGTCGGTTATTTATTCACGAACTCTTCGCCCAGAACGATATCGTTCTTCAGCGTGTCCAGCATACCCACCATCGCCTGCTGCTCAAACGCGCTCAGGGTGCCGATAGACTGACGCTCTTCGATGCCGTTTTTGCCCAGCAGCAGTGGCTGAGAGAAGAAGCGCGCATGCTCGCCGTCACCTTCAACGTAAGCACATTCCACAACGCCTTTCTCGCCCTGCAGGGCGCGCACCAGAGACAGACCGAAACGGGCTGCTGCCTGGCCCATAGACAGGGTTGCAGAACCGCCACCCGCCTTCGCTTCCACCACTTCGGTGCCAGCGTTCTGGATACGTTTGGTCAGGTCAGCCACTTCCTGCTCGGTGAAGCTCACGCCTGGGATCTGGGACAACAGTGGCAGAATGGTCACGCCAGAGTGGCCGCCGATAACCGGGACGTCCAGTTCGGTAGGCTGTTTGCCTTTCAGTTCCGCGACAAAGGTGTTGGAGCGGATAATGTCCAGCGTGGTCACGCCAAACAGTTTGTTCTTGTCGTACACGCCCGCTTTTTTCAGCACTTCTGCTGCAATCGCCACGGTGGTGTTAACCGGGTTAGTGATGATACCAATACAGGCTTTTGGACAGGTGGTCGCCACCTGTTGGATCAGATTCTTCACGATACCGGCGTTCACGTTGAACAGGTCGGAGCGATCCATACCCGGTTTACGCGCCACGCCTGCGGAGATCAGCACCACATCTGCGCCTTCGAGCGCTGGACGCGCATCTTCACCGCAGAAGCCTTTAATTTTAACGGCCGTCGGGATGTGGCTCAGGTCAACCGCCACACCAGGGGTTACCGGAGCAATATCGTACAGGGAGAGTTCTGAGCCTGCAGGCAGCTGAGTTTTCAGTAGTAGGGCAAGCGCCTGGCCGATACCGCCAGCAGCGCCGAGGACTGCGACTTTCATCCTAAACTCCTTATTATGGTGAGCTAACTTTCTGTTACTCCGTCGCGGCGACCTTAATTCAGCAGATCTATAATTACAATCTTCGTCATTCCAGAATTTGGGGTCACGCGCTTTTTGCATCTGCCAGAAGGCTATCAGGCGTTATGCGCTAACTAAGCAACGAATTCAGAGGGAGCTACAATACACCCACGCCAGCCACCAAAACAACATCATTTTGATAACATTTAATTTACTTTTAAGGTTATTTGCGAGGCGTGACGCAGGCATGTTCCTTGATAACGAATTTTGATAAAATCACTCCCTTTCATAACATTATTTCAGCCTAAGATTGGGCAGATAGTTTGCATAAAAATTCATCCATGTGCATAATAATGTTGTTTCTACCGCTATATTTCGGGTGATTTATGCGAATCTCTTCTAAACAAGAAGAATTGGTCAAAGCGTTTAAAGCGCTGCTTAAAGAAGAAAAATTCAGCTCTCAGGGTGAGATCGTGCTGGCCCTGCAGGAAGAGGGCTTCGAAAACATTAACCAGTCAAAAGTCTCCCGCATGTTAACCAAATTCGGCGCGGTGCGTACCCGCAACGCCAAAATGGAGATGGTCTACTGCCTGCCTGCTGAGCTGGGCGTACCGACAACCTCAAGCCCGCTGAAGAATCTGGTGCTGGATATCGATTACAACGCCGCCGTCGTGGTGATCCATACCAGCCCTGGTGCAGCTCAGCTGATAGCCCGTCTGCTTGATTCATTAGGTAAAGCAGAAGGCATTCTGGGAACCATTGCGGGTGACGACACCATCTTTACGACACCGGCTAACGGCTTCTCGGTGAAAGATCTCTACGAAGCCATTCTGGTATTGTTCGAACAGGAACTCTGATCCCGCTCCCCTGCTGCACACTGTCGCGGGGGATCTTCTGCTCCTACCTCGTTTCACACTACATTCCGTTATCTTTCCTTTAACAAATAGTGCGTTTTATCGCCCCAACACATTCACGCAGTGAATGTCAGAACCATGAACCGCACGAATAATCAAATTCATCTATACTCCTGAATTTAAAGATAATAGTGGCCATTCAAGGCTGAGTTCCTCTCTTTTTTATTCATTCTGGTTATAACGCGGCAGTCACTTAAAACATAATCACACAGTTTATAATTAGCATGGTATTAATTTTTGCCGTGATTAGTGTATACTTGATTTTGTGATGAGGGTCACGAAACACCGACCCCAGTAAAGAATATGACGAGGAAAAGAATCATGAAAATCAAAACTACTGTTGCCGTACTGAGCGTTCTGTCAGTCCTGTCTTTCGGTGCATTTGCTGCCGACTCTATCAATGCTGAACAGGCGCAATCTCGCGAAGCTATCGGTACGGTGTCCATCGGTGCAGTGGGTACATCGCCAATGGATATGAACCAGATGCTGAATAAAAAAGCACAAGAACAGGGTGCCACTTCTTATCGCGTGATTGAAGCGCGTACCGGTGACCACTGGCATGCAACAGCTGAGCTGTACAAATAAGTTCTGCAAAAAAACGAAATATCGCCAACGACACCAGGCATAAAAATAGCGGTACAACCCTTCTCGTCGTTGATCCGACCCGATTAAGGAGTAAAGACTATGAACACTAAATTAATTATCGCCACCCTCGGTTTAGCTTCCGTTCTCTCTTTTGGTGCCAGCGCAGCTGTGCATCAGGTGAACGCTGAACAGGCTCAAGGCCTGCAATCTATGGGTAGCATCGCCGTTACTGAAGTGTCCGGCTCTCCAATGGATATCCGTCAGGCACTGGTAGCAAAAGCTGAAAAAGCCGGTGCCAGCAGCTATCGCGTCACCGAGCTGAACGCGGGCGACCATTGGCACGCAACGGCTGAGCTGTACAAATAAACCCTCGTCGTATTGACTACGACTTGCCCCTGCCTGTCAGGGGCTTTTTTATGCCTATTCCGGACGGACGTTAAAGCGAATCTGCCCTTCCAGCTCCTCTTCTGCCTCATCAAACAGCAAAATCAGCGCGCCAAACCGCCTGCGCAGCTTATCCGGTAAATGGACGAATTCAATTTCCAGCGGGAGCGGAAGCTGATTACCCATCACCATCTCCCACAGGGAATCCAGATTCGTTACGCGTCCTCTTTCCAGGCCAAAGGTTCGGGAAAACTCACGATAGAAGTCCTCCTGACTGTCGATTTCATCAAAATCAAACGTATAGATATTCATTGCCAGCCACCCCGTCCCGCTGGGCGGCTGATGCCGCCCTGTCGATTATAATCCCCCGATGTGCAGGGTTTTCACTTCCAGGAACTCCTCCAGTCCCAGTACTGACCCTTCTCGCCCGAGGCCCGACTCTTTGACGCCGCCAAACGGCCCAAGCTCGGTAGAGACCGCGCACTCGTTAACGCCGATCATCCCGCTTTCAATGGCCTGCGAGACGCGGAACACGCGCTGCAGGTTTTGGGTATAGAAATAGGCCGCCAGGCCAAAGGGGGTATTATTGGCGCGCTGAATCACTTCATCTTCAGAAGTAAAGCGGAAGCAGGCCGCAACCGGGCCAAAGGTTTCTTCACTGGCGAGCTTCATGCCCTCATGACAATCCCCCAGCACCGTCGGCTGCCAGAAGTTGCCGCCCAGAGCATGCGCTTTGCCACCCGCCAGAACGGTTGCTCCTTTTTCTACCGCATCCTCTACGTGCTCGCGGACCTTGGCCACTGCCGATGCTTCAATCAGCGGCCCCACCACCGTGCCCTCTTCCAGCCCGTTCCCCACTTTTAAGGCGCTGACCGCCGAGGCGAGCTTGCTGACGAAATCGTCATACACCGACTCGTGAATGTAGAAGCGGTTGACGCTGACGCAGACCTGGCCCGCATTGCGGAATTTATTGGCGATGGCGCCTTTCACGGCCGCATCGATATCGGCATCGTCAAAGACGATGTACGGCGCGTTACCGCCCAGCTCCATAGAGACTTTTTTCATGGTCTCGGCGGAATTACGCACCAGCGTTTTGCCCACCGCGGTCGACCCGGTAAACGAAATTTTCCGCACCTCATGGCTGGCCATGATCGCATCGCTGATCTGCTGGGTGTTGCCCGCCACCGCGTTGAGCACCCCATCAGGGACACCAGCCTTCTTCGCGAGGGTAAGCAGCGCAAACGCGCTGAGCGGAGTGTTGTTCGCCGGTTTGATGACCCCGGTACAACCTGCGGCCAGCGCGGGGCCGAGCTTACGGGTCAGCATCGCCATCGGGAAATTCCACGGCGTAATGGCGGCGACTACGCCAATCGGTTCGCGCGTTGCCAGAATGCGCGAGCCCGCTTTAGCAGGCGGGATGATTTCGCCGTTCGCACGCTTGGCCTGCTCGGCAAACCACTGAATAAAGCTCGCGGCGTACTCGACTTCGCCTTCCGCCTCCTTCAGCGGTTTGCCCTGCTCGGTGGTCATCAGCTGACCAAGCCACTGCTTGTTCTCAATGATTAACTCGTACCAACGATAAAGGATGGTCGAGCGCTCTTTCGCGGTTTTGGCCCGCCACGCCGGGAAAGCGCGGCTTGCGGCGGCGATGGCCTCTTCCGTCTCTTTTTTACCGGCTTTCGCTACCTGGGCGATCACCGCGCCGGTGGCCGGATTAAGCACATCAAAGGTTGTGTCGAGGGTTTTCCATACGCCATCAACCAGATAGCCTGTCTGAAAGAGCGCACTGTCCTGCAGAGCCTGGGTAGTCATGTATCCTCCCTTTCTGGATTTATGAGCTTGCCCGGTAAGTATAGCTACAAAAAACCGCCGTTTATGACGTCGGTTTTGAGGGTAATCAGCTGTCGATCAGCGCATGCTGGTAGCGGTGCAGCATCCCTACCAGTCTTGTAACCGGCTCGGTGACCTGCGGCGGCGCTTGCCAGATCCGCAGCTTTTCCTGATAGATATCCAGCTCTTCCAGCAGTTGGGCAAAGTAGCGCCGCCGTTTATCGTCATTCGAGGCACTAATCACCTGATCAGCGGTGCGTCGAAGCTGGTGGTGATACGCCGAGAGGTCGTCGTTGACCGGTATCGGGGCATTGCGCAGACGCTGGTGGGCGATGATCAGCGTCAGGGCCAGGCGAAACCTGGCGACATCGCCCGGGAATTTCGTCAGCAGTAAAAAAAGTTGCTGATACAGCGCCGGGAGATGGTTCTCTTTACGCCGGGCGGTGTTAGTGGTCATCGCCGACACCGCCGCAAAGACAAACTGGTTCAGCAGCACCCGACCGGTTCGCGCCTGGGAGTTATCGCGCACCAGCAGGATCACCATCATCGCCAGGAAACAGCCGACGATTTGCCCCAGCGCGCTGTCCAGAAACTGGCTGAAGTGAAACGTCATCGGGTTATCCAGCACCAGAATATTGATGGTACTCGCCAGCGCCCCCAGCGAGCCAAGGCGTCGTTTCTGCACTTCGATGCCGATAAAGAAGGCCATCACAGCAAGACTGATGCACAGCAGCAGCATGCTTTGCTGGGTCGAGGGCAGCACCACCAGGAAATAAAACGCCCCCAACGGGAGTGCCGCCAGCGTACCGTACAGAAAATCGAGCGCCACCATCCGCGGGTTGGGTAAGCGCATTGCCAGCGACGTGACCACGGCAATCATCACCATCGCGCCGCTGCCGGAGGTCCAGCCGGTCCACAGCCAGAACAGCGTGCCGAGCATACAGGCAAGGGTTGTTCGCCAGAAGTTGACCATCGCATGATGGCGTTCCGCCGACTCGGCTTTGATCACCACTTCGCCCTGCAACACCTCTTCTTCCGTGGCGCTGATTTTGGTGTTGCTGACCACGCCGCGTTTGAGCAGAAGATAGCGCGTCGCCGCCCCGACCCAGCTGTAGAGGGTCACCGGGGTGTCGCGCTCGCCGGTCCAGGCGATCACCCGCCGCATGCGCTTCAGCTGCTTATGCACGTCCTGAACGGTTGCGACGGGCGTTTCGAACAGTTCGCGGAAGGTATCGGTGATCGCCTCCGGGCGCGTGTTTTGAATCAGGTAGGTTTCGCAGGCCTGAGTGATCAGGGTCAGCGACACGGTATTGATCGCTTTCAGACGGCGATTGGCCCGCGACCAGCGGGAAGACTCCATGTTCAGGTTGCTGCGCATCCCTTCCAGCGCGGCGGTGCGACGAACCAGCGCACCCCAGGCGTTATCCATCTCTTCGCTGTCACCGTGCCTGATGCACAGCTGCATCAGCTGGTACTGGGCGACGATCAGCGCATCCAGCTCCCGATCCACTTCCTGCTTGATTGAGCGGGGGGAGAACAGCAGATCCGCGACGATCGCGCAGACAATCCCCAGCACGATCTCGCTGCAGCGCTCTAATGCGAACTGCGGGGTCAGCAGCGGATTGGCCTGAATGGTGATGATGATGATCAGCGCCGTGTAGCCGGAAAGCCCCCACGCATAGGAGTTTTCAACCCGCACCAGGGAGGAGATCCAGGTACAGAAACCGGCCCAGATACAGCACACCATCAGCATCAGCAGCGGCGTGCGGATCATCAGAATAATGATCGTCAGCGCGGCAATACAGCCAATAAAGGTACCGACGATACGTAGCATCCCGCGATAGCGAATTGCACCGGAGTACGGTTCCCCCCCTGCCGCAAATGCCGGACCCGCGGCAACAAGCGCCGCCGTCAGTACCGCCCAGCGGGGCGTTTCTAGCTGAAAGTGGAACCCGACAAACAGCGCCAACACGATGGCGCAGGCCAGCTTAACCGCAAAGCGCAGGTGCTGGCTGGCGATGGAAAAAATGCCCATAGCGATTAACCGAACTCACGCAGGCGGTGGGCGATTTTGCGAAACAGGGAGTCATGGCTGGCATCCCGATCTTTCTCGCCGGTGATCACCACTGTGGCGGTGGTGCCCGCAGGCCAGATATTGCCCCGCAGATCGTCCAGACGAATGCGCACCGGCACGCGCTGGGCCAGGCGTACCCATTCAAGATTGGAATCGACCGTCGCCATCCCTTTGCTGTCGCGGGTGGCGCTGGAGTTGGTTACCCCTGCCGCTACGCTGTCGACCGTCCCTTTCAGGACACGGTTGCTGCCAAGCGGGGTAATTTCCACCCGATAACCCGGACGGACGTTTTCCAGCTTGGTCTCTTCCATGTAGGCGAGGACGTAGAAGGAGTGCTGTTTGACCAGCGCCACGGCGGGAGAGCCGCGGGTAATAAATTCACCGGTATAGACGTTAAGGTTGGTCACCCAGCCATCAGCCGGGGCGCGGATTACCGTACGTTCCAGATCGAGCTTCGCCAGATCGCGCGTGGCTTCGGCCTTTGCCTGCTGGTGCAGCACGGTTTGCAGCAGGTTATTGGACTGGTCGATCTCCTCGCGGGACATCGCCTGCACCCCCAGCTTGTTACGGCGGCCAGCCTCCCGGCGTTTCTCTGAGGCCAGTGCCGTGTAATAGGACACGTCCGCTTCTGCCTCTTCCAGCGCTTTCTGGTAACGCGGCTGATCGATGGTAAACAGCACCTGATCCTTTTTGACCAGCTGGTTGTCATGCACGTTGACGGCGGTGATCAGCCCCGCCACATCCGGGGCAATCGCCACGATGTCGGCGCTGAAGCGCGCGTCACGCGTCCAGGGTGATTCGGTGTAAAAGACCCACGCGCGAAAAATAGCGATGAACGCGAGGATGACCAGCGCCATGGTAATGGCGGTACGGGAGATTTTTTTTGTTAGCGTTTTCACATCTACCTCAAACAAACAGGCGCGATACCAGATAGAACAGGCAGCAATACAGCGCAGAATTGAACAATGCAGGGTGCCAGACGAAATCATAGATCCCGGTAGGAGCCAGCACCTTTCGCACCAGCCAGAAAATCGCCAGTGATAAAAGCAGTTCGAAAAATATCGGTGGGAACGATAAACCGAACGCCACGATAACGGGAAACAGACTCATGTTGACCTTGATTAGAGAGCGAGCAGGCGACAGAATTTTTATGCTTACACCACCGCAAAAGTAGCAAGAACAGCCGGGGCGAGAGTGGTGTCGCTATAATGTATGAATAATATATTAGCGTAACTGTTATGCTGTTATCTATCATATGTGATCTAAATCACTTTTAAGCCAGAGTGAACAATGGAACGTCTTAAACGAATGTCGGTATTTGCCAAAGTGGTTGAGCTGGGGTCTTTTACCGCCGCCGCCAGGCAATTACAGATGAGCGTCTCATCGATAAGCCAGACCGTCGCCAAACTGGAAAATGATCTCCAGGTGAAGCTGCTTAATCGCAGCACCCGCAGCATCGGTCTGACGGAAGCCGGGAAGATTTATTACCAGGGTTGTCGGCGGATGCTGTATGAGGCGCAGTCGGTGCATGAGCAACTCTACGCCTTCAACAACACCCCCATTGGCACCCTGCGCATTGGCTGTTCATCAACTATGGCACAAAATGTGCTGGCCGCGATGACCGCCGATATGCTGCAGGAATATCCGGGGCTGACGGTGAATTTAGTCACCGGTATTCCGGCCCCGGACCTGATTGCCGACGGGCTGGACGTGGTAATCCGCGTGGGTGCGCTGCAGGATTCGAGCCTTTTCTCCCGTCGTCTGGGCAGCATGCCGATGGTGGTATGCGCGGCGAAAAAGTACCTGGCGCGGGCGGGGATTCCGGAAAAACCAGCCGATCTCGCCAATCATGCCTGGCTGGAGTACAGCGTGCGGCCGGACAACGAATTTGAGCTGATTGCCCCCGAAGGGCTCTCCACCACCCTGCTCCCGCAGGGCCGCTTCGTGACCAACGATCCGATGACCATTTCCCGCTGGCTGGTGGCGGGCGCTGGAATCGCTTACGTCCCGCTGATGTGGGTCATCAACGAAATCAACAGCGGCGATCTGGAGATCCTGTTCCCGCGCTACCAGTCCGATCCACGTCCGGTGTATGCCGTGTATACGGAAAAGGACAAACTCCCGCTGAAGGTGCAGGTGTGCATCAACTATCTGACGGATTATTTTGTGCAGGTGGCGGCGCTGTTTAAGGAGATGCGGGGCAGAAAGGAGTAAACAGAAGCCCTCGAGCAGAGGGCTTCTTGATGCACGATTAGGCAGTACCGCCGACGGTCAGGTTATCCACTTTCAGGGTCGGCTGACCGACGCCAACAGGCAGGCTCTGTCCCTCTTTGCCGCACACGCCGACACCGTTATCCAGCTTCAGGTCGTTACCGACCATCGAGATCTGCTGCATCGCTTCAATGCCGGAGCCAATCAGGGTTGCGCCCTTCACCGCTTTGGTCACTTTGCCCTTTTCAATCAGATAGGCTTCTGAGGTTGAGAAGACAAATTTACCCGAGGTGATATCCACCTGACCGCCGCCAAAGTTTGGCGCGAAGATCCCGTACTCTACCGACTCGATGATCTCCTGCGGCGTGGACTTGCCCGCCAGCATGTAAGTGTTGGTCATGCGCGGCATTGGCAGGTGCGCGTAAGATTCTCGGCGGCCGTTACCGGTTGGTGCCACGCCCATCAGGCGCGCATTCAGTTTGTCCTGCATGTAACCTTTCAGGATGCCATTTTCGATCAGCACGTTGTACTGACCCGGCGTCCCTTCATCGTCAATGGATACGGAGCCACGACGATCGGTCATGGTGCCGTCATCGACCACGGTGCAGAGTTCAGATGCCACCAGCTCACCCATATGACCGCTGAATACAGAGGTGCCGCGACGGTTGAAATCGCCTTCCAGACCGTGACCGACCGCTTCGTGCAGCAGTACGCCAGGCCAGCCTGCGCCCAGGACTACCGGCAGCGTACCCGCAGGTGCCGCCACGGCTGACAGGTTAACCAGCGCCATGCGCACGGCCTCTTTCGCCCACGCGTCGGCGCGGACTTCACCCTCTTCCAGGCCGAGGAACCATTCGTAACCGAAACGACCACCGCCACCGCTTGAACCGCGCTCGCGCTTGCCGTCATCTTCCACCAGCACGCTGACGGATAAACGCACCAGCGGGCGCACGTCGGCAGCGAGGGTGCCGTCGGTTGCTGCCACCAGAATCAGCTCATACACACCGCTCAGGCTGGCAGACACTTCCTGCACGCGCTTATCCTCAGCACGCGCGACTTTGTCGACGCGACGCAGAATATCCAGCTTCTCTTCGCGGCTTAAGCTCTGCAGCGGATCGATGCTGGTATACAGCGCTGAATGCTGAACTTCGCCCAGCGTCTTCACGCGACCATCACCATTTTCGCGCACGATGGTACGCGCCGCCTGGGCGCTCTGCTGCAGCGCGGTGAGGTTAATCTGGTCTGCGTAGGCAAAACCGGTTTTCTCACCGCTAATGGCGCGAACACCGACGCCCTGATCGATGTTATAAGAACCATCTTTGATGATGCTGTCTTCTAAAACCCAGGATTCGTGATAGCTCGACTGAAAGTAGAGATCGCCGTAGTCGAGACGGCGCTCGGTCAGTTGACCAAGAATGGAAAACAGGTCCTGATGGCTCAGGCCGTTCGCTGCCAGCAGATGTTCACTTACCAGGTTCAGACTCATCGTTTTGCTACTCGTTCGTTGCCGTCCACAGGACGTATCTAAGATCTTATCTATTGAGAGTGAGGCAATTAATTGCCCGCGTCAAATCATTGCTGTGCATCTTTGCGCGGCTGACGCAGCACTTCATTAATCTGTGGTTTATCGACCGGGCCAGTAATGCGATAACGCAGAATCGAGACTTTACTCCACAGCGGCCCCAGTACTTTACTGGCGGCAAACACCGCCGCACCGACTATCGGGTTGACCGCAAAGGCCGCCGCTACGCCAACGGTCGCCGAAATCTCCGGTGCCACGACGGCTTCCATGTTGAGCTCGCGGCGGACCAGATTGACGGAGCCTTTCATGGCGATATCCGCCTCCAGTCCATCGACCAGCGTATCATCGGTGTGCAGGACGCCGTCTTTGATCCACGCGGTGCTGTTGATGGAGTCGAAGTAGAAGCCTTCATCGAAGGTGTCGCTAAAGTCCAGACGCAGCTTGCGCAGCAGCGCGTCAAAGCTGAGCAGGCGCAGCAGTTGTCCAGCATGACCGGTGCTTACATTGGCAATTTCACCTTTGCCGAGCCGGGCTTTCAGGATGCCGTTCAGCGAGGCCTCGTCCGGCTGCCACGGCGGGTTGCGCCAGTGCAGATCGTAATCGACGTCAAACGACGAATCGCGAACCGGCGTATTCACACCGAAATAGTTGAAGGCCGCATCCAGCTTGCGGCCCTTCAACTGCCCCTTCAGCGAGGTGCGCTGCTCACCGGTGCCGTTCACCCACTCGCCGTTGGCTGTCAGACGGGCAAAGCCGGTATCCACCAGCCCGCCCGCCAGAGTTAAGGTGTTGCCCTTAATGGCGAAGTCGCCGTCGATACGGCCATACTTCTGCCCCCACAGCCAGCATTCGGCGCAGCGCAGCTGTAAATCAGGCCAGCCGGAAAAATTAATCTGGCTGGCGTTTGCGAGCACAGAGGAGTTGCTCCCGCTGCCGGAGGTGGCTGCCGCCGGGTTGTAATAGAGATAGCGGATATTCGCCTGCCAGGGTGCCGAATTGCGCATCAGTACCGTGGCGTTGATCTCCCGCCCCTGCGCATCGATTTTCGACCCGTTCGCCGTGGGCTGCGAGACAATGCTCAGGTTATTCCACTGCTGTCCGCCCAGTGCCAGCGCAGGCGTACGCACGGTGATGTGCTGCGGGAACTGCGCGGCATCATCCACATTTTGCCCGACTCCGCGCTGGAAAAGCGCTAACCACTGTGCGCCGTCCATCGGCGGCAAATTCAGTTCGATACCCGGCTGCTCCGGTAACGGCGGCAGCGTGCGGCTGTCAGTGGTCCAGATGGCACGATCCAGCGTCAGCTTACGGTTCAGCAGCCAGCGGCTGTTGAAGTGATTCTTACTGCTGGTGTTGCCGCTCAGGGTAAAGCTGTTGAGATCCCCGTCGACCGCCAGTTTCACCGGCAGCGCTTCTCCTGCGTTCTTAGCCAGCGGCGACGGTAAGTCGCTGCTGATGTTCTTCAGGTCGCCGTTAATATCGACTTTATAATGCGCATCGCCACGATACGGCAGAGTAATCGCGACGTTACCTTTCCACGGCACGCGCCCCTCAAGGGACTGACTGACAGGTTTTGGCAGCACATGCATCCGCGAAGGCTGCCAGTTGCCATCCAGATTTACCGCCACCTGATAGGCTTTGTTGCCTTCGGTGGTTGAGAAATCGACATTGACCGGCTGACCAAACCAGCTGGCGGTCAGCGGCCCACTTTTCAGGTCGCCATTAACAAAGCTGAACTGGCCGCTCAGATTGGTCAGGGTGCTGTCCAGCGGCTTGATCAACAGGCTGTTGTTTTTGAGCCTGACCTCGCCTTTGGCGGTGGTCAGGGTACCATCCAGTGGAATATCCAGATGTAAGCGAGCATTCACATCGCCATCCAGCTGGAGCTGCTTGAGTGTGGCACCCAGCGAATCATCCAGCGGTGTCTCGTCGAAGTAGGGTCCAACGGCTTTGCCGGGCCCGTTAATATCGGCGTCAATCAGCAGCTTTTCTTTCGAATAGTCCGGGATCGCCGCCGCCAGATTACTCGCCGTCACGCCCCCCAGCGCCACGCGATCCGTTTTCATCCACAGGCCGTCGTTGATGAAATCGAGCGTAATATCCAGGTTCTTTAACGCAGGCCAGTCCGGCTGGAAAGCATAGGTGGCGTTGCGTAACGGCACCCATACCTGGAACTGCCCTTCGTTGTGCTTATACGGGAACAGGTGTGGATTGCCGCCATACACCAGCGTGGTGTTATCGGATTGGCCTCCCTGGATGGCACCGCTCAGGTAATCCACCAGCTCTTTACCCATCAGGTTTTCCGGGAAATAGCGCCAGGCCTGGGCACCATCGTCAGTGCTGATGCCCGCCAGGATCCCCAGCCAGGGCTCATCACCCGTCGGCTGTAAATAGCGGAAATCGCCCCGGGCATGCACCCCTTTGGCTTTGACGTCGATATTGCGCCCGTCGAGCTGGAAGCCATTTTCGTTTTTCAGCCAGTTGAGGGTCGCCGTGCCTTTTTCGATTTCCAGCGGCGCGCGGAAAACGGTTTCGTAAGGCATTTTCGCCTCACGCATGTTGGCGGTCAGACGGCCATCCTCCACGCTGCCTTCCAGCGTTCCGCTGAAATGCTCGGCCCCCGGCAGCATCTTCCACTGCTTCCAGGCTAAATCGGTCCACGCGACGTTAAAGCGGGTTTTCTCGGTGGCCTGCAGAGGAATATCCAGCGCCAGGGTGTTGATGGCCCCGACCGGCTGCGTAGCCTGCCAGATCTCACCCAGCGCCGGAGAGAGCTTGCCCGCGAGGGTACGCAAGCCTTCGAGGCTTTCGAGCTTCAGGTTGCTGGCGCGGATGCGCAGCTCGTCGCTGCGCTTGCTGTCGACACCGCCAACGTCCTGCGCCGGGATCCAGGCCAGCGCCAGTGCGCCGCGTGGCCAGGGTTTGTTATCCATTGTGATGCGGGTGTCCGGGATGGCGAACTGCCAGCCGCCCTGTTCGCGGGTCACATGTGCGGTAAGGTTATCGACGGAGAGCTGATGCTGACGGCGTTCGCCGGCCCAGCTGGCTCCCCCCTGTTTGAGCCAGATATCACCGCTGGCGAACTGGCCTTTAGTGAGGGTCATCCAGCCTTCGATGCTAAAGCGAGCGGTTTCCAGCTGCATGTTCTGCTGCAACCACTCCCCGAGCCAGGGTTTGACGTCCACATCGTCCGCCTGCAGCCATACCTTGCCGTTATTCAGCAGACCATCGTCGTCGCGCAGATCCATACGTACCTGCATCACGCCGTGCTGGCCGTTGAGGCTGGAGAGGCTCACCTGCCCCTCGGCGCGGTGCCGATCTTTGCCATTAAGCCAGGTCAGTTGGGGAATAGCCAGTTCTGCGCGCTGCCCGGAAAGGGTGATAAAGCTGATTTCACTGTCGCGCAGATCAAAGTGGTCAAACTGGCGCAGGAACAGATCGCTGATGCGGTTGGCTTCAAAGCCGTCGCCCTGCTCATCGCTGCGCAGTGGGGTGTTGGTCAGATACTGCAGTTGATAAAAGGTGAGATCGCGAAACTGCCAGCGCAGGTGCAGCAGGCTTTGCCACACGTCCAGCGCCAGAGTTACGCGGTTGATTTTGAGATAGCCGCCATCTTTCAGTTGGGCGTTGATGTCGCGCACGTCGAGGGTCGGGCCAAAATTTTGCCAGCTTGCGCTGAGCTGGCTTGCCGCCACAGGCACACCAGTGGCGGTTTCAATTTTCTCCAGCAACTGTGGACGCCAGCTGTCCAGATGCGGCAATACGAGACGCAGCCCGCTTACGAGCAGCGCGACAATCACAATCAGCGTTGCCCCTGTAAGCAATAAAATCCCCGGCAGTCGCCTCACGCGTCGCTCCTTGTCAGCCGTTCTTATCTCGCAGCATGCTGCGGGTTACATCATCACCACGTCAAACTGCTCCGGATTGTAGAGCGGCTCGATTTGTACTTTGACCTGTTTGCCGACAAAAATTTCCACTTCTGCCAGGGCATGCGACTCTTCCCCTTTCAGGGCTTCGGCCACTGAGGGAGAAGCATAGACCAGGAATCGGTCGGAGTCGTAGGCATGATGAACGCGGACAATCTCACGCATGATCTCATAACAGACCGTCTCCACGGTCTTCACCGTGCCGCGGCCATGGCAGGTCGGGCATTCGTTGCACAGCACATGCTCCACGCTTTCACGGGTGCGCTTGCGGGTCATCTCCACCAGCCCCAGCTGCGAGAAGCCATTGATGCTGGTTTTAACGCGATCTTTACTCAGCGCCTGCTCCAGCGAGTGCAGAACGCGGCGACGGTGATCTTCATTACTCATATCGATAAAGTCGATGATGATAATGCCACCCAGATTGCGCAGACGAAGCTGGCGAGCAATGGCCTGCGTTGCTTCGATGTTGGTGTTAAATATGGTGTCGTCCAGATTGCGATGGCCAACAAACGCCCCGGTATTGATATCCACCGTGGTCATCGCTTCGGTCTGATCAATAATCAGATAACCACCGGACTTGAGCTCAACCTTACGCTCAAGCGCGCGCTGAATTTCATTTTCAACATCGTACAGATCGAAGATCGGCTGACGTCCGCTGTAATGCTCCAGCAGGCCGGGCATCTCGGGAATGTACTCAGCAGTAAACTCCAGCAGCGCATCATACGTCAGACGAGAGTCGACGCGAATGCGATCGAGCTGAGCATCGGCAAAGTCGCGCAGCACGCGCTGGGCAAGCGCCAGCTCACCGTACATCTGGTAGCGGGTCTGGTTGCGCTTTTTACGCTCCATCACCTTTGTCCAGACGCGTTTCAGGTAGGCGGCATCCGAGGCCAGATCGTCTTCGCTAATCCCCTCAGCCGCGGTGCGGATAATAAATCCGCCCTGCTCGTCGCAGTAAGCGCCAACCACTTTTTTCAGGCGCTCGCGCTCGGTTTCGCTCTCAATACGTTGCGAAACGCCAACGTGAGAAGCACCGGGCATAAAGACCAGATAGCGGGAGGGTAACGTGATGTCGGTAGTGAGACGTGCGCCTTTGGTACCAAGCGGATCTTTCACCACCTGCACCATCAGGTCCTGGCCCTGACGCACCAGTTCGGAGATATCACGCACGGTAAATTGTTTTTGCTCTTCACCCGCCACGCATTCGGTATGCGGCATGATGTCAGATGCATGCAGGAACGCGGCCTTATCAAGGCCAATATCTACAAATGCCGCCTGCATACCCGGCAGAACACGACTGACGCGACCTTTGTAGATATTGCCTACGATCCCGCGCCGCGCTTCGCGCTCGATATGAATTTCCTGAAGAATTCCGCCATCGATATAGGCTACACGCGTTTCGGATGGCGTTACGTTTACCAACAATTCAGCCGTCATAATTATCCCTTCCCTCACGTAGTGAGTTAAAATTGCTCAGCAACTCATACGTTTCCACCAGCGGTAAGCCGACTACGGCGTGATAGCTGCCAGCAATCTTCCTGACAAAACAGCCACCCAACCCTTGAATACCGTATGCACCTGCTTTATCCATAGGTTCACCGCTGGCGATATAAACAGCGATATCCTCTTCTGTGAGTACTCTGAACGTGACATCGGTGACAACCAGACAGTCCAGCACGTGCTGACTGTCTGCCAGCGCGACGGCGGTCATCACCTGATGCGTATGCCCGGACAATTTACGCAGCATTTGCGCCGCATGCGCGGCATCGTGCGGTTTCTCGAGGACTTCACCGTTGAGGATCACGATGGTATCAGCTCCAAGCACCGGCAAATCGCGCGGCGTCTGAGCCACGCCTGCCTGTGCCTTTTCCCGCGCAAGACGAGAAACATACTGTTGTGCGCTTTCGCCCGCGGCACGCTGTTCTTCAATGCCGGTCACGATACGTTCAAAAGACACCCCTAACTGGGTCAGGAGTTCCTGACGGCGCGGGGAGCCGGAAGCGAGATACAAAGACGTCATAGAAACCTTTTATTGCACGGCAAATTGCTGGCGAATCTTACGCATCAGCAGGAATAACCATGGCCAGAGCACACCGTTTACTACACTACTCCAGAACACTTCCGGACGGAAAGAGACGTTGATCACTAAAAACTCTGCCCAGAAAACAATGATATCCGCAGCAAGCGATAACAGCATAACCACCAGCGCCTGTTGCCAGAGCGCCAGATTACGAAAGAGCTGGAATTTCAGTGCGACCAGATAGGCGATGATGCTCATGGACAGGGCGCGAACGCCAAGCGTCGAGCCACTGATGAGATCCAGTATGGCACCCATCACAAAACCTGTGCCCACATTTACGCGGTGCGGCAGAGCGAGGATCCAGTAGAGCAGAATCAGTAGTACCCAATTTGGCCGGAAAACAAGGATGTTATCCGGCCAGGGCATGATTTGCAGCAACAACGCGATCAGAAATGAGAGCCAGATAACCCAGCGTCCCTGGCTACGATAGCTGGCCACTATTGCCCTCCCGAGGAGAGTCGCGGTGGCGGTGTAGCAGGCGTCGGTTGGGTCAGCCCCGTTGCAGGTGCAGGTACCGGCGCAGGCGGTCCCATGGAGTTTGGCGCAGGCAGAACCTGCGGCATCATCTGCATCAGGCGTTCATTGGCTACGCGATGCACTTCTTCCGGCGTCATCGGGTTGGTTCCGTTACGATCGGCACCCCATAACAGCAGCAGATAGCGCAGGCGCTGCAGGCCCGCGGTCGGACGCGCCTGAATCACGGTGTAAGCACGCTGGGTATCCAGCTTCACGGATGAGACAACGCCCACCGGATAACCTTCCGGGAAACGACCGCCCAGACCCGAGGTCACCAGCACATCGCCAACCCGAATATCGGTATTAGCCGGCAGATGTTCCAGCTGCAGGTCGTCGGTACAGCCGTTACCGGCCGCAATCACGCGGATGTCGTTACGCAGTACCTGGATAGGCAGCGCGTGAGTCGCATCGCAAATCAGCAGTACGCGGCTGGTGAGCTTGGCAACCGCCACCACCTGGCCGACAACGCCTTTATCACTGATGACCGGCTGGCCTTCATACACGCCATTGACGCTGCCTTTGTCGATCACTACCTGATCGCTATACGGATCGTTAACGGTAGAGATCACCTGAGTCACCATCTTCTGCTCATCCTGACGCAGCGGGGAACCCAGAAGCTCACGCAGACGGGCGTTCTCCTGCTTGTACTGACCCAGCATCAGCAGCTCGCTGTTTTTCAGCAGCAGTTCCTGACGTAAGGCGCGGTTTTCAAGCTCGAGCTGATCGCGTGAAGACAGGGTTTGCGACACGCTGTCGAGTAATTCACGGGGACCATTTGAAATAAAATAGAAAGGACTGACGGCAGTATCCATGTACGTTCGGATCTGATTGAACGTACCGAGGCGGCTATCGGCAATAATGACACCAAGCGCTACCAACACCCCAAGGATCAGGCGAAACTGTAGCGACGGGCCACGGCTAAAAATTGGCTTCATAGGCTATGCGTACTCTCGCGTCAGAGAGAAAGGGTAGCATCCGCTACCCTTTCACACCTGATTACTCTTCGCTAAACAAGTCGCCGCCGTGCACGTCGATCATTTCCAGCGCCTTGCCGCCACCACGGGCAACACAGGTCAGTGGATCTTCAGCAACTACGACAGGAATACCTGTCTCTTCCATCAACAGGCGGTCGAGGTTACGCAGCAGCGCACCACCACCGGTCAGCACCATGCCGCGCTCGGAGATATCGGACGCCAGTTCTGGCGGACACTGTTCGAGGGCAACCATGACGGCGCTAACGATACCGGTCAGCGGCTCTTGCAGCGCTTCGAGGATTTCGTTGGAGTTCAGGGTAAAGCCACGAGGAACGCCTTCGGCCAGGTTACGACCACGAACTTCGATTTCACGAACTTCGTCACCCGGGTAAGCAGAACCGATCTCGTGCTTAATACGCTCTGCGGTGGCTTCACCGATCAGAGAGCCGTAGTTACGGCGCACATAATTAATGATGGCTTCATCGAAACGGTCACCACCGATACGCACGGAAGAGGAATACACCACGCCGTTCAGCGAGATAACGGCCACTTCAGTGGTACCACCACCGATATCCACAACCATAGAACCGGTTGCTTCGGAGACCGGCAGACCGGCACCAATTGCCGCAGCCATCGGCTCTTCAATCAGGAAGACTTCACGCGCACCTGCGCCCTGAGCGGATTCACGAATAGCACGACGCTCAACCTGGGTGGCGCCAACCGGCACACAAACCAGAACGCGCGGGCTCGGACGCATAAAGCTGTTGCTGTGAACTTGCTTGATAAAGTGCTGCAGCATTTTCTCGGTCACAAAGAAGTCAGCGATCACGCCGTCTTTCATTGGACGAATGGCAGCGATATTACCCGGCGTACGACCAAGCATCTGCTTAGCGTCATGGCCTACTGCCGCAACGCTTTTCGGTGAACCAGCACGATCCTGACGAATGGCCACAACAGAAGGCTCATTCAGTACAATGCCTTGTCCTTTTACATAGATGAGGGTATTCGCGGTACCCAGGTCAATGGACAGGTCGTTGGAAAACATGCCACGAAATTTTTTCAACATACTAAGGGATAATCCTGAAAGCTGGGGCGGAAAACAAAATCCGCTTACTTTATCAACCACGCGCAGCAGCGACAAGGCGCAAAAATCGTCTGCTACGGTGAAAATTAGTGCAGTACGTTTCCTTTGTTACAAATCGGCACCTGACTCCCTCAGGACTGAGCAAACAGCTGCGTTTCTCACTTTTATTTGTAATCCGTTAAAGGACGTTCACTGTCTTTTTGTGCGTCACACTTTACGCTACAGGCGCGATATTCTACGTGAAAACTCACCAAACGGCAGGTTAAACAGAGTATCTTTGCGAATATTTTTTCACATTAGTGTCAAGAGGCTGAGAGGCCGCGAAAAAATCGCCTTGACCCCCTGTAACTCCGCGTTCTGTCAACGTCTGCCATTCGGTTCTGGACCGCACACCGGTCGCAAATACATGCGTCTTTGTTCCCTTACAGGCTTCAACCAGACTCTGAACCAGCAGCTGGTTTTCGGTGCGTTTTTCAATATTCCTGACCAGTGCGGGATGCAGCTTCAGCAGCTCCACCTCCAGCACCTTAATCCAGCTGGTGCTGACCAGCGTCAGGCCCGCCTGCGTCACCGCAACGCGCGCGCCCAGCGCACTGATCAACCGGACAATCGGCTGTAACCGACTGATGTGTTGACAAACATCCGCCTCTGCAAGTTCAAAAATAATCCGCTTCCGCTGCGATTTTTCACATTGCATCAGCAGATCCCGCAGCCAGCGCTGGAAACGTGGGCGGATCAGCGACTCCACCGTCACCTGCAACGCCAGCGTCTCTTCCGGCCAGAAGGATAAGAATGGCATCAATCGAGAAATTTGCTGGCGATCGTACTCTTCTGAGAGCCCAAACTGCAGAACCATCGGCAGATACTCGGCGGATCCCACTTCCTCATTACCGTCAAAAACACGGCACAGTAGCTCCCGATGGTGGACCTCTCCGTTATTCATTACCGCCGGTTTTTGGTAAATCCTCGGCCCGCCCCGGGTGAGCATCTGCTCAATCAGGGTACGCCAGCGCACGTTACCGCGCCCTTTTTCCGGGAGAGAATCATCGTACACCGCCCAGCCGTTTGCCCCCTGCAGCACCGCATTGCGCGTGGCGGCTTCAGCATGTTCCATGACCTGTTCGGTTGCCTGCCCGCTGCGCCAGGCGTAAATACCGATATGCACCATATCATCGCGATCGAGCATTTTGCTCGGGGGCAGCGCATCCACCGCTTTCAGCAGCAGGCTGGCGATGCTTTCCGACTCTTTCAGGGTGCGATGCGGCAGCAGCACCGCGTAATCACTGCGGCGATAGCGCGCCAGCAGCGCGCCGGGGTAACGCATAATAAAGGTGGAGAGCAGATTGATGAGCGTAAACAGGTTCTCTTCCGCCACCGAGCGCCCCCAGTTGTCTTTCAGGAGATCGAAATCGGGCAGGCGAGCAATCATCACCACGCCGTGCGAGCCGACTTTCTCCTGGTCTTCCAGCAGGGTTGCCAGCTGACTGTCAAAGAACAGACGATTATTAAGGCCTGTTTTGTTGTCATGGGCAGCGTAGGAGCGAATCAGTGTGTCCATCCGGCTCCGCTGATCGCTGGCAAACTGGATGTCGGAGAGCAGCGCGTCCAACGCGCTGCTGGTGCGCGATGGCCATTCATAGACGGAACCACGTACCTGCGCTCCGCGCTCGCCATTGAGGATCCGCGCCGCCCGCGTCTCCAGTAGCTCCTGCCCGGACAACTGGCGGCGCAACCAGCGCACCGCGAGGAAAATCACCGCCACTATCAGCAAAATCGCTATCGTCAGCGGCGCGGTCGTCATCAGTGAGCGGAAGTAGCTGGTCATCGGATCCTGATAGACCAGATTGATGCTCATTCCGGGGTTTTTCAGCGACTCGACCGTCAGTTCGCGTGTGTTGTACTGCGTTCCCGCAGGGCGATAGCGGTGCGGCGCCGTGTGAATGAAAACGCGGTGATCGCCCTGCTTAATCTCAACCTGCGTAATGTCCACGGGCACCATCAGCTCATCCAACTGTTGCGAGAGCGCGGAAAAAGAGGTGCTGACCAGACGGGAATCGATGACCGATGCGACGGACTGCATGCGGTTCACCAGCTTGCCCTGGATCGCGTTATAAAAACTCAGCGAGCAACCGATCAGGATGACAAAAATGGTCAATCCGGTAAGCAGGGTGATAAAAGCGGAGAACTTCGTCGATAATCGCATCCTTGAGATTACTCCGTGAGTTGATGGGGATAGCAAGTGAGCGCTAACTTGCAATACACATCGGCATACTACCAAATCGGGTGTATCTGGCAATTTATTGCGTTAAATCGGCATTGCACGTCACTGAGCGAGTATAGTCTTCAAAAATTATTTTCCCATCATCATGCTGAGTAAGGAATCCGTATGCAGGCTTTGATCTTAGAACAACAGGAAGGCAAAACACTGGCATCAGTGCAATCTATTGAGGAGAGCCGCCTGCCTGAAGGTGCCGTGACCGTTGATATCGACTGGTCCAGCCTGAACTACAAAGATGCACTCGCCATTACCGGCACCGGCAAAATCATCCGTAATTTCCCGATGGTGCCTGGTATCGACTTTGCCGGGCGCGTACACACCAGCGAAGATCCGCGTTTTCATACCGGCCAGCAGGTGCTGCTGACCGGCTGGGGCGTGGGCGAAAACCACTGGGGCGGACTGGCGGCGCAGGCGCGCGTCAACGGTGACTGGCTGGTGCCGATGCCAAAAGGAATGGACGGGCGTAAAGCGATGATCGTCGGCACGGCCGGTTTTACCGCGATGCTGTGCGTAATGGCGCTGGAAGAAGCAGGCGTGCGTCCAGAGTCTGGTGAAGTGGTGGTTACCGGCGCCAGCGGCGGCGTAGGCAGTACGGCGGTCGCGCTGCTGCACAAGCTGGGCTATCAGGTGGCGGCGGTGTCGGGTCGCGAAAGCACCCATGACTATCTGCGTCAGCTGGGAGCCAGCCGTATTCTGAGCCGCGATGAGTTTGCCGAAACCCGTCCGCTGGAAAAACAGATCTGGGCAGGGGCGGTCGATACCGTCGGTGATAAAGTGCTGGCAAAAGTGCTGGCGCAGATGAACTACGGCGGCTGCGTGGCGGCCTGTGGCCTGGCGGGGGGATTCACCCTGCCGACAACGGTGATGCCGTTTATCCTGCGTAATGTCCGTCTGCAGGGTGTGGATTCGGTTATGACCCCTGCCGTACGCCGCGCGCAGGCCTGGGAACGTCTGGTGCAGGATCTGCCAGAATCTTTCTACACGCAGAGTGCCACCCAGATTAGCCTTGAGCAGGCGCCGGAATTTGCTGCGAAGATCGTCAACAATCAGATCCAGGGCCGTACGCTGGTGAAGATTGCCTAATCTTCAAATTTTCGTGACATATTCGCGTTAACCCTTCTCCTCCGTCATGCTTAGAAAAATGCATGACGGAGGATGCCATGAAACTCAAACCCCTTACGGAAACCGATGTCACCGCGGAATCCGTTTTTATGCTCAAGCGTCGCCAGGTCCTGAAGATGCTGGGGATCAGCGCTGGAGCCTTGACTCTCTCTCCCCTCGCCCACGCCGATCTGCTGGACTGGTTTAAGGGCAACGACCGCCCGAAAGCGCCTCCCGGTAAACCCCTCACCTTTACCCAGCCTGCGCAGTGGCAGAGTCCGCTTGCTAAAACGCCGGAGGAGAAGGTCACGGGCTACAACAACTTCTATGAATTTGGACTGGATAAAGCCGATCCTGCCGCCAACGCCGGGAGCCTGAAAACCGATCCCTGGACGCTGAAAATTGAGGGCGAAGTGGCTAAACCTCTGACCCTCGATTATGACGATTTAACCCGCCGCTTCCCGCTGGAGGAGCGAATCTACCGCATGCGCTGCGTGGAAGCCTGGTCGATGGTAGTGCCATGGATTGGTTTTCCGCTGCATAAATTACTGGCGATGGTTGAACCCACCAGCAATGCAAAATATGTCGCCTTCAAGACCCTTTACGCGCCAGAGGTGATGCCCGGGCAGCAGGACCGCTTTATCGGCGGCGGACTTGAGTACCCATATGTGGAAGGGCTGCGCCTTGACGAAGCCATGCATCCGCTGACGCTGCTGACCGTCGGGGTGTACGGCAAAGCGCTGCCGCCGCAAAACGGGGCGCCGATCCGCCTGACCGTGCCGTGGAAATATGGCTTTAAAGGGATTAAATCGATTGTCAGCATCAGGCTGACCCGCGAGCGTCCACCCACCACCTGGAATCTTGCCGCGCCGAACGAATACGGTTTTTACGCCAACGTGAATCCGCACGTCGATCATCCGCGCTGGTCGCAGGCCAGCGAGCGTTTTATTGGCTCGGGCGGCGCACTGGACGTTAAACGCCAGCCCACCCTGCTGTTTAACGGTTATGCCGACCAGGTGGCGTCACTGTATCGCGGCCTCGACTTACGGGAGTTTTTCTAAGTGCGTCTGACAGCAAAGCAGATTATCTGGCTGAAAGTTGCCCTGCATCTGGCGGGGCTGCTTCCTTTTATATGGCTGTGCTGGGCCGTCAGCCACGGCGGATTCAGTGCCGATCCGGCAAAAGATATCCAGCACTTTACCGGCAGGACGGCACTGAAATTTTTACTGGCGACCCTGCTTATCTCTCCACTGGCGCGTTACGCCAGACAACCCCTGCTGATCCGCACCCGACGCCTGCTGGGATTATGGTGCTTTGCCTGGGCGAGCCTGCATCTCACCAGCTATGCGCTGCTGGAACTCGGCATCAACAATCTGGGTCTGCTTGGCCGCGAACTGATCACCCGCCCGTACTTAACGCTGGGGATTATCAGCTGGATTATCTTACTGGCCCTGACGTTGACCTCCACCCAGTACGCGCAGCGAAAACTGGGTCGACGCTGGCAATTTCTGCATAATTTCGTGTATCTTGTCGCGATCCTGGCCCCCATACACTACCTTTGGTCAGTGAAAATTCTGTCACCGCAGCCGATCATCTATGCGCTCCTGGCGCTGATAATGCTGGCATGGCGTTATAAGAAGTTTCGCCAGTGGTGGCGATAACGGGCGAAAGTGTGCGGATTCCCGCAGATCGCTTATCCTTCCTTAGGCTTTTTCCGAATGCGGTTGATAATCTTCCCTGATAAGACCAGTATTTAGCTGCCAAATGCTACGAAATCGTTATAATGTGCGACTTTGGTTTCCCCGACGGGTTTTTGATACCCCGAGAGGGTGACAATCGCGCATCGAAGGTATATTTTGTTTTTTACCGGAGAATCGCAGGAGATAGCGGCACAATGGCTGACAAGTTTCACATCTTAGTTTTAAACGGACCGAACCTGAATATGCTCGGCACCCGTGAACCCGAGAAGTACGGCACCCTGTCGTTAACCGACATTGTTAACCGTCTCGCTACCGAAGCGGCGGCGCTCAATGTGGAACTTGACCATTTTCAGTCGAATGCGGAATACGCCATCATCGACCGAATTCATCAGGCTAAAGACACAACGGACTATATCCTGATCAATCCGGCCGCGTTTACGCATACCAGCGTGGCTATCCGCGACGCGCTGCTGGCGGTGAGCATCCCGTTTATCGAGATCCACCTCAGCAACGTGCATGCGCGGGAGCCGTTCCGCCACCATTCCTATTTGTCAGATATCGCCACGGGCGTGATCTGCGGATTGGGGGCTGACGGCTATTCATTCGCTTTACAGACAGCGGTAAAACGCCTGTCACAATCACACTAAACAAAGAGTACGGAACCCACTCATGGATATTCGTAAGATTAAAAAACTGATCGAGCTGGTTGAAGAATCAGGCATCTCCGAACTGGAAATTTCTGAAGGCGAAGAGTCTGTACGCATCAGCCGTGCCGCGCCAAACGTCGGCTACCCGATGATGCAACAGGCTTACGCTGCACCAATGATGCAGCAGCCAGCTCTGTCTAACGCTGTCGCTCCGGCAGCCGCTCCAGCAATGGAAGCGCCAGCAGCAGCGGAAATCAGTGGTCACATCGTACGTTCCCCAATGGTTGGTACTTTCTACCGCACCCCGAGCCCGGACGCTAAAGCGTTCATCGAAGTGGGCCAGAAAGTTAACGTAGGCGATACCCTGTGCATCGTTGAAGCCATGAAAATGATGAACCAGATCGAAGCAGACAAGTCAGGTACTGTGAAAGCGATTCTGGTCGAAAGTGGTCAGCCGGTTGAATTTGACGAGCCGCTGGTCGTCATCGAGTAACGAGGCGAACATGCTGGATAAAATTGTTATCGCCAACCGCGGCGAGATTGCACTGCGAATCCTTCGTGCCTGTAAAGAGCTGGGCATCAAGACCGTTGCTGTGCACTCAAGCGCGGATCGCGATCTGAAACACGTTTTACTGGCGGATGAGACGGTCTGTATTGGCCCGGCTCCGTCCGTTAAAAGCTACCTGAATATCCCGGCTATCATCAGCGCCGCTGAGATCACTGGCGCGGTGGCTATTCACCCGGGTTACGGCTTCCTCTCTGAGAACGCCAACTTTGCTGAGCAGGTTGAGCGCTCCGGCTTTATCTTCATCGGCCCGAAAGCTGACACTATTCGCCTGATGGGCGACAAAGTGTCGGCGATCACCGCCATGAAGAAAGCCGGCGTCCCAACCGTACCAGGCTCCGACGGCCCACTGGGCGACGATATGGATGCTAACCGTGCCCATGCTAAACGCATTGGCTACCCGGTTATCATCAAAGCGTCCGGCGGCGGCGGCGGTCGCGGTATGCGCGTTGTGCGTAACGATGCGGATCTGGCTCAGTCCATCGCCATGACCAAAGCTGAAGCGAAAGCCGCTTTCAGCAATGACATGGTGTACATGGAGAAATTCCTCGAGAACCCACGCCACATCGAAATTCAGGTGCTGGCAGACGGTCAGGGCAATGCTATCTATCTGGCAGAACGTGACTGCTCCATGCAGCGCCGCCACCAGAAAGTAGTCGAAGAAGCGCCAGCACCAGGCATCACGCCGGAACTGCGTCGCTACATCGGCGAACGTTGCTCTAAAGCGTGCGTGGATATCGGCTATCGCGGTGCAGGTACCTTCGAGTTCCTGTTCGAAAACGGCGAGTTCTACTTCATTGAGATGAACACCCGTATTCAGGTTGAACACCCGGTTACCGAAATGATCACCGGCGTTGACCTGATCAAAGAACAGCTGCGTATCGCGGCGGGTCAACCGCTGTCCATCAAGCAGGAAGAAGTTGTGGTGAAAGGCCATGCGGTGGAATGCCGTATCAACGCCGAAGACCCGAACACCTTCCTGCCAAGCCCGGGTAAAATCACGCGTTTCCACGCGCCGGGTGGTTTTGGTGTGCGCTGGGAGTCTCATATCTACGCCGGCTACACTGTACCGCCGTACTATGACTCAATGATTGGTAAGCTTATCTGCTACGGCGAATCCCGTGATGTGGCGATTGCCCGCATGAAGAACGCGCTGCAGGAGCTGATCATCGATGGTATCAAAACCAACGTTGAACTGCAGATGCGTATTATGACTGACGAGAACTTCCAGCATGGTGGGACTAACATCCACTATCTGGAGAAAAAGCTCGGTCTTCATGAAAAATAAGCGTACGTAAGCAACAAAAGGCCGGTTAATCCGGCCTTTTTTATTTCTGGGGATTGCTCAGTTCCATCATGTACAATTCCCGCTTTCTTTTCCCACCAGGGACAAAAAATGGACAAACGTTTTGTTCAGGCCAACAAAGAAGCCCGCTGGGCGCTGTGGCTAACCCTTCTCTATCTGGCTGCGTGGTTAGTGGCTGCTTACTTACCTGACTCCCGGATTGGGTTCACGGGCCTGCCGCACTGGTTCGAAATGGCCTGCCTGCTTATCCCGCTGGTGTTTATTGTGCTGTGCTGGGCGATGGTGAAGTTCATCTATCGCGACATCTCGCTGGAGGACGACAATGCAGCTTGAAGTCATTCTGCCGCTGATCGCCTATTTGCTGGTGGTATTCGGTCTGTCCGTGTATGCCATGCGTAAGCGTTCGACTGGCCCTTTCCTTAACGAATATTTCCTCGGCAGTCGCTCCATGGGCGGGATCGTGCTGGCCATGACGTTGACCGCGACCTACATCAGCGCCAGTTCGTTTATTGGTGGCCCGGGAGCAGCCTATAAATATGGCCTTGGCTGGGTACTGCTGGCGATGATCCAGCTCCCTGCCGTCTGGCTCTCGCTGGGTATTCTGGGTAAAAAGTTCGCCATTCTGGCGCGTCGTTATAATGCCGTCACGCTGAACGATATGCTCTTTGCACGCTACCAGAGCCGTCTGCTGGTGTGGCTTGCCAGCCTCAGTTTACTGGTGGCGTTCGTGGGCGCGATGACGGTGCAGTTTATCGGCGGCGCACGCCTGCTGGAAACCGCCGCAGGTATCCCTTACGAAACGGGGCTGCTGATCTTTGGCATCAGTATCGCGCTGTATACCGCTTTTGGTGGTTTTCGCGCCAGCGTGCTTAACGATACGATGCAGGGCATGGTGATGCTGATTGGCACGATCGTGCTGCTGGTGGGCGTAGTGCATGCTGCGGGCGGGTTAGGTCAGGCAGTGGAAACCCTGCAGACTATCGATCCAAAACTGGTCTCCCCGCAGGGCGCGGATGACATCCTCTCCCCGACCTTTATGACCTCCTTCTGGGTACTGGTCTGCTTCGGGGTGATTGGTCTGCCGCATACCGCCGTACGCTGTATCTCTTACAAAGACAGCAAGGCAGTGCATCGCGGCATCATCATCGGCACCATTGTGGTAGCGATCCTGATGTTCGGTATGCACCTTGCGGGCGCGCTGGGCCGGGCAGTGATCCCGGATCTGACCGTGCCTGATCTGGTGATCCCAACCCTGATGGTCAAGGTCCTGCCACCTTTTGCCGCCGGGATCTTCCTCGCGGCACCCATGGCGGCGATCATGTCGACAATCAACGCCCAGTTGCTGCAAAGTTCCGCTACGATCATCAAAGATCTGTACCTGAGTATGCATCCGGAGCAGATGACCAACGAGCGACGCCTGAAGCGGATGTCGGCGGCGATCACCCTGCTGTTAGGGGCGCTGCTGCTGCTGGCGGCCTGGAAGCCGCCTGAGATGATAATCTGGCTCAATCTGCTGGCCTTTGGCGGGCTGGAAGCCGTGTTCCTGTGGCCGCTGGTGCTGGGGCTGTACTGGGAGCGCGCGAACGCTGCCGGTGCCCTGAGTGCGATGATTGTCGGTGGCGTGCTGTATGCCGTGCTCGCCTCCTTTAATGTTCAGTACCTGGGCTTCCATCCGATTGTGCCTTCGCTACTGTTGAGTTTGCTGGCGTTTGTGGTCGGGAACCGTTTTGGTCAACCTGCGCCGCAGGCAGCCGTCATTTCTACTGATAAATAAAGAGTTTTGCCATGCCGTGGATCCAACTGAAACTGAATACGACCGGCGCCAATGCCGAAGAAATGAGTGATGCGCTGATGGAAACCGGTGCGGTCTCCATCACCTTCCAGGACACGCATGACACCCCGGTGTTTGAACCTCTGCCGGGCGAAACCCGCCTGTGGGGTGACACTGACGTCATCGGCCTGTTCGATGCTGAAACCGACATGAATGAGGTGGTGGCCATTCTGGAAAACCATCCGCTGCTGGGCGCAGGTTTTGTCCACAAGATTGAGCAGCTGGAAGATAAAGACTGGGAGCGCGAGTGGATGGATAACTTCCACCCGATGCAGTTTGGCAAACGTCTGTGGATCTGCCCGAGCTGGCGCGACGTACCGGATGCCAACGCGGTCAACGTAATGCTCGATCCGGGTCTGGCATTCGGAACCGGTACTCACCCCACCACCTCCCTGTGTCTGCAATGGCTCGATGGTCTGGATCTGGACGGCAAAACGGTGATCGACTTTGGCTGTGGATCCGGGATCCTCGCTATCGCCGCCCTGAAGCTGGGTGCCGCAAAAGCGATCGGGATCGACATCGATCCACAGGCGATTCAGGCCAGCCGCGATAACGCCGAACGTAACGGCGTCTCCGAGCGCCTTGAGCTGTATCTGCCAAACGATCAGCCAGAGGCCATGAAAGCCGATGTGGTCGTCGCCAATATCCTGGCAGGCCCGTTACGTGAGCTGGCGCCATTGATCAGCGTCCTGCCCGTTGACGGCGGTTTACTGGGCCTGTCCGGCATTCTTGCCAGCCAGGCCGAGAGCGTGTGTGAAGCGTATGCCGATCTCTTTGCACTCGACCCGGTGGTCGAGAAAGAAGAGTGGTGCCGCATTACGGGTTGCAGAAAGTAAGCATCTGCCCAACTGCCTGACATTTAAACAACGACGTTGATTAAACATCAGGCAGTGATCATGTTCTAAAATGAGACCTGGATCGCAAAGAACAGCTGAAATCTGCTGCTAAAAACAGCAGATTATCCCGCTCAGGGGTATGATTCTTTAAGAAAAAATGAGAAGTTTTGGGAAATTGTAAGCGGCCATAAAATGAGCATAATTAATTAAGTTAATGATTTATATCATTAATATTTTTAAGGGCAGGCCTTTACCGGCGATTCCTTGATCTACAACAGAGGATTGTTCAAAGTTTGGCCTTTCATCTCGTGCGAAAAATGCGTAAGATACGCCGCCTTGCAGTCACAGTATGGTCATTTCTTAACTCATGCGCATCGGACACCACCAGCTCAGAAATCGCCTGATCGCAGCACCTATGGCAGGTATTACCGATCGGCCATTCAGGACGCTGTGCTACGAGATGGGAGCAGGTTTAACCGTTTCCGAGATGATGTCGTCTAACCCGCAGGTTTGGGAAAGCGATAAGTCCCGTCTACGGATGGTGCACATTGATGAACCAGGTATTCGCACCGTGCAAATTGCCGGAAGCGTGCCTGAAGAGATGGCAGATGCCGCGCGTATTAACGTGGAAAGTGGCGCCCAGATTATTGATATCAATATGGGTTGCCCGGCCAAAAAAGTGAATCGCAAGCTTGCAGGTTCAGCCCTTCTGCAATACCCCGACCAGGTGAAGTCTATCCTGACGGCGGTTGTCAGCGCAGTGGACGTCCCTGTTACGTTAAAGATTCGCACGGGTTGGTCGCCGGAACACCGTAACTGTGTAGAAATTGCCCAACTGGCTGAAGACTGTGGTATCCAGGCCCTGACCATTCATGGACGCACTCGCGCCTGTTTGTTCAATGGTGAAGCTGAATACGACAGCATTCGGGCAGTTAAGCAGAAAGTTTCCATTCCGATTATCGCGAATGGTGACATTACTGACCCGCTTAAAGCCAGAGCTGTACTCGACTATACGGGAGCTGATGCTCTGATGATAGGACGTGCAGCTCAGGGAAGACCCTGGATCTTTCGGGAAATCCAGCATTATCTGGACACTGGGGAGTTGCTGCTCCCACTGCCACTGGCAGAGGTAAAGCGCTTGCTATGCGCACATATTCGGGAACTGCATGACTTTTACGGTCAGGCAAAGGGGTACCGAATCGCGCGTAAACACGTATCCTGGTATCTCCAGGAACATGCTCCAGATGACCAGTTTCGGCGCACATTCAACGCCATAGAGGAAGCCAGCGAACAGCTGGAGGCGTTGGAGGCATACTTCGAAAATCTTGCGTAATGAAATAAAGAGCTGACAGAACTATGTTCGAACAACGCGTAAATTCTGACGTACTGACCGTTTCTACCGTTAACTCCCAGGACCAGGTGACCCAAAAGCCCCTGCGTGACTCGGTTAAACAGGCACTGAAGAACTATTTTGCTCAACTGAATGGTCAGGATGTGAATGATCTGTATGAGCTGGTACTGGCTGAAGTTGAACAGCCCCTGTTGGACATGGTGATGCAATACACCCGCGGTAACCAGACCCGTGCTGCTCTGATGATGGGCATCAACCGTGGTACGCTGCGTAAGAAATTGAAAAAATACGGCATGAACTGATTTCGATCAGCTAAGTGTTTGTTTAAAAAGGCGCTACTCGGCATGGGGACGCGCCTTTTTTATGCCTGCTCACCCGCCCCTTCTGTCCCCCGCACACCTGCTGTTAACCCCGAACGTAAACATGGGTAACCCCACTTCTCAGCCGTCATTTTTCGTGTATATTTCTCGCACTCTTGTCAACCCTTGCTGGAAACCCAGAATGATCCGTAAGTATTGGTGGTTAGTCGTCTTTGCGATTACCGTTTTCCTGTTCGATGCACTGTTAATGCAGTGGATCGAGCTGATCTCTACGGAAACAGACAAGTGCCGCAACATGAATTCAGTCAATCCTTTAAAGCTGATTAACTGCGAAGATTTAGATTAAGTCACTGCTTTCCCTCGACAAGTGTACGGGCTTAAATCCCTTTGAGGCATTTCTATAGAATGATAATGTCTCAGCCCGTCTCACCCGGTATCACGTAATACCTCACTGCGTATGAGTTGATGAGAGCATGCTGGTTAGCCAATACGACCAAATCCTTGTGGTTATCTCTTTTGTTGTTGCCATTCTTGCCGCCTACACCGCGCTGAATATGGCTGGCCGGGTGGCGGATAGCGCCGGCTTCGCGGCGCGCGTCTGGCTGACGGGTGGCGGGACTGCCATGGGCATCGGTATCTGGGCAATGCACTTTATCGGCATGCTGGCGATGGACGTCTCCATGCGGCTCAATTATGACCTGCTGCTGACGGCGCTATCGATGCTGATTGCGATTGGTGCGTCTCTGTTCGCTCTGTGGCTGGTGAGCCGCGACCACCTGCGTCGGCGTCGGCTGCTGACAGGCGCATTGATTATGGGCTCGGGTATCGTCGCGATGCACTATACCGGGATGGCCGCCCTGCAGGTTGAACCCGCGATCGTCTGGGATATGCGCTGGATTTCGCTTTCCGTGGTCATCGCCCTGATGGCGTCACTGGCGGCGCTGTGGCTGACGTTTCGCCTACGCCGCGATGCCGCTCAGGTCACGCTGATGCGCGCGGGTGCAGCCATTCTGATGGGCGTGGCCATCGCCGGGATGCACTACACCGGGATGAAGGCCGCGCAGTTCCCGGTGCAGAGCCATATGCATCATCATGGGGTGAACGGCAGTTGGCTGGCTGTCCTGGTAAGCGTGCTCGCACTCTCGGTGCTGGGAATTACCCTGCTGGTTTCCATGTTTGATGCCCGCCTGCAGGCCCGCACATCACTGCTTGCCTCATCGCTGGCCAAAGCGAACCGCGAGCTGGCCCAGCTTGCCCTGCACGATACCCTGACGCGCCTGCCCAACCGCGTGCTGCTCGAAGACCGTCTTGACCAGGCGATCAACAAAGCCGATCGCGAAGGGGCGATCTTTGCGCTGATGTTTATGGATCTGGACGGCTTCAAGGCGGTAAACGACGCCTACGGGCATGACACCGGGGATAAGCTGCTGGTCGCTGTCACCGAACGGCTGGAACAGCCCCTTAAGGGCCAGTACACCCTGGCGCGTATTGGCGGGGATGAATTTGTGCTGCTGGCGGAGATCGATACCCCCAACGATGCCGCGTCGCTGGCCAGTGCACTGGTGCACGTCATCGATAAACCCTTCAGCCTTGAGCTGTATGAACTGGTCGTTACCCTTAGCGTGGGAATTGCTATCTACCCCCATGACGGCAAGACCCAGCGTGAACTGATGTTCAACGCTGATGCCGCGATGTACCACACCAAACACATGGGGCGTAACAACTATCACTTCTTCCAGCCATCGATGAATACGCTGGCGCAGCAACAGCTGCAGCTGATGAATGACCTGTGGCTGGCGCTGGATCGCCACGAACTCCATCTGGTGTATCAGCCAAAATTTCAGGCCCCCGTCGGGCCAATCGTCGGCTTCGAAGCGCTGCTGCGCTGGCAGCACCCGGTTCAGGGGTTACTCGCACCCGACCAGTTTCTGCCGCTGGCAGAGAAAAGCGGGCTGATTGTGCCTATTGGTAACTGGGTGATTGATGAAGCCTGCCGCCAGCTGCGTGAGTGGCATCTGGAAGGTCACACGGAATGGTCCGTTGCGGTGAACCTCTCTACGCTCCAGTTTGAACAACCCCAATTGGTTGATACCGTTATGCGCAGCCTGGCGCGTCACCATATTCCGCCTCATACCCTGATTCTGGAAGTGACCGAAACGACGGCAATGAACAACCCGAATGAGAGCGTGCGGGTGCTGACCGAGCTGACGCAGGCGGGCGTAAAAGCCTCTATCGATGACTTTGGCACCGGGTACTCCAGCCTGCTGTATCTGAAACGCCTCCCGGCCTGCGAGCTGAAAATTGATCGGGCTTTTGTGAAAGATCTCGGCGGCGAAGGTGACGATGCCACGATTGTTTCCGCTATTGTGGCGCTGGCAAAAACGCTCAATCTGAAGGTGGTGGCAGAAGGGGTAGAAACGCCGGAACAGCAGGAATTTTTAACGCAACTCGGCTGCAACACGCTGCAGGGTTACCTGCTGGGCAAACCCGTTTCGCCGCAAACCATCCACGCCCTGAGCCACAATCCGCAAGCGATGCTGACAGAGCAATACTAACCGGGCCGACGCCGCTATGAAGCGGCGTGATATGCACGGTGTGACAGCCGTGCTGCCGGTAGCGTCGCCAGGATATTATCGACCAGCGCCGGAGCCTGCTGATACAGATCCAGCCGCTCCGGGCTCATTAACCAGTTTTTTACCAGCCCACAGAAAAAGCCATGAAAAACAATTAACGTGGTATCAATATTGACCCGGGAAGAGACGCGACCCAGCGCGATACATTTTTGCAGCATCCCGCGAACATTTTCATAGTTGAATCCAATCCCTTCACGAATTTCATTTTCCGAGATCATGCCCTTTTCAAATTCACATTTGTGATAAAGGATTTGCAATAACGTACGCTGACGGGGATCACGGGCAATATATTGTAGAGCAGTAACAAACTGCTCACGCAATATCAATAACGGATCGTCCTCTTCCGCCAGTACGAGTCGATCGCGAATAATTTCCCGTAGCGGGCGTTGTTCTTGCCAGATAGCATTGAATATTTCCGTTTTACTGGTGAAATGCCAGTAAATAGCACCCCGGGTCAGGCGGGCCGCGTCGGCGATATCCGACAGCGTAGTGTTTGCGACACCGCGTGCTGCAAACTGCTCTATCGCCGCCTCAATCAACGACTGGCGTGTCTTCAGAGCTTCAGCCTTCGTTTTACGCGCCATTGAGATTCACTCGTTTAACGTATTAAATACTTTTAAATAACATCGACGATGGTCGTCAGAGGGTGAATTATCGATCAGCCTAAAAAATAATTCTGAACAAAAAACGCCAATGTGCGTAATTTATAATTCACACTGATAATTCGAGAGTATTTAATTCATAAAACATATGAATGCCGCTAAAGGAAAATGTATCCATTCATTATGTTGAATGCGCTATCCTGTTGTTTGTTCTTGTTCTGCGCCTTTTCCTTGCCCCACATCCCTTTCGCCGCACTTATAAATCATAAACCTATCCGCTCATTCTTTATTATGACGCCCGCCGTTTTCTGTTTACCTCTCCTCAACGCTTAACCCTGTGCGGTTAATGCGGGTTAAGGATTTTGAAGGAATAGTCATGACGCTTCATTTCAGATTTTTACCCTTATCCGGTTTTATCATCGGTGCCGCATTGCTCGTGGGTTGTGATAATAACGGCGGACAGGTACAGCAACCACCGTCACCGCAGGTTACCGTGCATGTAGTGAAAAGTGCACCACTGACGGTGACCACCGAACTGCCGGGCAGGACAGATGCCTTTCGCGTCGCCGAGGTTCGCCCGCAGGTGAACGGTATTGTGCTTAAGCGCAATTTTCAGGAAGGCAGCGATATAAAAGCAGGCGATTCGCTGTACCAGATCGATCCGGCCACCTATCAGGCCGCATTTGACAGTGCGTCAGGCGAGTTAGCCAAAGCGCAGGCAGCAGCGAATATTGCCCATCTGACCGTCAAGCGCTATCTGCCGCTGGTCGGCACCCAGTACGTCAGCAAACAGGAATACGATCAGTCGGTAGCCGACGCCCGACAGGCAGATGCCAGCGTAATGGCCGCCAAAGCGAGCGTAGAGAGCGCACGCATTAATCTTGCGTACACCAAAGTCACCTCGCCTATCAGCGGACGTATCGGTAAATCCAGCATCACAGAAGGCGCGCTGGTCGCCAACGGTCAGGCCTCCGCGCTGGCCACGGTGCAGCAGCTGGATCCGATGTATGTCGATGTCACGCAATCCAGCAATGATTTTATGCGCCTCAAGCAGTCCAGCCTGCAAACGGGTGAAGATGCCCGCTCCGTGCAGCTGCTGATGGAAAATGGTCAGCCCTACCCGCTCAAAGGCTCACTGCAATTCTCCGATGTGACGGTCGATGAAAGTACCGGTTCGATTACCCTACGGGCAATCTTCCCTAACCCCCGGCATATCCTGCTGCCCGGCATGTTTGTGCGGGCGCGCATTGATGAAGGTATCCAGCCTAAAGCGATCCTGGTGCCCCAGCAGGGCGTCACGCGAACGCCGCGTGGCGAAGCCAGCGTAATGGTGGTGAATGCGCAAAATCAGGTCGAAGCGCGAAGCGTAGTGGCAACACAGGCCGTCGGCGATCAATGGCTGATCGATGACGGACTGCAGGATGGTGACCGGGTCATCATCAGCGGGCTACAAAAAATCCATCCTGGCGTGACGGTCGTGGCCACACCCGACACCACTGCACAGAAAGCCGGATAAGGAACAGAGTATGGCTAACTTCTTTATCCAGCGCCCAGTCTTTGCCTGGGTGCTCGCCATCATTCTGATGATTGCGGGTGGGCTGGCGATCCTGAAACTCCCGGTTGCCCAGTACCCCACCATTGCACCGCCGGCGGTTGCTATCTCCGCCACCTACCCCGGGGCAGATGCGCAAACCGTGCAAGATACGGTGACGCAGGTGATCGAGCAGAACATGAACGGTATCGATAACCTGATGTACATGTCGTCCACCAGCGATTCGGCGGGCAGCGTGACCATTACCCTGACCTTCGAGTCGGGCACTGACCCGGATATTGCCCAGGTACAGGTGCAGAATAAACTGCAGCTGGCAATGCCGCTGCTGCCGCAGGAAGTGCAGCAGCAAGGGATTGGCGTAGAGAAGTCGAGCAGCAGCTTCCTGCTGGTGGCGGGCTTTGTTTCAGATAACAAAGACCTGACCCAGGATGATATCTCTGACTATGTCGCCTCTAACGTCAAAGATTCGATCAGCCGCACCTCTGGGGTGGGCGATGTGCAGTTGTTTGGTGCCCAGTATGCGATGCGCATCTGGCTGGATGCGAATGCGCTCAATGCCTATCAGCTGACCCCGCTGGACGTGATTAATCAGCTCAAAGCCCAGAACAACCAAATCGCCGCAGGCCAGCTCGGCGGTACGCCGTCCGTACCGGGCCAGCAGCTTAACGCCTCAATCATCGCCCAGACGCGACTGAAAACGGCTGAAGAGTTTGGCAACATCACCCTGAAGGTGAATCAGGACGGGTCGATGGTGCATCTGAAAGATGTGGCCCGGATTGCGCCCGGCGGCGAGAACTACAATATGGTCACCAAAATCAATGGTCAGGCGGCGACCGGGCTGGGGATCAAGCTGGCAACCGGTGCCAATGCGCTGGATACCGCGGCGGCGATCAAAACCAAGCTGGCACAGCTGCAGGCGTTTTTCCCGCAGGGGCTGAAGGTAGTCTATCCGTATGACACCACGCCGTTTGTGAAGATCTCCATCCATGAAGTGGTGAAGACGCTGTTTGAAGCCATCATCCTGGTCTTCCTCGTCATGTACCTGTTCCTGCAGAACCTGCGCGCCACGCTGATCCCGACCATTGCCGTGCCGGTGGTGTTGCTGGGGACATTTGCGGTGCTGGCGGCCTTTGGCTTCTCCATTAACACGCTCACCATGTTTGGGATGGTACTGGCGATAGGCCTGCTGGTGGATGACGCCATCGTGGTGGTGGAGAACGTCGAGCGAGTGATGGTCGAGGACAAGCTGCCGCCAAAAGAGGCGACGCAGAAATCGATGGAGCAGATTCAGGGGGCGCTGGTCGGTATCGCCATGGTGCTGTCGGCGGTGTTTATCCCGATGGCCTTCTTCGGTGGCTCCACCGGGGCGATTTATCGTCAGTTCTCCTTGACTATCGTCTCAGCGATGGCGCTTTCTGTACTGGTGGCGCTGATCCTGACTCCGGCGCTGTGCGCCACCCTGCTCAAGGCCCCCAGCGAGCATCATGAGAAAAAAGGTGGATTCTTCGGCTGGTTCAATACCCTGTTCGACAAAAGCGTGGCGCACTACAGCAACAGCGTCAGCCATATTTTGCGTAAAACGGGACGCTATCTGGTGGTGTACATCGTCATTGTCGGCGGCATGACGGTGCTCTTTATGCGCCTGCCGACCTCGTTCCTGCCGGAAGAGGACCAGGGCGTGTTTATGACGATGGTGCAACTCCCGGCTGGTGCGACACAGACCCGCACACAGCAGGTGTTGGATCAGGTTGAGCACTACTATCTGAACAACGAGAAGGCTAACGTGGCGTCGGTCTTTACCGTTAACGGCTTTAGCTTTAGCGGCCAGGGGCAGAATTCAGGGATAGCCTTTATCAGCCTTAAGCCCTGGGAGGCGCGTTCCGGTGAGGTCAACAGCGTCGGTGCGATTGTCAGCCGGGCAACGCGGGCCTTTAGCCAGATCAAGGACGGACTGGTGTTCCCGTTTAACCTGCCGGCCATTATTGAGCTTGGCACCGCAACAGGTTTCGATTTTGAATTGATTGATCAGGCTAATCTGGGACATTCCTCGCTGACGCAGGCCCGAAACCAGCTGCTGGGCATGATCAAACAGCACCCGGACCTGCTGGTGCGCGTGCGGCCAAACGGGCTGGAAGATACGCCTCAGTTCAAGCTGGATGTCGATCAGGAGAAAGCGCAGGCGCTGGGCGTCAGCGTGTCGGACATTAACCAGACCATCTCCACCGCCCTCGGTGGCACCTACGTGAACGACTACATCGATCGCGGTCGGGTGAAGAAAGTGTATGTCCAGGCTGACGCGCCTTTCCGCATGTTGCCGGAAGATATTAATCGCCTGTTTGTGCGCAGCGCCAACGGCTCGATGGTGCCTCTCTCCGCGTTTAGCCAGTCGCACTGGATCTATGGTTCACCGCGACTCGAACGCTACAACGGCAGCCCGTCGATGGAGATTCTGGGCGAAGCGGCACCGGGTAAAAGTACCGGTGAAGCGATGGTCTTAATGGAACAGCTGGCGGCTAAACTGCCTAACGGTATCGGTTACGACTGGACGGGAATGTCCTATCAGGAGCGTTTGTCAGGCAACCAGGCACCTGCCCTGTACGCCATCTCACTGGTGGTGGTGTTCCTGTGCCTGGCGGCACTGTATGAGAGCTGGTCGATACCGTTCTCGGTGATGCTGGTGGTGCCGCTCGGGGTCATTGGTGCCCTGCTCGCGGCCTCCTTGCGTGGCTTAAACAACGATGTCTATTTCCAGGTTGGCCTGCTCACCACCATCGGCCTGTCGGCAAAGAACGCCATTCTGATCGTCGAATTTGCCAAGGATCTGATGGATAAGGAGGGCAAAGGGATTATTGAAGCCACGCTGGAAGCCTCCCGCATGCGACTTCGTCCCATCCTGATGACCTCGCTGGCGTTTATACTGGGGGTGATGCCGCTGGTCATTAGCCATGGTGCAGGCAGCGGCGCGCAAAACGCCGTGGGCACCGGGGTGATGGGCGGTATGCTTTCGGCAACCCTGCTGGCAATATTCTTTGTGCCGGTCTTCTTTGTGGTGGTGCGAAGACGCTTTACGCGTCATAGCGAACAGTAATAGTTAAAGGCGCCACCCGGCGCCTTTTCTTTAGTGAATAAACAGGCGAAGAGCACCAACCATTTATTTTACTTATTAATTAGCACAACAATTAATTGTTTATGTATCGGTATAAGAATGAGATTTTTGCCCGCCTCTCTCCCCACTTTCTCCATTATTTAATCCAGTCGATATCGTTTTCTCCATGATTTTTACAATCAAAATAATTTGAGATTATTCACTCTTCATCGCCTTTTTGAACAGGTGGTAAAATAGCCACCTGCTTTGCGTAAGACCTTGCTGGCGATATCGCGAAGTAAGATTTCATTTTGAGGTAACACCATGAAAAGATTAATTTCAGTTGCTCTGCTTGCCGCACTCCTTGCGGGTTGCGCGCATGATTCTCCGTGTGTCCCGGTTTACGACGATCAGGGTCGCCTGGTTCACACCAATACCTGTATGAAAGGGACCACTCAGGATAACTGGGAAACAGCCGGCGCGATAGCAGGCGGTGCAGCGGCCATTGCAGGCCTGACGCTGGGTATCATCGCCGTGTCTAAGTAATCCAGAAAGCGCGGATCGTTCCGCGCTTTTGCTTTCTCTTCAGACCTTATTCCCGCAAGATAAAATAAACATCCCGCCAAAAATTTAGGTTAATAAATAAATCTGCGCTGGCTCACAGCATAGATGCAATGCCCTCCTTCCTGTTATTAATGCCAGAAACACGCTCTTTCATTTCACGTTCACTGCACCAGACTTTCGCTCTGATTTGTGGCACAGGTTGTAATTTCGCACCATTTCAGGGCGCTCGATTTAATTATCCCTGTCTACACTCTGCTTTACGCGTTGCGTAATCGCTTATTACGTTTAATGCAAAAGCTGGCATCACGTTTGCTTTATTAACGTCGGCCACAGCCACAGACAGGTTAAAGCGTTTATAAGACGCTTCACTATAACGATAATTTTCGCCACACAGGATGCATTATGAAAAAGATGATGATGGCCAGCCTGGCCGCTGCAAGTGTGCTGCTTGCGATTGCCAGTCAGGCTCAGGCGGGTGCAACGCTGGATGCCGTAAAGAAGAAGGGCTTTGTGCAGTGTGGGATCAGTGATGGGTTGCCGGGTTTCTCTTACGCTGATGCCAGCGGTAAATTCTCGGGTATTGATGTGGATATCTGTCGTGGCGTGGCCGCAGCCGTATTAGGCGATGACACCAAAGTTAAATATACACCGCTGACCGCAAAAGAGCGCTTCACCGCATTGCAATCCGGCGAAGTAGATCTGCTTTCACGTAATACTACCTGGACCTCCTCACGCGATACCGGAATGGGCATGTCCTTTACCGGGGTGACCTATTACGACGGCATCGGCTTCCTGACGCACAATAAAGCCGGCCTGAAGAGCGCGAAAGAGCTGGATGGCGCGACCGTCTGTATCCAGGCAGGGACCGACACTGAACTGAACGTGGCGGATTACTTCAAAGCCAACAATATGAAATACACGCCGGTCACCTTCGACCGCTCCGATGAATCCGCCAAAGCCCTGGAGTCTGGCCGCTGCGATACGCTGGCGTCGGATCAGTCTCAGCTGTATGCCCTGCGCATCAAGCTGAGTAATCCTGCGGAATGGCTGGTACTACCTGAAGTGATCTCCAAAGAGCCTTTAGGCCCGGTAGTGCGTCGCGGGGATGACGAATGGAACTCCGTAGTTCGCTGGACTCTGTTCGCCATGCTCAACGCCGAAGAGATGGGCATTAACTCGAAAAACGTAGATGAGAAAGCCGCTAACCCATCAACGCCAGACATGGCGCATCTGCTGGGTAAAGAGGGTGATTACGGCAAAGATCTGAAGCTTGATAACAAATGGGCGTACAACATCATTAAAAAAGTGGGTAATTACGCTGAAATCTTCGAGCGCAACGTGGGTTCCGAGAGCGCGTTGAAGATTAAACGTGGCCAGAACAACCTCTGGAACAACGGCGGCATTCAGTACGCACCGCCAGTGCGATAAGTATTTTGCTGTAACGGGCACTGCCAGTGCAGTGCCCCATCAGAGTCATGGTTACCCGAGGTTTTTATGTCCCATCGCCGCTTAGCACTAAAAGGAGCCTTCTCCTTTTCTAACCCTGCGGTTCGCGCCTGGCTGTTTCAGATCCTCGCTATTCTCGCCGTGCTGGCCGTCGCGATCTATTTATTCCATAACACTGTTACCAACCTGAGCACGCGGGGCATTACTTCGGGCTTTGCTTTTCTTGACCGCAGCGCGGGCTTTGGCATTGTTCAACATTTAATTGATTACAGCGAAGGTGACACCTACGGCCGCGTATTCCTGGTCGGCCTGATGAATACCCTACTGGTGTCAGCGCTGTGTATCGTTTTTGCTTCCCTGTTAGGTTTTTTTCTCGGGCTCGCGAGGCTGTCTGATAACTGGCTGCTGCGCAAACTGTCCACCGTTTATATTGAGACCTTTCGTAATATCCCCCCGCTGCTGCAGATCTTTTTCTGGTATTTCGCCGTGCTGCGTAACCTGCCAGGTCCACGCCAGGCGGTTGATGCCTTCGATCTGGCTTTTTTAAGCAATCGTGGTTTGTATATCCCGGCCCCGCAGTTCGCAGAAGGAATGCTGGCGCTGCTCGTGGCGCTGGTGTGTGTGGCGGGAATATCAGTCGCGCTGTTCCGTTTTAACCGTAACCTGCAGATGAAAACCGGGCAATTGCGACGCACATGGCCTGTCACTCTCATTCTGCTGGCGATCCTGCCGTGGCTGGCGCATGTCATTTTTGGTCCAGCGCTGCACTGGGATGTTCCTCAGCTGCAGGGGTTTAACTTCCGCGGCGGCATGGTCCTGATCCCGGAGCTTGCCGCGCTGACCCTGGCGCTCTCGATCTACACCTCTGCCTTTATCGCAGAAATTATCCGCTCCGGTATTCAGGCGGTTCCCTATGGTCAGCATGAAGCCGCTCGTTCACTCGGACTGCCAAACCCGGTCACCCTGCGCCAGGTGATCCTGCCTCAGGCACTGCGGGTCATCATCCCCCCGCTGACCAGTCAGTATCTAAATATCGTGAAAAACTCGTCTTTGGCAGCGGCCATTGGCTATCCCGATATGGTTTCGCTCTTTGCCGGGACCGTACTCAACCAAACCGGACAGGCCATCGAAACCATTGCCATCACCATGTCGGTTTATCTGATCATCAGTCTGACCATTTCTCTGCTGATGAATATCTATAACCGCCGCATCGCACTGGTTGAACGCTAAGGAGCCATGATGACAAAAGCTGTATTGTCTCACCCCGCGTCTCCGGGCAGGACCGGTAACGGACGCATCATCACATGGGCGCGTAAGAATCTGTTCTCCAGCTGGAGCAATACCCTGCTTACGTTGGTGTGCTTTTGGCTGATGTGGGAACTGATCCCACCGCTGCTGAACTGGGCCTTTTTGCAGGCTAACTGGGTCGGTACAACACGAGCCGACTGCACTAAAGAGGGCGCCTGCTGGGTCTTTATCCACCAACGTTTTGGCCAGTTTATGTATGGGCTCTATCCTCACGATCAGCGCTGGCGCATCAATGTTGCGCTGATCGTCGGAATGCTCTCCATCATCCCGATGTTCTGGAGCAAACTGCCGCGTCGCGGGCGATACATTGCCTGCTGGGCGGTGCTTTATCCTGTTATCGTCTGGTGGCTGCTGTATGGCGGATCGCTCGGGCTCACTCACGTCGAAACCCGCCAGTGGGGCGGTCTGACGCTGACACTGATTATTGCCTCTGTGGGAATTGCCGGTGCATTACCGCTGGGCATTTTGCTGGCATTGGGTCGCCGCTCCACGATGCCGGTCGTACGCGTCCTGTCCGTTATTTTCATTGAGTTCTGGCGTGGCGTACCGCTGATCACCGTGCTGTTTATGTCATCCGTGATGCTGCCGCTTTTTATGGCGGAAGGCACGACCATCGACAAACTGCTCCGCGCCCTGGTCGGCGTCATTCTGTTCCAGTCGGCCTATGTCGCGGAAGTGGTTCGGGGAGGATTGCAGGCGCTGCCAAAAGGTCAGTATGAAGCAGCGGAATCGCTGGCGTTGGGCTACTGGAAAACGCAGGGGTTAGTGATCCTGCCGCAGGCGCTGAAGCTGGTGATCCCCGGCCTGGTTAACACCATTATCGCGTTGTTCAAAGACACCAGTCTGGTCATTATCATTGGATTATTCGATCTCTTCAGTAGCGTGCAACAGGCTACCGTCGACCCAGCATGGCTGGGCATGTCGACAGAAGGCTATGTTTTTGCTGCACTTATCTACTGGATTTTCTGTTTTAGCATGTCGCGCTATAGCCAGCATCTGGAAAAGCGCTTTAACACCGGGCGTTCACCGCATTGAGGAATTTATGAGCCAGATAACTATGACACCCGCTGACGCGATGATTACACTGGATAACGTGAATAAGTGGTATGGACAATTTCACGTCCTGAAAGACATCAACCTGAAGGTGAAGCAAGGAGAACGCATTGTTCTGTGCGGGCCTTCAGGGTCGGGTAAATCCACGACCATTCGCTGTATTAACCACCTGGAAGAGCATCAGCAAGGCCGGATTGTGGTGGATGGCATCGAACTGAACGATGATATTCGTAACGTTGAGCGCGTCCGCCAGGAAGTGGGTATGGTCTTCCAGCATTTCAATTTGTTCCCCCATCTGACGGTGCTACAGAACTGTACGTTGGCCCCTGTCTGGGTGCGTAAAATGCCAAAAAAAGAAGCCGAGGCGCTGGCCATGCACTATCTGGAACGCGTGCGTATCGCGGAGCATGCGCACAAATTCCCGGGCCAAATCTCGGGTGGTCAGCAGCAGCGCGTAGCGATCGCACGTTCCCTGTGTATGAAACCGAAGATTATGCTGTTTGATGAACCCACCTCGGCACTCGATCCAGAGATGGTGAAAGAGGTACTTGATACGATGATTGGGCTGGCGCAGTCGGGTATGACCATGCTATGCGTAACGCATGAGATGGGCTTTGCCAGAACGGTAGCGGACCGTGTGATCTTTATGGATCGCGGAGAAATCGTCGAGCAGGCGCCGCCGGAGGAGTTTTTTGCCCACCCGAAATCAGAACGTACGCGCGCATTCTTGTCACAGGTCATTCACTGAGTTTGATCGGCCCGGTGGCGTCTCACGCCCCGGGCACGATGCTTTCGTAATGGATAAACGCAAAAAGGCCATCCTTTCGGATGGCCTTTTCACTTAATTGATGTCTGGCAGTTCCCTACTCTCGCATGGGGAGACCCCACACTACCATCGGCGCTACGGCGTTTCACTTCTGAGTTCGGCATGGGGTCAGGTGGGACCACCGCGCTACAGCCGCCAGACAAATTCTTTTCTATGTGCCGAACTTTAACCTAAAAACTGGTGCTGATACCCAGAGTCGAACTGGGGACCTCACCCTTACCAAGGGTGCGCTCTACCAACTGAGCCATATCAGCACACTAAATTTGATGCCTGGCAGTTCCCTACTCTCGCATGGGGAGACCCCACACTACCATCGGCGCTACGGCGTTTCACTTCTGAGTTCGGCATGGGGTCAGGTGGGACCACCGCGCTACAGCCGCCAGGCAA